>DASWWC010000001.1:0-2082 GCA_036401055.1 Roseateles sp.
CCCCCGCCGCCGTGCTGGTGGTGCGCGACAAGGGCGACAGCGGCCTGACTCGCGTGAGCAGTTGGGGCCTGGCCCCGGCCCAGGGCCTGCAGTCCCTGCCCGCCGATGCCGGCCTGGCCGGCGAGGTGATGGCGGACGGCCGCGCGCGGCGCTTCGCCAACCCGGGTGGCGACCCGGCCAGCGCCGGCCTGCCGCCCCAGTTGCCGGCGCTGCAGCACGGCCTGATCGCGTCGCTGTGCTCGCCGCGGCACGCCTACGGCTGGGTGCTGCTGATGGACAAGCTCGGCGCCGACGGCTTCAGCGCCGAGGACGAGCACCTGCTGTCCATCTACGCCGCGCAGGCCGGCCGCATCTACGAGAACGGCAGCCTCTACAAGAAGATCATGCGCACGGCGGAGCAGCTGCAGCTTGCCAACGAGACGCTGGAGCAGCGCGTGCTGCAGCGCACGGCCGAGCTGCACGACGTGATCGAGGGCCTGGAGAGCTTCAACCGCGGCGTGTCGCACGACCTGCGCGGGCCGCTGGGTGGCATCGCCAACGCCGCGCGGCTGGCGCAGGAGTTCATCGCCAGCCACGACAGCGAGCGCGCGCTGCGCTTCCTGCAGGTCATCGCCGCGCAGGCGGAAACCACCCGCCAGCTGGTGGACGCGCTGCTGGCGCTGGCGCGCGCCAGCGATGCCAGCTTGAGCCGGGAGCGCGTGGACATGCACGCGCTGGCGATCGAGGTGGTCGAGTCCCTGCAGCGCCTGCCTGGCGATGCGCCGCTGCCGGTCGTCGTCGAGCCGTTGGCCACCGTGCAGGCGGACCGCAAGCTGGTGCGCCAGGTGCTGGTCAACCTGATCGGCAACGCGCTGAAGTTCAGCGCCGGCGCGGCGCGGCCGCAGGTGCGGGTGGGCATGGACGCGTCGGGACGCACGCCGGTGTTCTTCGTGCGCGACAACGGCGTGGGCTTCGATGCCGGCCGGGCGCAGCAGCTGTTCAAGCCCTTCCAGCGCCTGCACGACGCCGGCTTCGAGGGCTCGGGCGTGGGCCTGTCCATCGTCAGGAAGATCGTGGAGCGCCACGGCGGCCGGGTCTGGGCGGACAGCGAGCCGGGCCAGGGCGCGACCTTCCACTTCAGCCTGGGCGCCGCCGCGGGCTGAGGCGGCGGCGTCAACGGCGGCCCCGGCCGCTATTTGTCCGATATGCCACAGCGGCCGGTGCCGACGGCGCGCACGCGCGGGCCGGCCATGCTTCACTTGATCACGCTGTACCGCCGGAGACCGCCATGACGTCCCGCCTGATCGCCCCGCTGCTGTGCCTGTGCATGACCGGCCACGCCCAGGCCCAGGTGCCGCATGTGAGCCTCACCGGCGTCACCGCGCTGGCCGGCGTCGACGCCGAGCTGAACTGGCGCGACCCGCAGTGGCTGGCGCGGCAGCGCGAGCACTCGCGCTGGCGTTACCAGATCGGCCTGGAGCAGCAGCTGCACGCTCCCGTGCGGCTGGGTCCGCAGGCCGCCGTGCGCGAGGCGGTGTGGGCCGGCGTCAGCTATGACCTGACGACCCGGTTGAGCGGTGGCCTGGAGGCACCGGTCTGGCAGCGCGACACCGGCTGGGCCGCGCGCATGGACTTCGAGCGCCCGCGCGGCCAGGGCCTGGCCGGCCTGCGCGGCGCGCTGACCTACCGCACGGGCCCGCAGAGCAAGCTGATGCTGCGACCGCAGGCGCGGCGGGTCATGGTGAGCTTCGCGGCCACCTGGTGAGCGTGGCGGGCCGGCGGGCCTCGCCTCATCCGTCCGCCCTCATCGCCTCCAGCAAGGCCTGATGCAAGGCCTCGGGCTGCAGCGGCTTGGTCAGGAAGGCCACCATGCCCAGCTGCTCGCACTGCGCGCGCTCGGCCGGCGTGGCGCTGGCGGTCAGCGCCAATACCGGCGCCGTGACGCCGGCCACGTGCAGCCGCCGCGTGATCTCGGTGCCGTCCATATCGGGCAGGTGCAGGTCCATCAGCACGGCGTCGAAGCGGCCCTGCGCGGCCTCGTGCAGGGCGCTGGCGCCGTCGCCGGCCACCGTCACCTGAAGCGCGCCCTGGGCCAGCACCGCC
>DASWWC010000002.1:0-14643 GCA_036401055.1 Roseateles sp.
AGCTGCCGCCCAGCGCGCGCGACACGGCGCGCTCGGCCTCGCAGGCCAGCAGCGTGGGCGTGTGGGCCAGCCGGGCCAACGCCGCGGCCAGCGCCGCGTCGTCGGCACGGATCTCGATACCCAGCGCGCCCTGCCCGGCGCAGGGCAGCATCTGGTCGATCTCGAAGTGGCCGCGGATGCGGGAGGCCAGGCCCAGCCGCTTCAGCCCCGCGGCGGCCAGCACGATGGCGTGGTAGCCGCCCTCGTCCAGCTTGCGCAGCCGCGTGTCGAGGTTGCCGCGCAGCGGCTCCACGCGCAGGTCGGGCCGCAGGCTCAGCAGCTGCGTGACGCGGCGCAGGCTGGAGCTGCCCACCACGGCGCCCTGCGGCAGCTCGGCCAGCGAGGCGTAGTCGTTGGACACGAAGGCGTCGCGCGGGTCCTCGCGCTCCAGCACGGCCGCGAGCGCGAAGCCCTCGGGCAGCTCCATGGGCACGTCCTTCAGCGAATGCACGGCCAGCTGCGCGCGGCCCTCGGCCAGCGCGGCTTCGAGCTCCTTCACGAACAGGCCCTTGCCGCCGATCTTGGACAGCGTGCGGTCGAGGATCTGGTCGCCGCGGGTCGTCATGCCCAGCAGCGTGGCCATCAGGCCCAGTTCGTTGACGAGGCGGGCCTGCACGTGCTCGGCCTGCCACAGCGCCAGGCGGCTCTCTCGCGTGGCGATGGTGATGGGGGTGGTCATGCCCTCGATTATCGAGGCCACCTTGCCAGCCTCAGGGCTGGCGGCTCTTGAAGAAGGCGTTGATGGTCAGGCGGCCCGGGCCGGCCTGGTAGGCATCACGGTTGGCCTGCCACTGGATGTCGCCAGTGTGGAAGATACCGCCGTCGTAGAAGATAGCGCGGTTCCACTTGGCGGGCACGCGGCCGATGACCTCGAAGTAGCGGTTGCTCTCGGTCATGTAGCCGGGCGCGATGCCGTACTTGTCGCCGAAGGCGCTGGCGTCCAGCGTGTTGGCGTCGCGCCGGAACTGCTGCGTGTCGGCCTCGCTCATCAGCGAGCGGAAGAACACGGTGCCGCCCAGACGCTCGTCCTTGAACAGGTAGTGGACCGAGGCCGAGATCATCTCGCCGGCCTGCAGCGCGGAGTCGTCGCGGTGGCAGATGCGCTGACGGGCGTCCAGCGTGGCCGCATCCTGCGCGACGCGCGCGAAGCGGCCATACATGCCCAGCGGCGCCCCGGCGCGCAGCGGCTGGCTCAGGTGCCGGCGGAAAAAACCGTCCAGGTCGGCGGCCATGCTGTCGGGCAGGTCCAGTTGCGGGCCGGGATAGGGATGGCCGGCCAGCGGCGCGAACTGGCCGTTCACGGACGCCGCCAGCGCGACGAGCGCGTCGGGGTCCTGCGCGAAGTCGTCGACGACGAAGACCTTGGCGCCGTCGGCCAGCTGCACCGTCTCGATGCGCGCCTGCGGGTTGATGCGCAGCGCCGGCCCGGACATGACGGGCTTCGGGGCGCTCGCCTCGACCTTGGGCGCTGGGCAGAACTGGCTGATGAACTGCTGGTGCCGGGGCAGCTTCATCATCGTGCGCGCCACGTCCTTGCGGATGTCGCCGAGGAAGTCGGCCAGCGCGCGGTCGTCCATGTTGCGCGTGATGGGGTGATGCCCGGCCGGCTGGATGCCCTGCCCCATCATGACCTGCACCCAGGAGTTCTCCTGGAACAGCTCGCCCAGGTCGAGCATGATGCGCGCCGTGTCGCGGAAGTGCTGGATGCGGTGCTTCAGCAGCGGCGGCACCTCCATGTCGCGGCAGCCGCGCCAGAAGGCGGTGTCGGTGCGGTCGGTGACGTGGTAGTGCAGGATGATGAAGTCTCGGATGACCTCGATCTGCTCGCGGGCCTGGCGGTTGTACTCGTCGATGTCACTCTGGCGCACGCCGTTGGCGGGGAACATCTCGACCAGGCGCAGCAGGCCCTTCTGGATCAGGTGGATGCTGGTGGACTCCAGCGGCTCCAGGAAACCACTGGACAGGCCGATGGCGACGACGTTCTTCTTCCAGACCACCTCGCGCTGGCCCGGCGTGAACTTGATGACGCGCGGCTCGCGCAGCACCTCGCCCTGCACGTTGGCCAGCAGCGCAGCCTTGGCCTCGTCGTCGCTGACATGCCGGCTGCTGAACACGACGCCGTTGCCGACGCGGTGCTGCAGCGGGATGCGCCACTGCCAGCCCCAGGGATGGGCGATGGAACGGGTGTAGGGCACGGGCTCGCCGACCGAGGTGGTCTGCACGGCCAGCGCGCGGTCGCAGGGCAGCCAGTGCGACCAGCTCTCGTAGGGCACGCCCAGGGTCTCGCCCAGCAGCAGCGAGCGCATGCCGGAGCAGTCGACGAAGAGGTCGCCCTCGATCAGCTCGCCGCGCTCCAGCTGCAGGCCGGTGACGTCGCCCCTGGCCGCGTCGGTGTGGACCTTGACGATCTTGCCCTCGATGCGCTGCACACCCAGTGCCTCGGAGAAGCGGCGCAGGTACTGCCCGTAGAGCGTGGCGTCGAAGTGGTAGGCGTAGTTGATGCCGTTGTCGGGCAGCAGCGCGAAGCGGTTGTCCAGGCCGGCGCGCAGCTCCAGGCAGTAGTCGCCGTAGTCGCTGGCCAGGCCGCGCCGGCGGCCTTCCAGCCAGAAGTGCTGGAAGCCAGCCGTCCAGTGACTCTTGCCGGTCTTGCCGAAGGAGTGGAAATAGTCGCGGCCGACGTTGCGCCAGTTCTCGAAGTTGATGCCGAGCTTGAAGGTCGCCTGCGTGGCCTGGATGAACTCCTTCTCGTCCAGGTCCAGCACGTCGTGCAGGAAGTGCAGCGTGGGGATGGTGGCCTCGCCGACGCCCACGGTGCCGATCTCCTCGGACTCGACCAGGCGGATGTCGATCTGCTTGCCCAGGCATTTGGACAGGCCAGCGGCGACCATCCAGCCGGCGGTGCCGCCGCCGCAGATGACGACACGGCGGACGGGTTGGGGTTCAGGCGTCATGGGCAGGCTCATCGGTTGAGTCGGTTCAGCAGCAGGCTGCGGATCTGGCGGGCGCTGGCGTCGTTCATCGGCGCGAGCACGCCGCGGGCCGCGGGAGGGAGGTGCGCCGCGGTCTGCGCGTCGGCGTCGAAGACATAGTGGTCGAACAGCGCCCGCCAGGCGTCGCGCTGGTGCGGCGGCAGGTCGCGCAGCGTCAGCAGCGCCAGCATCAGCGTGGGCAGCGGTGAGTCCATGTAGGCGGGCGACTGCCGCCACCACAGGTTGACCAGCGCATTGATGGGCGCGAGGCCCTCGACCGCATGCCACCACTGGCTGGGGATGAAGATCGCGTCGCCCGGCTCCAGCTCGACGACCTGCGCGTGACGCTGCGCCTCGGCGAAGCGCGGGAAGCGCTGCAGGTCGGGCGCGGCCGGGTCGACCAGGCTAACCGGCTGGCCGGCCGGCGTCAGGTCCAGCGGGCCGATGTAGAGGTTGCCGACCTGCTCGGGCGGGAACAGCGTGAAGCGGCGTCGGCCGGAGACGACGCAGGCGATGTTGTCGGCCAGGTCGAAATGCGTGGCGACGCGGGTGCGGTTGCCCAGCCAGAGGTTCACCAGCGGGTCGAAGGCCTGTAGCGCGGGCAGCGGGTTGGCCTGGCGCAGGCCGGGGAAGGAACCGTCCACCTCGGTCGAGCCGAGGTAGAGGGCGTCGGGCACCTGGGCCAGCAGCTCGTCCAGCAGCGCGCCGAAGTGACCGATCTCGCGGCGGAAGTTGAAGCCGCTGAAGTCGTCGTTGTAGAAGAAGCGCCCAGCGATGTCCGGTGCGCCGCGCCACAGGCCCACGCGCGTGTCACCGCCGAAGCCACGCAGGTAGTTGCAGAAGGCCGCGTCCGAGCGCCGCGCCGCCTGCACCAGCGGCCAGTGCGCGACCAGGCCGCGCAGCAGCACCGGCTGGCCGGACTGCAGCAGCTCGGCCGGTAGCGCCTGCGCGCTGACGTCGCTGCGCTCGCGCATGGCCATCACCCGCCGCGGTCGAGATGGCGGCGGATCAGCTTCGTGAAGTTGGACAGCGAGGCGATGGCCATGTAGATGGGCTGCAGGTAGTCGGCCTGGTGCAGCAGGCCCACGGTGGCGGCGTCCAGCCCGGCCAGGCGCTCCTCGTGGATGATGTGAAAGCCCGTCAGCTGACCGCGCGATCCGTCGGGGCGCTCGACGTCCAGCACGAAGGGCTCCAGCAGGTCGTGCGCCGTCAGCGTCTGGATGAACTCGGGCATGGCCTGCAGGCCCTGGTGCAAGGTGTGCAGCACCGAGTTGGCGTTCTCGATGAACTCGGTCATGCCGCCGTGCGGCAGGAACACGGCCTCGCCTTCGGCACCGTGGCTGATGCGCGGGCTGGCCATGTCCACCACCATGCGCAGCTCCGTGTCCGACAGGCCGATGGAGAAGCACATGCGCTGCATGGACAGCGGCAGGTAGTCGGCGTCCCAGCCGGCGTCGGTCAGGAACAGGTTTTGCCCCTGCTGCAGGCCGAACAGCACGACCGGCAGGTAGCTGCCCTGGCCGTCGGGCTGGAAGACGATGGGGTAATGGGCCTGCAGCTTGCGGAACTCGTCCGGCGTGACAGGCGCCGACATCACGTCGTCGCCCCATCGCGCGCCCCGTTCGGTGACGATGCGCAGGTCCTTGTGCTGGATGTTGTTGAGCAGTTGCAGCATGAGAGTCGGTCAGGGCGTCACGCGGCGGGCATGCCGTGCGTGCGTATGTGTTGGATGAGGTCGCGGTGGCGCGGCAGGGCGCCGAGCATCCGCTTGGTGATTGTCGTCACGTCCTTCATGCGCGCTTCGGCCGCGGCCAGCCGCCCCGGGCGCAGCGCGCGCAGGGCGGGCTGGAACTTCATGCCGTAGAGCACGTACTGGTAGCTGGCCGCCGGGAAGACCTCTTCGGCGCGGTAGAAGTCGTTGCGCGACGGCGCGCGATGGGCCCACAGCTGCAACAACTCGCGCAGCGAATCGGGCTGGCTGTCGGCGCGGCGGTGGTCGCGCCAGTAGTCGGCGTCCTCGCGGCGGCTGAGCACGTAGTGCAGCTTCAGGAAATCGATGATGCGCGACCAGCGGTAGGCAAAGGCCTCATTGAAGCGCCGGCCGACCAGCTCCACGTCGGCGCAGCAGGCGGGCATCTCGTCACGGATGAAGGCGGCCGACAGCTCGACCAGCGCCAGCGCCGACGCCTCCAGCGGCTCGATGAAGCCCGCCGCCAGGCCCACGGCCACGCAGTTGCGGTGCCAGAAGCGTTCGCGGTAGCCGGGGCTGAAGCAGATGCGTCGCGGCTGGGCCTCCACGGCGGGTGCGCCGCTGCGTTGAAGGTGGGCCAGCAGCGTGCGCTCGGCCGCCGCGTCGTCGGTGTGGCTGCTGGAATAGACCAGGCCGACGCCGCGGCGCGTGGGCAGCGCGATGTCCCAGGTCCAGCCCTGGGCATGGGCGGTGGCAACGGTCGCCGACGCCAGCGGCGATTGCGCATCGGCATGCGGCACCTGCACGGCCAGCGCGCTGTCGTTGAAGAGCACGCCCTGCTGCGAACGGAAGGGGACGCCGTAGTGCCCGCCCAGCAGCAAACAGGCCAGGCCCGAGCAGTCGATGAAGAGGTCGCCTTCGATGTCGCCGTGCTCGCGGGTGGTCAGCGCGGCGATGTCGCCGTTGTCGTGCGAGCGCACGGCGGTGAAGTGGCCCACCACGTGGCGCACGCCCAGCACCTGGGTCGCATGCCGGCGCAGCAAATGGCCCAGCTTGACGGCGTCGAAGTGGTAGCCGTAGTTCATGACGGCGCCGAAGTCGGGGGTCGTCGTCTGCTTGGGCGCGAGATGGGCCTCGCACAAATGCGGTTGCGGCCCCACACATTCGGCAAAGGCCGGCTCGCCGCCGCGCTGTGCCCAGGCGCCCGCCAGGTCGACCTCGCCGAAGCCATGCGGCAGGGAGAAGGGATGGTAGTAACGGTCGCCGGGGCCGCCATGCAGCCAGCCATCGAAGCAGGAGCCCTGCTTGAAGGCGGCGTCGCATTCGCGGATGAGATCGACCTCGCTGAGGCCGATGCGGTGCAGCGTGGCCCGCATGGTGGGCCAGGTGCCCTCGCCCACGCCGATGGCAGGCACGTCGGGCGACTCGATCAGCGTGATCTGCAAGGCATCGGCGGCATCACCGCCGTGCTCGGCGGCCAGGGTCGCGGCCGTCAGCCAGCCGGCCGAGCCACCACCCAGCACCACGATGCGTCGAACGGCCGTCGTCAACTCGGAATCCATCCTCGGGAAGTATGGGCCGTGCGGGCCGTCGGCTGCCGCAAGGCCAGGGCATTCTGCAAAGCAACTTGGCCGAGGCGAGCGTTTGCACGCCCGCCTCGGCCAACAAGCGCCGCCCGACTGGCCACCCCCAGGGGCAGCGTCACCGGGCGGCCGGGCTCATCGCTCAGAAGCGATAGCGAGCACCGATCAGGTAGCGGCGGCCGGTCTGGATGGCCGAGACCAGCTGCTCCTTGGCACGGCCGTGCTGGCGGATGTAGCCATCGTTCAGGTTCAGCAGGTCGGCTTGCACCGTCAGGTTCTTGCCGATCTTGTAGCCGATGGACATGTCGACCTGACCGTAGGCTTCCGTGTAGACCGGGTTGTTGCCGCGGCCATCGAAGCGCTGAGCCAGGAAGGAACCGCGCCAGTTGTACGCACCACGAACCGACCAGGTGTTGTCTTCATAGAAACCCACCAGGTTGGCCGAATCACTGACGCCCAGCAGCGCGCGCTGCGGCGTGGTGATGTTGGTGTTGTCGTACTCCAGGCCGGTCTTCACCATCGTGTAGTTGCCCGACACGCCGAAGCCGCTGTTGCCGAACATGTGCTGGAAGTTCAGCTCGATACCCTTGATGTTGTCGCCGGCCTCGTTCGAGGGACGGGTGACCCGGAAGTTCAGCAGCGGATCGCTCGGCAGGCCGGCGATGGTGCCCAGGATTTCGCCCGAGTCGCTCGTGAGACCACGCGTCACGCCCGGTTGCCCGTTGAAGTTGTTGAAGATGTAGTTGCGGATGCACAGCGGCGTGGCATTGGCGCCGCAGGCGGCCGCGCCGGCGCGGTAGTAGGCACCGCCGATCGGCGTCGTCAGGCCCGGCACCGTGGTGTCGTAGGTCGACGTGCCGATGAAGTTGCTCACCTTCTTGTAGAACAGGCCGAGTGCCGCATAGCTGGACTTGGCGTAGTACCACTCGGCGGAGAAGTCCAGGTTCTTGGACTTCAACGGCTTCAGCGTCGGGTCGCCTGTGCTGCCGGTGCCGCCGCCCGCATTGGCCGGCGAGCTGAAGTTCACGCCGCCGAGCAAGGTATCCCAGCCCGGACGCCCGATGTTCTCGCCGTAGCTGGCGCGCACCTTGAGGTTGTCCGCCAGGTCAGCGTCCCAGTCGATGCTGGGCAGCCAGTAGTTGTACTTGCCGGACTTGGTGCCGAAGGTCGTGCTGCCGGACGTCAGGGCGACTTCGTTCTGCGTGCCCCAGCTCGTGCCCGTGCGGGTGACGACCTGCGAGGACGAATCCACCTTGGTGCTCTCGTAGCGCAGGCCCACCGACAGGTTCATCGGGATGGCGGTGTCGAACGAGTGGTCCCACTGGCCGAAGGCGCTGGTGGACTTCTCGGTCGTGCGCCAGTCATTGCCCAGCGAGTAGTCGGGCGAGGTCGAGAAATAGGCCTCGGCCTGCGCCTTGCTGTAGCCGCGCTCCTTCATGAGCGAAGCGATGGACGCGACGCGCAGGCTGTCGAAATCGGCGATGTAGTAGTTCTGGAACTGGCGCGGATCGTCGCTGCCGGGGATCTGACCGAAGAACTTCTGCAGGTTCTCGGTGTAGACCTTGACGTTGTTGTAGTCGCCCTGCGTGCCGCGCACGCCCACGCCCCCCCAGTCGTCATGCTGGTTGTTGCGGTTGGCGGCACGGTTCTTCGTCTTGGTGAAGCCCAGGCCGGCGATGAGCTTGTTGTCGGTGTCCAGGCGCCAGCTGCCGCGCGTCTGGAACTGGTCGACCGTCTGGTCGCTCATGTTGTTGACGAACTGCGAGCCCGTCAGCTGCAGCTTGGTGGGGTCGAGCTTGCCGTTGTTGGGCGTGCCCAGCGTGCCGCTGGTCGGCAGGCTCAGGATGGGGAAGTCCTTGTCGTAGTACGCGACCGCATTGCCCTGGTTGAACAGGCCCAGGTCCATGACCGAGTAGGTGCCGTAGGGGCTGTTCGGGCTGGTCTTGGCGTTGGAGTGGTGGACGTCGATGTCGAGCTTCAGCGCGTCGCTGATCTTCCACTCGGAGTTGAAGCCGGTGGAGTTCAGCTTGGACTTCTGGCCGAACAGGCCGGTGTTGATGGCGAGGTCGTGGTCCGGCGTCGCCCAGGTGGACGTCTGGACCAGCGGCGAAGCGACCGGGCCGCCGGTGAAGGTCGTCGGGCCGAACTGGAAGTTGAACCAGCTCGACATCTCGGCGTTCTTGGCGTTGATGGTGTTCGTCGCGACGGTGTGGTCGACGGTGAACTTCAGGTCCTTGGTGGGTGCGAACTGCAGCGTGACCTGACCGTTGATGCGCTCGCGCTCCAGCGCGGTCAGCGAGTAGCGCATGTCGACCGACGTGGAGTACAGGCCGTTCGGTCGCTGGGCCTGCGGCACCGTGCCCCAATCGTTGGAGGCCGGCGTCGAGGTCAGCCAGCCGCCCTGCGTGTAGGCCTCGTTGGAGCCCGAGTCACGCTTGGAGTAGCTGCCGCTGATGGCAATGCCCAGCGTGCGGTTGCCGAAGGTGTCGCTATAGATGCCGGAGATTTCCGGCGTGACCTTGTCGCCCTTGAAGGACTCGGGCAGACGATTGTTGGAGACGTCGTGGTTGACCTTGACGCCGATGCTGGCGACGCGCTCGCGCAGGTCCAGCGGACGGGCCGTCTTGACGTTGATGGTGGCACCGATGCCACCCGTGGGCGACTCGGCGCGGCCGGTCTTGTAGACCTCCAGTGCCGAGATCGAGTCGGACGAAAGGTTGGCGAAGTCGAAGGCTCGCGAGCCGCTGGCGCCCTGGTTCAGGCGATTGATGAAGGCCGTAGGCATCTGGCGGCCGTTCAGCAGCACCAGATTGAAGTCGGGGCCGACGCCGCGGACCGTGACCCTGGAGCCCTCGCCGCTGGGCGAGCGGTCGATGGACACGCCGGCGATGCGCTGCATCGACTCGGCCAGGTTGGTGTCGGGAAACTTGCCGATGTCTTCGGCCACGATGCCATCGACCAGGCCGCGGGATTCGCGCTTCAAGGTGACAGCGCTGTCAAGCGACTTGCGAATACCCGTGACGACGACGGTCTCCAGCGCCGCAGTGGTGGGAGCTGCGGGCGCCTGCTGGGCTTGCACCGCAGTGGCACCGGCCAGCAACGCGACCGACGACGCCCAGGCTACCGGCTTCAACCGCGCCCGCTGCGTCTGCGCCCGCATCTTGGAACTTTGAGGGTGTTTCATTTGTCTCCTTGCTTTGCTTTAACGACCCGAACCGGGCCGACTTCACGACGACTTTGTAGCCCGCGGATGCCAGCGCTTGTTAGCGTTACCAATTTGCTTGCGCAACAGTGCCTTGGTTCAAGCGCTCGCTGTACTTTATTGACTCACCCAAACAGCCCATCCTGGGGTTTACGCGAGTCTGGCTAACGCTGTCCGCATTCCACAACAACCATGAAACACCCAGCATTCAGCACGACCGCCCTCCAATGGGAGACATGGAAGAACCAGTTATGACGCAAGCAATTGTTATCGCTCCCAGGCGGCAAAACCTGGATCGCGACAAACGTCGGCATCCGAAATAGACAACGTTGTCTACGATATCCCATTCGCTCCCGGCATTCAATTGCGCCGACAGTCTGGTTTACCCGGCGTGGTGCCTGCACGCTACAGAGCCGGCTCTGCTGCGGATGCGCCTGCAGGCTCATGCGGAAGCCTGACCCGCGCCGTCGGCGCAGCGCCGAGGGCTCACCCGCCACGGCGCCGGCTCTTGCCGCCATCGCACCGGCGCCTCCCAACTCCCTTGTAAGTGCGCAATGCCAGCTTCGCCCACCCCGAAGACGGTGAGGACACCCTGCCACGCGAGCCTTTGGCATTGATGAAACGGGCCGTTGCACGCCATGGATGCGCGACAACAACAGACTTGCAGCCCCGCATCGGCGGAGGCCCATCAGACAGAGAAACTGCTAGAGTCATATTTAGGTAACTTCGTTACCTTTTTGATTCAGCCCATTTTCCGGACGCCCCGCCATGCCCGCACGATCCGCTCCGTCTCGCCCAGAAATCGACAAGAAAGCCGACAAAAACGAGCCGTTGGTGGCCGATATCAGGTTGCTCGGTCGCATCCTCGGCGACGTCATCCGCGAGCAGGAAGGACGCGAAGCCTACGAACTGGTGGAGCGCATTCGCCAGTTGTCGGTGGCCTACCGTCACAAGCACGACAAGGAAGCGGGCAAGCGCTTCGACAAGCTGCTGAAGAGCCTCTCGGGCGACCAGGCCGTCAGCGTCATCCGCGCATTCAGCTATTTTTCCCACCTGGCCAACATCGCCGAGGACCGGCATCACATCCGCCGCCGCGACGTGCACGAGCGCGCCGGCAGCCTGCAGCCCGGCTCGCTGGCCTACTGCCTGGAGCATCTGCACGAAGCCGGCATCCGCCCGACCGAAATCGCCGAGGTGCTGCGCCGCGGCTTCATCTCGCCGGTGCTGACCGCCCACCCCACCGAGGTCCAGCGCAAGAGCATCCTGGACGCCGAGCGCGCCGTCGCCGGCCTGCTGGAAGCGCTCGACCGCGCCGCCACCGACCGCGAGCGCCGCGAGGCCGAGGGCCTGCTGCGCGCTCGCATCACGCAGCTGTGGCAGACGCGCATGCTGCGCTACTCCAAGCTGACGGTGGCCGACGAGATCGAGAACGCGCTGTCGTACTACCACTCGACCTTCCTGCGTCAGATCCCCAAGCTCTACGCCGAGCTGGAGGAGCACCTGCCCGGCGAGACGCTGCCCAGTTTCCTGCGCATGGGCCACTGGATCGGCGGCGACCGCGACGGCAACCCCAATGTCGGTGCCGTGACGCTGCAGCGCGCCATGCAGCGCCAGAGCGAGGTGGCCCTGCGCCACTACCTCACCGAGATGCACGAGCTGGGCGCCGAGCTGTCCATCTCGCTGCGCCTGACCGGCGTGTCGCCCGAGATGCAGGCGCTGGCCGAGCGCAGCCCCGACCAGAACGCTCACCGCCTGGACGAGCCCTACCGCCGCGCGCTGACCGGCATGTACGCCCGCCTGGCCGCCACGCTGCATGAGCTGACCGGCACCGAGGCGCTGCGCCACGCCATCGCGCCGCAGAACCCCTATGCCTCACCCGACGAGCTGCTGGCCGACCTGCGCACGTTGGAGGCCTCGCTGAAGAGCCACCACGCCGAGGCGCTGATCGCCCCGCGCCTGGCGCCGCTGATCCGCGCCGTGCAGGTGTTCGGCTTCCACCTCGCCACGCTGGACCTGCGCCAGAGCAGCGACCAGCACGAGCTGGTGATCGCCGAGCTGCTGGCCACGGCCCGCATCGAGGGCGACTACTCGGCGCTGGACGAAGCCGCCAAGCGCTCGCTGCTGCTGAAGCTGTTGAGCGACGCCCGTCCGCTGCGCGTCATCGGCGCCAGCTACACCGACAAGACGCTGTTCGAACTGGCCACCTTCGAGGCCGCCCGCGAGGCGCTGGCCCGCTTCGGCCGCGAGGCGCTGCGCCACTACATCATCAGCCACACCGAATCGGTCAGCGACCTGCTGGAAGTGGCCCTGCTGCTGAAGGAAACCGGCCTGCTGCGCGGCACACTAGACGGCTACGCGACCAGCGACCTCATCATCGTGCCGCTGTTCGAGACCATCGGCGATCTGCGCATCGCGCCGGAGATCATGCGCGAGTTCTACGCGCTGCCCGGCGTGCGCGGCCTGGTGGACCGCAGCGGCGGCGAGCAGGACATCATGCTGGGCTACTCGGACAGCAACAAGGACGGCGGCATGTTCACGTCGTCGTGGGAGCTGTACCGCGCCGAGATCGCGCTGGTCGAGCTGTTCGACGAGCTGAAGAAGGTCGGCCCCATCACGCTGCGCCTGTTCCACGGCCGCGGCGGCACGGTCGGCCGCGGCGGCGGCCCGAGCTACCAGGCCATCCTGGCCCAACCCCCGGGCACCGTGAACGGCCAGATCCGCCTGACCGAGCAGGGCGAGGTCATCGCCTCCAAGTACGCCCACCCCGAGATCGGCCGGCGCAACCTGGAGACGCTGGTCGCCGCCACGCTGGAGGCCACGCTGCTGCACCCGACGCAGAGCGCGCCCAAGGGCTTCCTGCAGGCTGCGCAGGCGCTGTCCGACGCCAGCTTCGCGGCCTACCGCAAGCTGGTCTACGGCACCAACGGCTTTGCCGACTACTTCTTCGCCAGCACCCCCATCCGCGAGATCGCCGAACTGAACATCGGCTCGCGCCCGGCCTCGCGCAAGGCCACGCGCGCCATCGAGGACCTGCGCGCCATCCCCTGGGGCTTCTCCTGGGGCCAGGCCCGCGTCGCCCTGCCCGGCTGGTGCGGCTTCGGTTCCGGTGTGGAGGCCTTCCTAGGCGAGGAGCCAGCCCAGCGCGCCAAGAACCTGGCCTTGCTCAAGCGCATGCTGAAGGGCTGGCCCTTCTTCCGCGCGCTGCTATCCAACCTGGACATGGTGCTGGCCAAGACCGACCTGGCGCTGGCCGAGCGCTATGTGGAGCTGGTCGAGGACAAGAAGCTGGGCAAGCGCATCTTCGCCGCCATCAAGGAAGAGTTCGAGCTGACCCAGGCCATGCTCAACCTCATCACCGGCGACGCCAAACGCCTGGCGGCCAACCCGTCGCTGGCGCGCTCCATCGAGCACCGCTTCCCCTACATCGACCCGCTGAACCACCTGCAGGTCGAGCTGATGCGCCGCTACCGCCGCATCGAGAAGGACGACCCCGCCATGGAGCGCGTGCAGCGCGGCATCCACCTGTCCATCAACGGCATCGCCGCAGGCCTGCGCAACACCGGGTAATTCCGGGCGTCAGCAATGCGCACTCCGCGCCGCGGCGCGCATCCCCGGGCGGGGGTGCGCGCTAGAGTCCCCGCATGGGGTTCAAGTGGCGCTTCGAATACAGCCTGCTGCTGTTGATGCTGCTCAGCGTGGCCGCGGTGCAGTTCTCCGACGCGCTGCTGCGGCAGGTCCGGGTCATCACGCCCGACGCGCCCTTCCTCACGGAGCCGATGTCCGACCAGCGCAACGGCGGCAACAGCCAAGTCAGGCGCGGTCCTGCCCAGGGTTTCGAGCTGCTGTGCACGTTGCAGGAGCGCTACCGCTACCCCTACTGCGGCCTCGCACTGCGCTTCGACCCGCAGCTCGTCAAAGGCATCGACCTCAGCGAAGTGCGCCGCATGCGGCTGTGGCTGGACTACCAGGGCCCTGCCGGCACGCTGAAGATCCAGCTGCGCAACGCCAGCCCGGCCTACGGTATCCCGCAAACCGAGAACGAGGCCGCCAAGTACAACCACATCGAGATCAACGCCCAGTCCATCCAGGGCGGCGTGATCGAAGTGGACCTGCGCAACTTCGTCGTCGCCAACTGGTGGATGCAGCAGTTCCACGTCGCGCCGCACCTGGGGCGGCCCGAGTTCGACAACGTCGTCACGCTCGAAATCACCACCGGCACCGAGGCGCCGCTGGGCGAGTACCGCTTCGTGCTGCACAAGGTGGAGTACGACGTGCAGCGCCTGTCCACCGAGCGCTGGTACCTCCTCATCATGAGCATCTGGCTGGGGCTGGCCCTGCTCTACCTGCTGCAGCGCCTGGTGCGGCTGCAGACGGTCGTGCACACCCAGCGCCAGCAATCCCAGGAGCTGCACGAGATCAACCAGGTGCTGAACGCACGCAGCGAACAACTGGTGCAGATGGCCACCACCGACGCGCTCACCGGCGCCTTAAACCGCAAGGGCCTGGAGGACGTGCTGCAGCAGGCCCTGGCCGACTGGCGCCGCCACCAGCACCCGCTGGGCCTGGTGCTCATCGACATCGACCACTTCAAGGCCGTCAACGACAGCCACGGCCACCAGGCCGGCGACCGCGTGCTGGCCGGCCTGGCCGCGCTGGTGCGCAGCCATGTGCGCGCCCAGGATCTGCTGGGCCGCTGGGGCGGCGAGGAGTTCCTGCTGGTCTGCCGCGACACCCAACTGCCGCAGGCGCTGGCCATCGCCGAGAAGCTGCGCGCCCTCGTCGCCGGCCATGATTTCGGCGACGGCCTGCGCGTGACGGCCAGCTTCGGCGTCGCCGCGATGGACAACGGCGAGCGCCCGTTGGACCAGGTCTTCGCCGCCGCCGACGCGGCCCTCTACCGCGCCAAGGCCCAGGGCCGCAACCGCGTCATCGCCGAAGGCGGCCTCACCGGCTGAGGCGTTCTACGATGGCCGCCCGCGCCACGACGAAAGCCCCGCCATGACCGACCGCCCCGCCCTGCCCATCGTCTGCCTGCATTCCAGCGGCGCAGGCGGCAAGCAATGGCGCCGGCTGCTCGCGGACGCCGCCGACGCCGGCCTGGCCTGGCGCTGGCACACGCCCGACCTGCTGGGCCACGGCGGCCGCGCGGGCTGGCCGGGC
>DASWWC010000003.1:0-1621 GCA_036401055.1 Roseateles sp.
CGAACTCGCTGCCGCGGCCGGCCATGCTGCGCGCCGTCAGCGTGCCGCCCATGCGTTCGGCCAGCGCGCGGCAGGTGGCCAGGCCCAGGCCGGTGCCGCCGTAGCGCCGCGTGGCGCCCGATTCGGCCTGCACGAAGGGCATGAACAGCCGCGACAGCTGCTCGGTCGTCATGCCCACGCCGCTGTCGCGCACGCTGAAGCGCCAGACGCCATCGGTTTGCAGCTGAACGCTCAGCCGCACCTGGCCGGCCGGCGTGAACTTGACGGCGTTGACCAGCAGCTCGGTCAGCAGCTGCGTCAGCCGTGCCGCGTCGCCGCGCCGCGCGCCGCCGGCGCCCAGCAGCTCGGGGCTGGCGATGTGACACACCAGCTCCAGTTGCTGGGCCTGGGCCGCGGCACGCACGGCGTCGACCGCACCGGCCAGCAGCTGTTCGAGATGCAGGGGTTCGCTGGCCAGCTGCAGGCGGCCGGCGTCCAGGTCGGCGTAATCCAGCAGGCCGTCGATGAGGCGCAACAGCGCCTCGCCGGCCTGGGTCACATCCTCCAGCTGGCGGCGCTGCTCGGCCGTCAGCCGGCCGGCCAGCAGCAGCCTCGTCTGGCCCAGCACGGTGCTCATGGGGGTGCGGATCTCGTGGCCGATGCTGGCCAGGAAGTCGGACTTGGCGCGCGACGCCGCCTGCGCCGCGGCGCGGGAGCGCTCCAGCTCGGCCATGCGGGCGCGCACCAGATCGCTGGCGGTGGCGAGGCCGTCGCCCTGGGGCGCCAGCTGCTGCAGCGGCGCGAGCTGGCGCGACAGGCCCCACAGGGCCAGGCAGAACACGGTCTGGCACAGCGCCAGGTTGGCGATCAGCGGCCAGCCGGCCAGCAGCCAGGTGGGCGGCTGGGCCGAGAAGCGCAGCAGCGTGGGCGGCAGCACCATCAGTGCCAGCAGCGCCAGCGAGATCTGCAGGGCCTGGCGGGCGCGCCAGGTGCTGAACAGCAGCAGCAGGCCGCCCAGGCTCCACGGCGCGATGCTGCCCAGCGTGTAGAGGCTGGGGCCGGGGTCGCTGCGCAGCGTGAAGGCCAGCATGCTGAGGCAGAAGTACAGCGCCAGCAGCGTGACGCCGCAGCGCTGCCAGCGCTGCAGGCGCTGTGGCCGGTGCCAGCTCAGCCAGCCCAGCACCGCGAAGGCCAGCGCGATGCCGGGGTAGGCGATGCGGTCGCTGGGCTCGATGACGCCCAGCTGCGTCTCGCTGCCCCACGCAATCAGCGCCGACACGACGATGAGGCCGAACAGCCAACGCGTGCCCCGCGGCCCCAGCAGCACCAGGGTGGCTCCCCCCATCAGGCCGACTCCCTCAGCGCTTCGGCGGCGGCGTCGAAGTCCAGTGCATCCAGCGCCTGCTGCAGGCGTTGCTGCGTGGCCGGGGCCAGTCCGCTGTGGCGGCCGTGGGCCTGCCACCAGTCCAGCGCGCGGCTGTCGCTCTGGCTCAGCAGGTGGCGCAGCTCGGCCAGGTCGCCGCCGGCCTCGGCCGGCGGTGCAGGTGCGTGCTCGGGCAGCGCGGCGCGGATCTCGTCCAGCAGCCGGGCCAGCAGGGCTTCCACGCGCGCCAGTTGCTGGGCCGAGCCCGGCGCGTCGGCG
>DASWWC010000004.1:0-4878 GCA_036401055.1 Roseateles sp.
CGGCGGCGCGTACGCCTTCTCCGGCGGCCTGCACGGCGTCGGCGTGTCCGTCACCAACGCCCTGGCCAAGCGACTGGAAGTGGCCGTCTGGCGCGACAAGCAGGTGGCCGGCATCGCCTTCGAGCATGGCGACGTCGTCCAGCCGGTGGTCGCCCGGCCGGCCGCGAGCGGCGACCGCAAGCAGGGGACGACCGTGCGGGTCTGGCCCGAGGCCAAGTATTTCGAGAGTGTCGAGCTGCCGCGTCACGAGCTGGTGCACCTACTGCGTTCCAAGGCCGTGCTGATGCCGGGCGTGATCGTCACGCTGAAGATCGAGAAGACCGGCGAGGTCACGACCTGGCAATACAAGTCCGGCCTGCGCGACTATCTGGCCCAGGCGCTGACGGCCGACCCGCTGATTCCGTTGTTCGAGGGCGAGGGCTTCGCCACCGCCGGCGAGAGCGAGAACTTCGCCGAGGGCGAAGGCGCGTCCTGGTGCGTGGCCTTCACCGAGGACGGCGCGCCGCTGCGCGAGAGCTACGTCAACTTGATCCCGACCGTGGCAGGCGGCACGCACGAGTCAGGCCTGAAGGACGGCCTGTTCGGTGCCGTCAAGGGCTTCATCGAGATGCACTCGCTGCTGCCCAAGGGCGTCAAGCTGATGCCTGACGACGTGTTCTCGCGCGCCAGCTTCGTGCTGTCCGCCAAGGTGCTGGACCCGCAGTTCCAGGGCCAGACCAAGGAGCGCCTGAACTCCCGGGACGCGCTGCGCCTGGTGTCGGCCTACGTGAAGCCGGCACTGGAGCTTTGGCTCAACCACCATGTGGACCACGGCAAGAAGCTGGCCGAGTTGGTCATCAAGCAGGCGCAGACGCGCCAGCGCGCCAGCCAGAAGGTCGAGAAGCGCAGGGGCTCCGGCGTGGCTGTGTTGCCGGGCAAGCTGACCGACTGCGAGAGCCGTGACCTGACGCTGAACGAGGTCTTCCTCGTTGAGGGCGACTCGGCCGGCGGCAGCGCCAAGATGGGCCGTGACAAGGAAACTCAGGCCATCCTGCCGCTGCGCGGCAAGGTGCTGAACGCCTGGGAGGTGGAGCGCGACCTGCTGTTCAAGAACAACGAGATCCATGACATCTCCGTCGCGCTGGGCGTGGACCCGCACGGACCCAACGACAGCCCGGACCTCTCCGGCCTGCGCTACGGCAAGGTCTGCATCCTGTCCGATGCCGACGTGGACGGCTCGCACATCCAGGTGCTGCTGCTGACGCTGTTCTTCCGCCATTTCCCCAAGCTGGTCGAGGCCGGCCATGTCTATGTGGCCCGCCCGCCGCTGTACCGTGTGGACGCGCCGGCGCGCGGCAAGAAGCCGGCCACCAAGCTCTACGCGCTGGACGACGGCGAGCTGACTGCCACGCTGGACAAGCTGCGCAAGGAAGGCGCGCGCGAGGGCTCGTGGAGCATCAGCCGCTTCAAGGGTCTGGGCGAGATGAGCGCCGAGCAGTTGTGGGACACGACGCTGAATCCCGAGACCCGCCGCCTGTCGCGCGTCGAGTACGGCCAGCTGGACTTCGCCGCCACGGTGGATGCCTTCAACAAGCTGATGGGCAAGGGCGAGGCGGCCTCGCGGCGCGAGCTGATGGAGCTGCACGGCGACGCGGTAGAGGTGGACGTCTGATGCAGACGGTTTACAACGCCGAGCACGCGGTCCATGCGGCAACGCATGAGTTCTTTCGCGGCCGCCTCGTGCCCGCTTTCGAGACGCCGGCGCGCGCCGACTACATCCTGGGGGCCGTGCAGAAGGTCGGCCTGGGCGACGTGCTGGCGCCCGTGGACCATGGCCGGGCGCCTCTGGAACGGGTGCATTCGGCACGCTACCTGCGCTTCATCGAGGGGGCCCATGCCGAGTGGCTGGCCCTGGGCGGCGAGGGCGAAGCCTTCCCTGCCGTGTGGCCCGTGCGTTCGCTGCGCAGCGACGTCGAGCCCCTGAGCTTCGCAGCCCGCATGGGCCTGTATTCCATGGACAGCGGCACGCCGCTGACGGCCGGCAGCTGGGCCGCGGCCTATGCCGGCGCCCAGGCGTCTCTGACTGGTTTGGACCTGATGCTGGCCGGCCAGGGTTCGGCCTATGTACTGACCCGCCCGCCGGGCCACCATGCCGGTGCCGACTTCTTCGGCGGCTACTGTTTCGTCAACAACGCCTCGGTCGCGGCCCAGGCCGCGCGGGACGCGGGTCTGGCCCGCGTGGCCATCCTGGACGTGGACTATCACCACGGCAATGGCACCCAAGCCATCTTCTACGACCGCGCCGACGTCTTCTTCGCCAGCGTTCACGGCGACCCGCAGACCGAGTACCCCTTCTTCCTCGGTCATGCCGACGAGACCGGGGCGGGCAAGGGCGTGGGCTTCAACGCCAACTTCCCGCTGCCGGCGGGCTCCGCGAACGACGACTGGTTTGCCGCGCTGGAGCAGGCGTTAGCGAAGCTGACGGCGTATCGGCCCGAACTGCTCATCGTGTCGCTGGGCGTGGACACCTACGGCGGCGACCCGATCTCGCACTTCAAGCTGGACGAGCCGGAGTTCCGCCGCATGGGCCGGCGCTTGGCCGCCTTTGGCGTGCCGACGCTGTTCATCCAGGAAGGCGGCTACGCGACCGAGGCCATCGGCCGCAACGTCGTCGCTGTTCTGACGGGTTTCGAGGGCGCATGAGCCTGAGACTGCGCCCGACCATGCTGTCCGACCTCGATTGGGTGGTCTCGGTCGAGCGCGACGGCGCCAACCTGCCGTTCATCACACCGTGGGAGCGACCGCAACACGAGGGCGCCATCCGTTTCCCCGACTCGCGCCATTTCGTGGTCGAGGAGGGCGCGGCGCTGGAACGCATCGGCTTCGTAGTCCTGCAGGGCTGCCGCAACCCCAACGGCTCGGTCGAGCTGAAGCGCCTCGTGCTGCAGCCCAAGGGCCGAGGCCTGGGCCGTGCGGCCGTGCGCCAGCTCAAGGCCATGGCGTTCACCCAGCTCAAGGCGCATCGCTTCTGGCTGGACGTGAAGTCGCTGAACACGCGGGCCTTCGAGCTGTATCGCAGCGAGGGATTCGTCGAGGAGGGCCGGCTGCGAGAAAGCGTGCGCGTGATCATCGACGGCGCCGACGGCTACGACTCGCTGATCGTCATGTCGCTGCTGGATCGCGAGTACCAGACCCGCGTGGCCCTGGGGCAGGAGGGGGCATGAGGCGACTTGCCGGGTTGTTGCTCTTCCTCGCGGCGCCGGCCCACGCCGACCTGTGGGGCTATGTCGACGCGGCCGGCGTGGCCCACTTCGCGCCGCGCCAGCTCGATGGCCGCTACGCGCCGCTGCTGGGCGGCGCCGGCCCGCTGCGCGTGCCCGGCAAGACCGATGCCGGGGCCCATATGCTGACCTGGCTGGACATCGCGCCCGAGGTCAAGGCCGTGCAGCCCTGGGTGCGCGAGGCAGCTGCCCAGCATGGCGTGGATGCCGAGCTGCTGAAGGCCATCATCGCGGTCGAATCGGGTTACCAGCGCGGCGCGGTGTCGCCCCGCGGCGCGCTGGGCCTGATGCAGATCACCCCCGAGACGGCCATGCGCTATGCGACCCCGGCCGACGCCGCGCGGCTCATCGAACCCCGCATCAACATCCACACCGGCGCACGCATGCTGGCCGACCTGATGCGCCGTTTCGGCCGCATCGACGCCGCGCTGGCTGCCTGGAATGCCGGCGAGGGCGCCGTGCGCCGCGCCGGCAACCGCGTGCCCGACATCGAAGAAACCCAGGCCCATGTGCATCTCGTCCTCGAGTTGTACTGGGCCTTGCTGCAGCAGAGCCAGCCGGCCCGCGCGCAGCGCTTGACCCTGCACCCATGAGTTCCCAGACCACGATCGACTTCAACGGCCCCACCGATGGTGGTGGCGACGACACCAACGCACTGACGCTGGCCGCCTATGCCCAGCAGGCCTATCTCGAGTACGCGCTCAGCGTCGTCAAGGGGCGGGCGTTGCCGTCCTACTCCGACGGCCAAAAGCCCGTGCAGCGCCGCATCCTCTATGCGATGCAGCGCCAGGGCCTGGGCTGGAGCGGCAATTCCGGTGCCAAGCCGGTCAAGGGCGCCAAGGTGGTGGGCGATGTGCTGGGCAACTACCACCCCCATGGCGATCAGTCGGTCTACGACGCGCTGGTGCGCATGGCGCAGGACTTCTCGCTGCGCTATCCGCTGATCGATGGACATGGCAACTTCGGTAGCCGTGACGGCGACGGCGCAGCGGCGATGCGGTACACGGAAGCGCGCCTCGCGCCCATCGCCCGGCTCCTGCTGGACGAGATCGACGAAGGCACGGTGGACTTCCGCCTCAACTACGACGGCACGCAGCAGGAGCCCGTTGAGCTGCCGGCACGCCTGCCCATGGTGCTGCTCAACGGCGCCAGCGGCATCGCCGTGGGCCTGGCGACCGAGATTCCCAGCCACAACCTGCGCGAGGTCGCCGCGGCCGCCGTCGCGCTGCTGAAGGACGACAAACTCGCCGACGACGCGCTCTTCGAGCTGGTGCCTGGCCCCGACTTCCCTGGCGGTGGCCAGCTCATCAGCGCACCGGAAGACATCCGTGCCGCCTACACCTCGGGCCGCGGCAGCCTGAAGGTGCGCGCGCGCTGGAAGATCGAGGACCTGGCCCGCGGCCAGTGGCAACTGGTCGTCACCGAGCTGCCGCACGGCACAAGCGCGCAGAAGGTGCTGGAGGAGATCGAGGAGCTGTCCAACCCCAAGGTCAAGGCCGGCAAGAAGACGTTGACGGCCGAGCAGCTGCAGCTCAAGGCCAGTGT
Source organism: Roseateles sp. (assembly GCA_036401055.1). Lineage (GTDB taxonomy): Bacteria > Pseudomonadota > Gammaproteobacteria > Burkholderiales > Burkholderiaceae_C > Pelomonas. The sequence goes on from DASWWC010000004.1 coordinate 4,806, forward strand.
GCTGGCGGTGCTGGACGGCGTGCGTGACGAGTCCAGCAAGGACGCGGCCGTGCGTATCGTCTTCGAGCCGAAG
>DASWWC010000005.1:0-15174 GCA_036401055.1 Roseateles sp.
ACCACTGGAAGGCCGCGATGAACCAGTTCGCCATCCTCTACGACTATCGATTCACCAGACCAACGTCGTAGGATCCCCACCGCCATCACGACATCAGTGATGGCTCAACCAGCCTCACACACAGAAATTCGGACAGGCCCAAGAAGGTCCCGCCTCAGGCGAAGGTTCGATGGACAAGCCATGGGTTGCCTCTAGGTGCGCCAGCACGCGATTCAGCGCGGCCATGATGTCAAGCTGGTTAGCTCCAAGTACATAGTGACCACTCAAGATCACTTGCGTCTGGACTGAACCTGGAACAGCTTGCGACCTGATCTTCTTCTTTGCCCCATCCTGCTCACGAAAAACAATCGGGTAACGAAGCGCACGACCTTCAGCTTCGCGAACGCCACCTGGCCCGTAGTTCTGGATGTTGCCGTTATAGAACTCGTTGCCGACGATGCTTTCAAGCTGAACTAACAGCTTTCTACGCGCTTCTGAAATTGGCTTCATCGCGATGTACTCCCTGATATTTGATCCGCGTTGTGTCACGCAACGACAATCGTCGCATGCAGTCCCCGGGTTTCTCGACACAGCTCATTCAGCCCCGCGTCCTCGCCGTCATCCCCCCGATGACGCAGCTGAACACGCCCTACCCGTCCACCGCCTACCTGACCGGCTTCCTGCGCTCGCGGCACATCGACGCCCACCAGGTGGACCTGGCGCTGATGCTGGTGCTGGAGCTGTTTTCGCCCGCGGGTCTCGCGCAGATCCGCGAGGTCGTGCAGGCGCTGCCGGTTGACCAGCAGACCGAACAGACGGCCTGGTTCGACGGCGAGTTCAGTTCCATAGCCGCCGCCACGCCGCGCGTGCTGCGCTTTCTACAGGGCGGCGACCCGACGCTGGCGCATCGCATCAACACCCGCGCCTTCCTGCCCGAAGGCGCGCGCTTCGCGTCGCTGGACCATTACCTCGGCGAGGAGGGCGAGGACCCGCTCGCCTGGGCCTTCGGCGCCTTGGGCTTGCAGGACCGCGCCCGCCACCTGGCCACGCTGTTCCTGAACGACCTGGCCGACGTGCTGCGCGACGCGGTGGACCCGCGCTTCGAGTTCGTGCGCTATGCCGAGAAGCTGGCCGCAGCCCAGCCGCATTTCGACCCGCTGGCCGACGCGCTGGCCGAGCCGCCGCACCTCATCGACCGCACGCTGCAGCGGCTGACGCTGGAAGCGCTGGAGCAGCACCAGCCCGATGTCGTGCTGCTGTCCGTGCCCTTCCCGGGCTCGGTCTACGCCGCGCTGCGCATCGCGCAGGCGATCAAGGCGGCGCGGCCCGAGGTCGTCACCGTGCTGGGCGGCGGCTACGTCAATACCGAGCTGCGCGAACTGGCCGAGCCGCGGCTGTTCGAGGTCGTCGACTACGTGACGCTGGACGCCGGCGAGCGGCCGCTGCTGGCGCTGCTGGAGCATGTGGCGGGCAAGCGCTCGAAGACGCGCCTGGTGCGCACGTTCTGGCGCGACGAGCACACGGTCAGATATACGAACTTCGTCGAGCCCGACATCCCGTTCGACGAGGTCGGCACGCCGACCTGGGACGGCCTGCCGCTGGACCGCTACCTGTCGCTGCTGGACATGCTGAACCCGATGAACCGGCTGTGGAGCGACGGGCGCTGGAACAAGCTGACCATCGCCCACGGCTGCTACTGGAAGAAGTGCAGCTTCTGCGACGTGAGCCTGGACTACATCTCCCGCTACGAGGCGGCAAGCGCCGAGGTGCTCGTGGACCGCATCGAGGCCATCGTCAAGGAGACGGGGCAGACGGGCTTCCACTTCGTCGACGAGGCCGCGCCGCCCAAGGCGCTGAAGGCGCTGGCCGAGGAGCTGCTGCGCCGTAACGTCGCCATCAGCTGGTGGGGCAACATCCGCTTCGAGAAGACCTTCACCCCCGAGCTGTGCCAGCTGCTGGCCGACAGCGGCTGCATCGCGATCTCGGGCGGGCTGGAGGTGGCGAGCGACCGGCTGCTGAAGCTGATGAAGAAGGGGGTCAGCGTGGAGCAGGTCGCACGCGTGACCAAGGCCTTCGCAGACGCCGGCGTGCTGGTGCATGCCTACCTGATGTACGGCTTCCCGACGCAGACGACGCAGGACACCGTGGACGCGCTGGAATACGTGCGCCAGCTGTTCGAGCACGGCTGCATCCACAGCGGCTTTTTCCACCGCTTTGCCTGCACGGTGCATTCGCCGGTGGGCATGAACCCGGCGGAGTACGGCGTCACGCTGCAGCCGCTGCCGGCCGATGGCCGTTTCGCGAGAAACGACATCGCCTTCATCGACCCCACACCCACCGACCACGACGGCCTGGGCCAGGGGCTGAAGAAGGGGCTCTACAACTTCATGCACGGCATCGGCGTGGACAGCGACATCCGCAGCTGGTTCCCGGTTCGGGTGCCCAAGACGACGGTGCCGCGGCACTTCGTCGAGCGCGCGCTCACGACAATGCGCTGATGTTCACGTCCACCTTCACCTTCGCCGCGGGCGCCTATGACGACGAGTTCCATGCGCTGGACGCCCGCATCGCCGACATGGCCCGCGCCATCCCCGGCTACCTGGGCGAGGAGACCTGGGAGAACGCGGCCACCGGCCTGGTCTCCAACGTCTACTACTGGGACTCGATGGAAGCGCTGCAGCAGCTGATGCAGCACCCCGCACACCGCGAGGCCAAGCAGGCCCAGGCGCGCTGGCTGAAGGGCTACCAGGTGGTCATCGCCGAGGTGAGGCACACCTACGGCGACGGCGGCATCGCCCACCCGCTGGCCGGGCAGCAGGCGGGCTGAGCCGCATCAGCGCAGCGGCCCGCCCTCGGCGTCGCGCAGCTCCACCTTGCGGCCCAGCTTTTGCAGCTGCGGCTGCACCTTGGCCTTGTCGCCCACGGCCACGACGATGAGCTGCTTGGGGTCCAGGTGCTGCTGCGCGGCCTTCAGCGCGGCGGCGGCCGTGACGGCGGCGTACTTGCCCGGCAGCTCGGTGATGGTGGCCAGCGGCTGGCCGGCGGACCAGTTGCCCGCATAGCCGGCCACGACGGCACCGTTGGTGTCGAACAGACCCGGCAGCGACAGCAGCTGCGCGTTGCGCACGCGGTTCAGCTCGGCCGCGCCCATGGGCCTGGCGCGCATGCCGGCGATCTCCTTCCACAGGTCGGCCAGCGCGGCACCGGTCACGTCGGTGCGCACGCTGCCCTGGATGCTGAACTGGCCGCGCTCGCGGCCCATGCTGTAGCCAGAGAACACGCCATAGCTGTAGCCCTTCACCTCGCGCAGCTGGGTGTTGATGCGCGACGTGAACAGGCCGCCCAACGCGGCGTTCATGACCTTCAGCGGCGCCGTGTCGGGCGCGCCCGCAAACGGGCCCGGGGCGACGACGGCCAGCGCGGTCTGCGGCGCGCCGGGCTTGTCGACCAGCACCGTGCGCGCGGCGACGGGCCGGGCCGGCGGCAGCGGCTGCCGTGCGGGCGCGGCACCCTGGCCCTGCCAGCCGCCGAACAGCGGCTCCACCAACGCGCGCAGTTCGGCCTCGGTCAGGTCGCCGGCCACCACCAGCGCGGCGTTCTCGGGCCGGTAGTGGGCCTGCCAGAACGCACGCAAGGCGGCGGCATCCACGGCCTTCAGGCCGGCCTCGGTGCCCAGCGCATGCACGGCCAGCGGATGGCCGTCGCCATAGGTCACGCGAGCACCCACCGCCTGGGCCAGCGCGGCGGGTTCCTCACGCACCTGCGCCAGCGCGGCCAGCATCTGCGCGCGCACGCGCTCGACCTCGGGGGCGGCAAAGGCCGGGTTCAGTGCCACGTCGGCCAGCAGTGCCAGCCCTTCGCGGGCGCTGGCCTTGCGGCCCGAGAACTGCACGCGCGCTTCCTCGGCGCCAGGGCTGGCCGTCAGCGTGGCGCCCAGCGCCGCGGCGGCCTCGGCGATCTGTTGTGCGCTGCGCGTGGTGGTGCCCTCCGGCAGCATGGCCGCCACGAAGCTGGCCAGGCCGGGGCGGTCCACCGGGTTGACGCCCTGGCCCGCACGCACCACCAGGCTGGCGCTGACCAGCGGCAGCCCGGCCTTGGGCGAGTGGATGACAGTCAGCCCGTTGGCGAGCTGGAAGCTCTGCGCGGCCGGCAGCGTCAGCGGCTTGGCCTTGGCGGCCGCGGGCGGCTTGAGGCGCCAGGGCTCAAAGCCGTTCAGTGACTCGCGCTCGCCTTTCAGGGTTCCAGCCGCCTTCGTCGGCATGGGCGGCGTGGCCACCTCGGCGGCCAGCACCGGCTCGCCGGGCAGCGCCTGCACGGCGACCCGCGCCTCCTTCTTCAACCACTGCGCGACGGCCGCGCTGACACCGGCCGGCGTCAGCGCCGCGTAGCGCGCCAGGTCCTTGCCGACGAAACCGGCGTCGCCCGCCATCTGGTTGTAGTGGTTGACAAGGTCGGCCAGCGTCGTGACCTTCTCCATGCGCTGCAACAGGTCGGTCTCGATGACGGCGCGTGCCTGCGCGATCTCGGCAGCGGTGGGCGGCGTGGCGGCCAGCTTCGCCAGCTCGGCATCGACCAGCGTCTCGATCTCGTCCAGCGACGCGCCGGGGCGGGCCACGATCTCGATGTCGAACACCGAACTCAGCGACTGCGAGCCCTGGCTGACGCTGACGCTCTGCGCCAGCTGCCTGTCGCGCACCAGCAGGCCGTACAGCCGGCTGGCCTTGCCGCCGCCCAGCACGTGGGCGGCGATGTCCAGCTCGGCATCACCGGCCGCGAACATGGGCGGCGTGTGCCAGGCGAGGTTGAGGCGCGACAGCTCGATGCGGTCCCTCACGACCAGCCGGCGCTCCTTCGTGATCTGCGGCGTGGCCACCTTGACCTCGGGCGGCTTGGGGCCGGGCTTCATCGTGCCGAAGTACTTCTGCACGAGGGCCTTGGCCTCGGCGGGATCGAAATCGCCGGCCAGCACCAGCGTCGCGTTGTTGGGCCGGTAGTAGGTGCGGGCGAAGGCCTTCACGTCGGCCAGCTTGATGGACTGGATGTCGGCATGCGAGCCGATGACCACTGCGCGGTAGGGGTGGCCCTCGGGGTAGAGCGCCTGGTACATCGCCTCCTCGACGATGCCGTAGGGCCGGTTCTCGACGCTCTGGCGGCGCTCGTTGCGCACCACGTCCTGCTGGTTGGCCAGCGACACGGAATCGACCTCGTCGATCATCCAGCCCAGCATGTCCGCCTTCAGCCACAGGCCCTTCTCCAGCTGGTTGGACGGCAGCGTGAAGAAGTAGTTGGTGCGGTCGAAGTTGGTGGAGCCGTTGGCGTCGGTGCCACCGGCGGCGTCGATGTACTTGTCGAACTCGCCGCGCGGGATGTGGCGGCTGCCGGCGAACACCAGGTGCTCGAACAAATGGGCGAAGCCCGTCTGGCCCTTGGCCTCGTCGCGCGGCCCGGCGTGCACCCACAGGTTGAAGGCGACCAGCGGCAGCCGGTGGTCTTCCACCAGGATGACCTCGAAGCCGTTGGGCAGCGTCAGCTTCTCGTGGCGGATCGCCAGCTGGCCGGCGGCCGTGCTGACGGCGCCCTGCGCCTCGGGAGCGGCCATGGCCGGCCATGAAGCGGACAGCGCGCCGGCCAGAGCCAGCAGCGCCACGAGGCGACGGGGAGCGGGAGCGTTCATGGGTTAGGAGTCTCGGAGGTGATGCGGTGGATGAACGGATGTGTTGGGGCCGAGCGCCGGGCCGCTCCCAAGCCGGCCCGTCTGGCGATGTGCGAGCGGGGCAAGCCCCGCGAGCATCGCCGTCCCCTTGGGGGACCGACCAGGCGCGCCCGCGTCCAGCGGCGCGGGACTGGGCGAGGGGTGCTCATTTTTGCCATGGCGACAGCCAGGCCAGCAACGCCAGCCACAGCGGCGCCGTGGCCACGTAGAGGATGGTGGAGACGACCGTGGCGGCCGTGACCTCGGCCTCCAGCGCGCGGTAGCGCTGCGCGAAGATCAGCGCGTTGGAGCCGGTGGGCAGCGCCGCGATCATGACGATCACGGCCAGCGGCATGCCGGTCAGCCCCAGGCCCCAGTAGGCGATGGCCAGCACCACGGCCGGCATCACCAACAGCTTGGTCAGCACCATGCCCAGCAACCCGTTCCACGTGCGCGGCCAGCCGTAGTAGGCCAGCGACATGCCGATCAGCGTCAGGCACAGCGGCACGACGGCGGTGCCCAGGCTCTGCAGCGCCTCGTCGGCCACGGCGGGTATCGGAAGGCCGGTCGCGTTCCAGGCCAGGCCGGCCAGCACCGGCAGCACCACCGGGTGGATGACCGTGTTCTTCACGGTCTGCAGCAAGGTGTAGCCCAGGTGGCCGCCGCTGCGTTCGCGCGCCAGGTCCAGCTCGACGAGAGTGGTCAGCAGCGTCAGGATGCACAGCGCATGCAGGCTGACGACGGCGATGTGCAGGGCCAGGCCCTGCTCGCCGAACACGCCGGCCGCCACCGGCAGGCCCACCTGCAGCGTGTTGCCGAAGCCCGCCGTGATGGCCTTGACGCTGGGCGCCACGATGTTCTCTTGCGGCGCGCGGCGCCAGCGGTGGATGACGTACAGCAGCGCCACCAGCGCCAGCGCCGGCAGGAAGAACGCGCCCAGGAAGGCCCAGGGCAGCGCCGACGTGTCTAGCCGCGCGGTGGTGCGGAACAGCAGCGCCGGCACGAAGATGTAGAAGGCCGCGTTGGCCAGCACGCGCGCCGGGTCGCTGTCACTGCCCGCCTCGCCGCCGCCCAGCCAGCGCATGCGGCCCACAGTCCAGCCGATGGCCACCGCCACCAGGATGGCCACCAGCTTGGCCGCAATTGCCCAGGTCATGCCAGCGCTAGACGCAACTCGAAGCTGAAGCTGCTGCCCTGGCCTGCCGTGCTCTGCACCTGGATCTGGCTGCCCATCAGCCTCACCAGTTGCTGGCTGATGGACAGGCCCAGGCCGGTGCCGCCGATGTGGCGCGAGTCGTCGGAGACCTGCTCGAAGGCCTGGAACAGCCGTGCCTGCTGGGCCGGCGTCATGCCGATGCCGCTGTCGGTGACCGCAAAGCGCAGCCGCGCGTGGCCGTCCTGCGGCGGCTCCAGCAGCGCGGCGCTGAGCGTCACCGTGCCGCTGTCGGTGAACTTCACCGCGTTGGACAGCAGGTTCAGCAGCACCTGGCGCAGGCGCTGGCCGTCCACCACCACCTGGCCGGGCAGGTCGGGATCGATGTCGGCGAAGAAGCTGAGGTTCTTCTGCTCGGCGCGCAGGCGCACGCTGTCGCAGGCCATCTCCACCAGCGAGCGCAGCTCGGCCGGCGCCGGCTTCAGCGAAACCTTGCCGGCCTCGATGCTGGCCATGTCCAGCACGTCGCTGATCAGCTCCAGCAGGTGCAGGCCCGAGTCGCGCATCATCTGCAGCTTGGCCTTCTGGTTGGCGGGAATGGCCGCGTCCATCTGCATCAGCTGCGTGAAGCCCAGGATGGCGTTCAGCGGCGTGCGGAACTCGTGGCTCATGGTCGCCAGGAAGCGGCCCTTGGCCTGGTTGGCGCCTTCGGCCCGCAGCTTGGCCTCGCTGAGCTCGGCCGTGCGCTCGTTGACCAGATCCTCCAGGTGCTCGCGGTAGCGCGTCAGCTCGGCCTCGGCCTGGCGGCGCCGCGAGATGTCGCTGACCATGCCCTCCACGCGGCGCTCGCCGCCATCGGTCTCGACCCAGTGCGCGCTCAGCTCCACCCACAGCGGCCGGCCGCTTTGCGCCCGCAACTGCAGCTGCACCTGCTGCACCTTGCCCCATTCGTCCATGGCCTGGGCCACGCGCAGCATCTCGTCGCGCGCGATGCCCGAGACCGCCCGCAGCCGCCGCCCCACCGGGCTTTGCGAGCCCAGGCCCAGCATCTGCGTCAACGCACGGTTCATGCTGAGCACGCGGCCATCGGCGTCGGCCTGGAAGATGCCCTCGGTCGCGTTCTCGAACAGGCTGCGGTAGCGCGCCTCGCTGGCGCGCAGCCCCTCGGCGGTGAGCTGCACCTGGTCGGCCGCGCTGCGCAGCTTCAGGCTCATGGCGTTGAAGCGCGCCGTCAGCTCGCCGATCTCGTCATCGCGCTCGATCTTCTCCTGCGCCCCCAGGTCGCCCTGGGCCACGCGCTGCGCGAGCGACCCCAGCCGCGCCACCGGCCGGCGCACCAGCCAGTGCACCAGCAGCCAGCTGGCGCCGACGATGCCGACCACCATCACCGCCAGCAGCTCCACGACGAACAGGCGCGTGCGCTGGATCTGTTCGTCCACGAGGTCGCGACGGAAGGTCAGCACCGCCGACGCGACCTGCGTGCCGTCCGCGTCGGCCGCGGGCTGGTAGGTGATGCCGAACTTGCGCTCCAGCGGCCCGCTGGCCGGCAGCTCACGCTCGCGCCGGGCCAGTCCGCCGCGCAAGCCCAGGCCGCGCAACTCGATGGCATGCACCTCGGGGTCGGCCATGACGGCATCGAGCAGGTTCTCGATGGCGACATGGTCCAGGTTCCAGATGGGGCCGGCAAAGCCGCGCTCCACCAGGCCCGCCATGCGCGCCTCGCGCTGGCGCAGGCCGTCCATCAGCTCGGCCTCCTCGCGCGAGGTCCAGAACCAGCCGACGGCCAACACGAGCAGACTGGCGACGAGGGCGATGCCCGCCGTCAGTCGCGCCTGTATGCCCATGCTCATTGGCGCCATCCGCAGTCCTCCCTGCCCATGGGGGGCATTGGGCGCGAGCATAGGGTCATTTGCGGGCGTCGTGCAGTTAGGCCTTGGCAGCCGACTTCTTCGCCGCGGCCTTCTTGGCCGGCGGCGCCTTGGCGGCACGCGGCTCGAACTCGAACACGACCTTGCCTTCCTTCTTGTCATAGGCCAGGAAGGCCTTGAACTTGCGACGCGTCTTGTTGGAGACGAAGTTCTCCAGCAGGTCGGTCTTGCCGCCGCTCAACAGCTTGTGCACCTGAGCCGCATCGATGGGCTGGGTCAGGATGACCTTGCCGGTCTTGAAGTCACAGGTGACCTTCTCGCCCACCGAGTGCTCGCAGACATAGTTGCTGCCGTGCTCGAACACGCGGCCGGCGCACTTGGGGCAGGCGCCCAGCGACTGCTGCGCGGAGAAGTCCACCGGCTCGCCGTCGCCCTCGGCCTTCTTGGCGTCCTCGCCAAAGTCGAACTCCAGCTTCCAGTTGGCAATCTCGTCGTCATAGACCAGCGCCAGCTCGGCCGTGAACGGCCAGCCCGCCTTGGAGCGGAAGCCCTCCAGCGGGCCGATCTTCTTGTGGGCCAGGAACTGCTCCACCTCGTGCAGCTCGAAGCTGCGGCCGCCCGGGATCTTGCCGATGCTGAAGCCGCAGGCATCGTGGCCGTCGCCGCTCTTGCCGGTGCAGGTGAAGCGGCGGTAGTTCTCCTTCACGATGCCGCCGCACTTGGGGCAGGGCGTCTTCAGCGTCGCGTAGTCGCCGGGGATGGTGTCGCGGTCGTAGCCCTTGGCCTTGGCGACCATTTTCTCGGTCATGGCCGCGATCTCGGCCATGAACTGCTCGCGCTTCAAGCGGCCCTTCTCCATCTCGGAGAGCTTGAACTCCCAATCGCCGGTCAGCTCGGGCTTGGTCAGGTCCTCCACGTCCAGGCCGCGCAGCAGCGTCATCAGCTGGAAAGCCTTGGCCGTCGGGATCAGCTCGCGGCCCTCGCGCAGCATGTACTTCTCGCTGATCAGGCCTTCGATGGTGGCCGCGCGCGTGGCCGGCGTGCCCAGGCCCTTCTCGGCCATGGCCTCGCGCAGTTCGTCGTCGTCGATGAGCTTGCCGGCGCCTTCCATGGCTGACAGCAGCGTCGCTTCCGTGTAGCGCGCGGGCGGCTTGGTCTGCAGCGCCTTCACGTCGACGCTTTCGGTGCGCACGACCTCGCCCGGCTGCACCGGCACGAGGTTGGCATCCTCGTCGTCCACGTCCTTGCCGTAGACGGCCAGCCAGCCCGGCTTCACCAGCACCTTGCCGTTGGTCTGGAAGCTGTGGCCCGCGGCCTTGCTGATGCGGGTCGTGACCAGGAACTCGGCCGGCGGGAAGAACACCGCCAGGAAGCGCTTGACGACCATGTCGTAGAGCTTGGCCTCGGCCTCGGTCAGCGCCTTGGGCGCCTGCAGCGTCGGGATGATGGCGAAGTGGTCCGACACCTTGGCGTTGTCGAACACCTTCTTGGTGGGCTTGATGTAGCCCTGCTTCAGCGACGTGGCCGCGTGCTGCGACAGCACGGCCAGCGGGCCGGGCAGGTCCTCCGTCGCCAGCATCTTGGCCGTGTCCTTGGCCACGGCCAGGTAGTCCTCGGGCAGGAAGCGCGAGTCCGTCCGCGGATAGGTCAGCACCTTGTGCTTCTCGTACAGCGCCTGGGCCAGGCCCAGCGTCGTCTTGGCCGAGAAGCCGAAGCGCGAGTTGGCCTCACGCTGCAGCGTCGTCAGGTCGTAGAGGCCGCCGCAGCTGGTCGTGCTGGGCTTGCTCTCCTCGGTGACGGTGGCCGGCTGGCCCAGCACGGCCTTGGCGATCTCGTCGGCCTCTGCCTGCGTCCACAGCCGGTCGGCGCGCCGCTCGGCGTCGTCGTTCTTCTTCCACGCGGGGTCGAACCACTTGCCCTCGTACTGCCCGGCCTGCGCGTCGAAGTTGGCGCGCAGCTCCCAGTAGTCGCGGGCGACGTGCTTGCGGATCTTCTCTTCACGCTCCACGACGACCGACAGCGTCGGCGTCTGCACGCGGCCCACGGTGGTCAGGAAGAAGCCGCCGTCGCGCGAGTTGAACGCGGTCATCGCACGCGTGCCGTTGATGCCCACCAGCCAGTCCGCCTCGGAGCGGCAGCGCGCGGCGTCGGCCAGCGGCAGCATCTGCTCGTCGCTGCGCAGCTTCTCGAAGCCCTCGCGGATGGCGGCCGGCGTCATGGACTGCAGCCACAGCCGCTGGATGGGCTTAGTCCATTGCCCCTTGGCAGGCCTCGCATACTGCTCAATGAGCCGGAAGATCAGCTCACCCTCGCGGCCCGCGTCGCAGGCGTTGATGAGGGCAGTCACGTCCTTGCGGCGGATCAGCTTGGACAGCGCGTTCAGCCGGCCCTTGTTCTTGTCGATCGGATTCAGATCGAAGTGCGGCGGGATCACCGGCAGGTTGGCAAAGCTCCACTTGCCGCGCTTGACGTCGAACTCCTCGGGCGCCGCGATCTCCACCAGGTGGCCCACGGCGGAGCTGACCACGTACTGCTCGTTCTCGAAGTAATCGTCGTGCTTGTCGAACTTGCCCGCCACGGGGGTCAGCGCGCGGACGATGTCCTGCGCAACGCTGGGCTTCTCGGCAATGATCAGAGTCTTGCTCATCAGTCGTGTCTCTTCGGTCTTCCCCAAGGGCGAGGGACTCGAAATCCCCTGCCTACAATCCGGGCCTCGCGCACGCCTACGCACGCGCGCACCCATGAAATCACCGTACCACAGCGCCGATGACCGCCAAAACCCCACGCCGCAAGATCCAGGTTCGTGATTCCGGCGTGCATGGCCGTGGCGTCTATGCGGTGGCGCCCATCGCGGCGGGTGCCAAGATCATCGAGTACACGGGCGAGCGCATCACCTGGGAAGAGGCGGTGGACCGCCACCCGCACGACCCCGCGCAGCCCAACCACACCTTCTACTTCCACCTGGACGGCGGCCTGGTCATCGACGCGCTGTACGGCGGCAACGATTCGCGCTGGATCAACCACGCCTGCGAGCCCAACTGCGAGGCCGACGAAGTGGACGGCCGCGTCTTCATCCACGCGCTGCGCGACCTGGAACCCGGCGAGGAGCTGTTCTACGACTACGGCCTGGTGCTGGACGAGCGCCACACGGCCAAGGTCAAGAAGCAGTTCGCCTGCTGGTGCGGCGCGCTCACCTGTCGCGGCACCATGCTGGCCCCGAAGAAGGGCCGTTGAGCCGATGGAGCGGCGCCACCTCGCCGAATGCGGCTCGACCAACACCGAAGCGCTGGCGCACCTGCGCGATGGTGGCGGCCCGCTGATCGTCTCGGCCGGCCGCCAGACCGCGGGCCGTGGCCGCCTGGGCAGGGCCTGGCAGTCGGATGACGCGTCGCTGACTTTCTCCGTCGCGCTGACCCTGCCCGCCGAGCTGGATCTGTCCGGCCTGTCGCTGACCATCGGCTGCACAGTGGCCGATGCGCTGGACCCGGCCGGCGACCGCATCCGCCTGAAGTGGCCCAACGACCTATTCCTAGATGGCGCCAAGCTCGGCGGCATCCTCATCGAAACCATCCCCTTGCCTGGCGAACGCCGCGGTGTCGTCATCGGCATCGGCCTGAACCTGCGCCCGCTACCCGCCGACGCCGACCGCAGCGCCTTCGCCAGCGGCCACGCGGCGCTGCAGACGCTGGACCCGGCCGCTACCGCCGCAAACACGCTGGACCGCCTGGCCCCCGCGCTGCGGGCCTCGCTGGCCGACTTCGAGACGCTGGGCTTTGGCCCCTGGCAGCTCGCATTCTCGCGGCGCGACCTGGCCGCCGGCCGGCGCGTGCGCGTCGGCGCCCAGTCGGGCATCGCACGCGGCGTGTCCACCTGCGGCGAACTGCTGCTGGACACGGACACCGGCCTGGCCCACATCAGCGGTGGTGAACTGAGCCTCAGATTGGAGACATCCCCGTGATGCGTGTGCTGGTCATCGTGCTGCTGGCGGTCAACGCCCTGTTCTTCGCCTGGTCGCGAGGCTGGCTGGACAAGGTCACCGGCCTGCCCGCAGAGGCCGGCCGCGAGCCGCAGCGCCTGGCGGCCCAGCAGCACCCTGAGCGCATCCAGCCGCTGGCCGCCAGCGCCATCGCCGCGCTGGCCCAGCGCAGCTGCCTGGAGCTGGGACCGCTGGAAGGCGACACCACACTGACCGCCGCCCAGACCGTGCTGCGCGCCCTGGGTGCCGACGCGCAGGTGCGCAGCACCGAGCAGGCGGGCGAATGGGCGGTCGCGACCATCAGGCTGGCCGACGCCGATTTCCGCGCCCGCAAGGAAGCGACCTACAGGCAGATGCGCCTGCCCTTCGAACCGCTGCAAGGCATGCCGGCCGAGAACCCCACTTTCGTGCTGACCCGCCACGCCAGCGAGGTCGAGGCGAAGTCACAGCTGGACGCCTTCGGCAAGCGCGGCCTCAAGGGCCTGCGCGTGCTGGCGCTGAAGCCCGCGCAGTCGCGCCACACGCTTCTTATCCAGGCCGACGGCCTGCTGGCGGGCCGGCTCAAGGCCAGCAAGGACCCCGCGCTGGCCGCCGGCTTCAGGGCCTGCAGCGCTGCGACGCCGGCGTCGGGCGCCGCTTCAGGCTGAAGGCGGCCAGCAGCAACGCTGCCAGCCAGGCCACACTGGCCGAACCACCGCCACCACCGCCGCCACCGCTGGTGCTGGGCGGCGTGACCACCGGTGCCGCCGCCACCGTGATGGTGGCGGACTGGCTGTAGACGAAGCCCTGGTTATCGGTCACGTCGGCGCGCACGGTGAACGTGCCCGCGGCCGTGGGCGTGATCGTCGCCGTGGCCGTGGCGGCACCCGACGCGAACGCGCCGACGATGCCGCCGTCGCTGGTGATGCTCCAGGCCGTGGACGCCGCCGTGCGCCCGGCGACCAGGCCGCTGGCGGCGGCCGTCAGCGTCAGCGTCTGGCCGGCGCTCAGGCCGCTGGCCGGCGTCTGCGTGATGGTGACGGTGCCGCCGTTCAGCGCCTGCGCGGCCTTGACCGCCTCGGACGCGTCCACCATGCCGGCGCCGCAGGTGGTGGTGGTGCAGTAGCACTCCAGCTGCTCGGTCGAGGTGGGGGCCTTGCACTGCGGCGGATTGCCGTCCGCCACGCTGCCGCCGCCGGTCGTCGGGAAGGGCCGCGCCGTGGCCTTCAGGATCTGCGTGACCTCGGTGGACGTCAGGCTGGGCCGCACCGAGGCCATCAGGCCCACGATGCCGCTGACGATGGGCGCCGAGAAACTGGTGCCGACCGACGACCCGCTGTTGGTGTAGGACGCGTCCGCCGCGGCCGGCGTGGTCGTGCCGCGGTTGGTGGTGCTGACCATGGGGTAGAGGCAGGGCTCGCCGGCGCCGATGTTGATGCAGTTGCCGCCCGGCGCGGCGATGGTCACGTCGCTGCCGATGCTGGAGAAGCCGACCTTGGTGCCCACGTGGCGCAGCGCCGTCACGGTGACCACGCCCGGGCAGTTGCCCGGCAGCCCCACGCTCAGGCCGGCCGAGTTGCCGGCCGCGACGACGATGGTGGCGCCGGCCGCGTTGACCTGGGTGATGGTGTCGCGGTAGAGGCCGCCGATGCCGGTCGTGCCGCAGGCGCCGCTGCCGCCCAGGCTGAGGTTGAGCACCTTGGCCTTGTTGGCATTGACCGGCAGGCCCGGCACGGCAATGCCGGCCGCCCAGCGCATGCCGGCCATGATGTCGCTGTCATAGCCGCCGCACTTGCCCAGCACGCGCACGGGCAGGATCTTCAGACCCCAGCCCACACCGGCCATGCCGGTGCCGTTGTTGCTGGCCGCAGCAATCAGGCCGGAGACCCGCGTGCCGTGCCAGGAGCTGTTGACGGCGGGGTAGCCACCGTTCGAATCTGGCTCGCAGTGATAGAACTGCCCGCCGACGGTGTTGTTCTCGGCAAACGTGATCCAGTCACCAGGATCGGAGGCGTCGGCATCGGCGCCGTCGCCATCATTGGCGATGCCGATGGAGTTGGCCTGCTGGGTCGTGCCGGCGGAGCCATAGCCGATCATGTCGTACCCAGCAAAGGTCTGGTTCGGCAGGACCGCCGGAAGCAGCTTGCCGGCCAGTTCCGGATGGTCCGGGCGAATGCCGGTATCCAGCACCGCGACGATGACGCTGGCCGCGCCGGTCGTGATGTCCCAGGCCGCCGGCGCGTTGATGCTGGACACCACCGCCGGGTTGGTGATGCTGCCCGGCGCCTTCAGGTACCACTGGTCGATGACGCGGTTCTGGATGCCGCCCGACGTGGTCTCGGCATTGACGGTGGCGCTGCCGAACAGCGGGTCATTGGGCAGCGTGGCCATGTGCTTGCGGCGGCCATCCACGGCCACCAGCTCCACCTCGGGGTCGGCGGCCAGTTGACGCGCCAGCTGGGCCGACGAGACGCCCTGCGCCATCACCACATGGGTGCGCTCGTCCAGGCTCAGCCCGGCCTGCAGC
>DASWWC010000006.1:0-8761 GCA_036401055.1 Roseateles sp.
GACGATACGCATTGGCATCGACTGGCTGGCCTCGGTCTCCTTCGGCCATGTGACGAGCGTCCTGCCGCGCGTCATCGTGCTCGGCGGCGGCAACACGGCGATGGACTGCTGCCGCTCGGCGCGGCGGCTGGGCGCGTCGTCGGTGACGGTCGCCGTGCGCAGCGGCTATGCGCAGATGAAGGCGTCACCCTGGGAGAAGGAGGATGCCGAGCATGAAGGCATCCCCATCCTGGACTTCCACGTGCCGCTGGCCTTCGAGCATGTGGACGGCCGACTGACCGGCATGCGCTTCAAGAGAGCGCAGACGGGCGAGGAGGTCGTCATCCCCTGCGACGAGGTGTTGATCGCCGTCGGCCAGGAGAACGCCTTCCCGTGGATCGAGCGCGACGCCGGCATCGCGTTCGGCGACGACGGCCTGCCGGTGCTGGATGCAAAGAGCTTCCAGTCGTCGTTGCCCCATGTCTTCTTCGGCGGCGACGCGGCCTTCGGTCCGAAGAACATCATCACCGCCGTGGCCCATGGCCATGAGGCCGCCGTCAGCATCGACCGCCTGCTGCACGGCGAGCCCGTGACGCAGCGCCCGCCACCGCACGTCAACCTCGTGTCGCAGAAGATGGGCATCCACGAGTGGAGCTACGACAACGCCATCACGCTGGACCTGCGCAGCAAGGTGCCATGGGCGGCAGCCGAGAAGGCGCTGGCCAGCATCAAGGTCGAGGTCGAGCTGGGTTTCGATGCCGCGAGCGCGCTGAAGGAAGCCGGGCGCTGCCTGAACTGCGACGTGCAGACCGTGTTCGCGCCCAAGCTGTGCATCGAGTGCGATGCCTGCGTGGACATCTGCCCGATGGACTGCATCACCTTCACGGCGGACGGCCCCGGGCTGCGCGAGCGGCTGAACGCGCCCGCGCTGAACGGGGAGCAGGCCATCTACGTCGAAGGCGGGCTCAAGACCGGCCGCGTGATGGCCAAGGACGAGGACGTCTGCCTGCACTGCGGGCTGTGTGCCGAGCGATGTCCGACCGGGGCTTGGGACATGCAGAAGTTCCTGCTCGTCACCGCCAAGGCCGGCGCGGCCTGCCGCGACCACGCGACGCGCAAGGAGGCTGCATGAGCCGCATCGAAGCCACCAACGACTTCGTCGTCAAGTTCGCCAACGTCAACGGTTCGGGCTCGGCGTCGGCCAACGAGCTGTTCGCGCGGGCCATCCTGCGCATGGGCGTGCCGGTCAGCCCGCGCAATATCTTCCCGAGCAACATCCAGGGCCTGCCGACCTGGTACGAGGTGCGCGTCTGCGAGGCCGGCTGGCTGGGTCGGCGCGGCGGCGTCGACCTGATGGTGGCGATGAACCCGCAGACCTGGGCGCAGGACGTCGCCGAGATCCAGCCCGGCGGCTACCTGTTCTACGACTCCACCAAGCCGCTGCCGCCCGGCGCCTTCCGCGACGACATTCACGTCATCGGCATGCCGGCCACGGCCATCTGCAATGCCACCTACGACGTGCCGCGCGAGCGCACGCTGTTCAAGAACATCCTCGTGCTGGGGGCGCTCAGCGAGCTGATGGGCATCGAGTCCGCGGTCATCGAGACGCTGTTCGCCGAGCAGTACAAGGGCAAGGAGCGGCTGCTGGACTCCAACGTGCGCGCGCTGCACGCCGGCCGCGAGTTCGCGCGCGACCACCTGTCCGCACAGCCCTTCGGCCTGAAGGTGCAGCCCGCCGATGCGGTGGGTGACAAGGTCTTCCTGGAAGGCAATGCGGCGACGGCGCTGGGCTGCGTGTATGGCGGCGCCACGGTCTGCGCCTGGTACCCGATCACGCCGTCGTCGTCGGTCGCCGAGGCCTTCGAGAAGGATGCACGCAAGTTCCGCACCGACCCCGCCACGGGCGAAAAGCGCTACGCCATCGTGCAGGCCGAGGACGAGATCGCGTCCATCGGCATCATCACCGGCGCGGGCTGGAACGGCGCGCGGGCGTTCACCTGCACATCCGGCCCCGGCGTGTCGCTGATGACCGAGCTCCTGGGCCTGGCCTACTTCGCCGAGATTCCCTTCGTCGTCATCGACGTGCAGCGTGGCGGCCCCAGCACCGGCATGCCCACGCGCACGCAGCAGGCTGACCTGCTGTCCAGCGCCTACGCGTCGCACGGCGACACGCAGCATGTGTTGCTGCTTCCCGAGGACCCGCGCGAATGCTTCGAGTTCGCCGCCGACGCGCTGGACCTGGCCGAGCGGCTGCAGACGCCCGTGTTCCTGATGAGCGACCTCGACATCGGCATGAACCAACGCCTGTGTGCGCCGCTCGAATGGGACGACGCGCGCCGGTTTGATCGCGGCAAGGTCATGACGGCCGAGATGCTGGACGCCGGCCGCGAGTTCGCGCGCTACAAGGATGTCGACGGCGACGGCATCCCATGGCGCACGCTGCCGGGAACGCACGCGAGCAAGGGCGCCTACTTCACGCGCGGCACGACACGCAACGAGCAGGCCATCTACTCCGAGCGTGGCGACGACTATGTGCGCAACGTGGAACGCCTGAAGCAGAAGTTCGCCACCGCCGCGCTGCTGGCGCCGCAGCCGCTGGTGCGCGCCGCGGGGCAGAAGACACGTCTTGCCGTCCTCTACTTCGGCTCCACTGCGCCGGCCATGGACGAGGCGCTGGCGGCGCTGGCCGACGCCGGCATCCACATCGACGCGATGCGCCTGCGCGCCTACCCCTTCCCGCCGGCTGTGGCCGAGTTCATCGCCGCGCATGACGCCGTGTTCGTCGTCGAGCAGAACCGCGACGCGCAGATGCGCCGCCTGCTCATCAACGAGCTGGAGGTCGCGCCGACGCAGCTGACCAAGGTGCTGCACTACGACGGCACGCCCATCACGGCGCGCTTCATCACCGACGCGATCACGCGCCACGTGCATGCACTCGCCACGACGCCGAGGAGCGCCGCATGACCTATCTTGCCAAGCCCAAGCTGCACCACCCTAGCCTGACGAAGAACGCCGTCGGCTACACGCGCCGCGACTACGAAGGCAAGGTCTCCACGCTGTGCGCCGGCTGCGGCCACGACTCCATTTCCAGCGCCATCGTGCAGGCCTGCTGGCAGCTGGACATCGCGCCGCACCGCGTCGCCAAGCTGTCCGGCATCGGCTGCTCCAGCAAGACGCCCGACTACTTCCTCGGCGCCAGCCACGGCTTCAACACCGTGCACGGCCGCATGCCCAGCGTGCTGACCGGCGCCTACCTGGCCAACCGCGATCTGCTCTACCTGGGCATCTCCGGCGATGGCGACTCGGCCTCCATCGGCCTGGGCCAGTTCGCGCATGCCATGCGGCGCGGCGTGCGCATGGTCTACATCGTCGAGAACAACGGCGTCTACGGCCTGACCAAGGGCCAGTTCAGCGCCACGGCCGACAAGGGCTCCGTCGCCAAGAAGGGCGCCGCCAACAACGACACGGCCATCGACCTCGCCGCGCTGGCGCTGCAGCTGGGTGCCACCTTCGTCGCGCGCAGCTTCTCGGGCGACAAGGCCCAGCTGGTGCCGCTCATCGAGGCGGCCATGCGGCATGGCGGCGCCGCCTTCATCGACGTGGTCAGCCCCTGCGTGGCGTTCAACAACCATGCCGGCTCGACGAGAAGTTATGACCATGTGCGCGCCCACAACGAGGCGCTGAACCGCATCGACTTCATCGCCCTGGCCGACGAACAGGTCGTGGCCGACACGCCCGAGGTCATCGACGTGCCGCAGGCCGACGGCACGACGCTGCGCCTGCGCCGGACCGACGCCAGCTACGACCCCACCGACCGCCTCGGCGCCATGGCTGCCATGCAGCTGCGCGCCGCGGCCGGCGAGATCGCCACCGGCCTGCTGTACGTCGACCCCGCGGCCCGGGACTGGCATGCCGCGCAGCGCAGCGCGGCGGTGGCGCTGAACGCGCTGGGTGAAAAAGACCTGTGCCCCGGCGCCACGGCGCTGCAAAAAATCAATGCAAGCCTGAGATGATCCGGCGCCATGCGCCTCATGCTTCTGCCCATCGCCGCCCTCGTGCTGACCGCCTGCGCCAGCTCCAGCCAGGACAAGGTCGCCAGCGCGGCCACCACGCCGCTGTCCGACCTCAACGTCGTGCGGGCCGAGATCCCCGACGTGCTGAAGGCCGCCGCCGCTGCGCCCTACGCCGCGCCGGCCGACGCCAGCTGCGCCGGCCTGGCCCAGGCCATCCAGGCCTTGGACGAGGTGCTGGGCCCCGACCTCGACGCGCCGGCCACCAAGGGCAACACCGGCCTGCTGGAGCGCGGGGAGGACGCCGCCACCGGCGCGCTGCAGCGCACGGCCGAGGGCGTCATGCCCTTCCGCGGCTGGGTGCGCAAGCTGACCGGCGCCGAGCGTTACGCCCGCCAGGTCAGCGCGGCCATCACGGCCGGCGGCGTGCGGCGGGGTTTCCTGCGCGGGCAGGCGGCGGCCAAGGCCTGCACGGCGACCCCGGCCAAGACGCCCTGATCACACTCGTTTGCCGGGGCTCAACACTCAGCAAACTTTCGACCACGGGACGGCAAAGCGGCGTCGACAGACTCGCCGCCGATGCGATTTGCCCGACCCTCCCTGCGCGCCACGCTGCTGGCGGCGCTCGTCTTCCTGCTCTGGGCCGTCGTCGGCGCGGCCTGGTTTCTGCGCAAGTACCTGGGTCCGGTCACGCCCGACCAGGTGTTGTTCCACCTGCAGAACGGTGGCCTGGACTACGCCGACCCGCGCCTGCTGTGGCGCGCCGCCCGTTGCCTGACGGCCGTCGCGTTGCTGGGCGCGATCAGCCTGTTTCTGCTGCGGCGCCTGCGCCATTGGCACCGACTGCCGTTGCTGGCCTTGCTGGGCACCGGCGCGGTGGTGTCGGTCAACGCGACGGTGTCCGACCCCTGCCAGCCCGAGCCCGATGGCGGCGACTACCTGGCGCGCCACTACGTGGACCCCGGCCAGGTGGACGTGCAGCTGCCGGCGCAGCGGCCCGACGTGCTGCTGGTCTTCGTCGAGTCGCTGGACCAGGACTACACCCGCCCGCGCGAGCCGGCCGCCGCGCTGCTGCCGCAGCTGACCCGGCTGCAGGACGAGGCCCAGACGCTGGGCGAGCTGCGCAACCTCAGCGGCGCGAGCTGGACCGTGGGCGGCATGTTCAGCGCGCTGTGCGGCCTGCCGCTGCAGCCCGTGGGGCTGATGAGCCACAACGCGCTGGAGTACAGCCAGGGCTTCTTCGAGGGCGGCCGCTGCCTCACCGACCTGCTGGCGGCGCGCGGCTGGGAGATCAGCTTCTACGGCGGCGCCTCGCTGAAGTTCGCCGGCAAGGGGCGTTTCCTGCAGCAGCACGGCGTCAGCCGCCGCTTCGGCGCCGAGCAATGGCAGCAGCGCGGCCTGCAGCTGCCGCGCGAGGGCTGGGGCCTGCTGGACAGCGACCTGGCCGCGCAGGCCTGGCTCGACATGCAGCGCCCGCGCCAGGGCGACGAGGCGCGCATGGCGCTGCTGCTGACCGTGGACACCCACGGCCCCGCCGGCGTCCGCGACCCCGGCTGCGCCACCCTGGGCGGCGATGCGCCGGCCGACGTGATGCGCGCCGCGTTGCGCTGCACCGACCACGTGGTGGCCGGGCTGGTGCAGCGTTTCGTCGCGGAGCGCAGCGGCCGGCCCAAGGTGGTGCTGGTCATGGGCGACCACCTCAACCCCGCGCCGCTGCTGGACGCCGAACTGCAGGCCGCGCCGGGCGGCCGCACGGTCTTCCACGCACTGGCGCGCTACGACGCCCAGGGCCGCGCGCTGCCGGCCGACGACCAGCAGCGCCTGTTCACCCATGTGGACCTGCTGCCCACGCTGGCCGAGGCGCTGGGCCTGCGCTGGTCGCCGCAGCCGCACCGCCTGGGGCTGGGCCGCTCGCTGCTGGCCAGCGAGCGCCAGGCCACGCTGGCCGAGCGCGACGGCATGGCCGTCGTCAACGGTCGGCTGTCGTGCCGCTCGCCGCTGTTCCAGCGGCTGTGGATGGGCGCGGTGTAGGGCGGGGCTTGCCGCCATCCCGAATTCAGGGGAGGCGCGGGCTGTCGCAATCCGCGCCCGGAAGGCGTCTACTAGGAATCAGCCGCCATCTTCTTCTGCCGAAACGATGAACGCTCTGCCCATGCCCCGCCGTCTACTGAACGCGCTGGTGCCGCAGCCCGCGCGTACCGGTCATGCCGTGGAACCCCTGCTGATGCTGGACAGCCTGCCGCCGCAGCCGGCGCAGGCAGCGCCGCCGCTGGGGCGGCGCGCCATCGAGCAGGCGCTGGAGGAGGGCAGTCGCCGCGTCTACGGCGCGATGCAGGAGGCCGAGGTCATCGAGACCCGGCCGCGTTGACGGCTCACAGCGGCGTCGGCAGTGCTTCGCCGCGCTGCAGCGCGTCCACGTTGGCGATGAAGTTCAGCACCGTGGCCCGGATGGACTGCGGCGACCAGCCCGCCACATGCGGCGTCAGGATGGCGTTGGGCAGCGCCGCCAGCGCCTGTGGCGGCTGTGGTTCGCCCTCGTAGACGTCCAGCGCCGCGCCGGCGATCTGCCCGGCCTGCAGCGCGGCGGCGAGCGCGGCCGTGTCCACGCAGGAGCCGCGCGCGATGTTGACGACATGGCCGCCCGGGCCCAGCGCGGCCAGCACCGCGGCGTTGACGAGGTGGGTCGTGCCGGCACCGCCGGGCGTCGCCACGACCAGGTCGTCCGCCCAGTCGGCCAGCGCCGCCACGCCGTCGAAGTACAGCGCCGCACCCGCGTCCGCGCGCGGGCGGCGGTTGTGATAGCCGATCACCATGCCGAAGGCCGCGGCGCGCTGCGCGATCTTCAGGCCGATGGCACCCAGGCCCACGATGCCCAGGCGGCGCCCGCCGAAGCTGGGGTAGAGCGGCAACGCGTCGCGCCACAAGCCGGCCCGCAGCGCCGCGCCCTGCTGCGGCAGCGCGCGCACGCTGGCCAGCAGCAGCGCCAGCGCGTGGTCGGCCACGCAGTCGTCGTTGGTGCCGGCGCCGTTGCAGACCGCCACGCCGCGCGCCTTGGCGGCGGCCAGGTCCAGGTTCTCGTAGCCGGCGCCCTGGGCGGCCAGCAGCCGCAGCCGGGGGCAGGCGGCGATCTCGGCGCCGGTGAAGCCTACGCTGCCGTTGGTCAGCACCAGTTCGATGTGCTCGCCCAGCGCGGCGGCGCGCGAGCCGGCATCCAGCGCCTCGATGACGCGATAGCGCTGCAGCAGCAAGGCCTTGTGTTCGGCGGCGATGGGAACGAGCAGCAGCAGGGTCAGCATGGCGGGCTTTGGAGCGGAGTGTGAGTGCCTAGGCCAGCAGCTTGAACAGCATGTTCGGGTGGATGGGCAGGTTCATCAACCCGGCCAGGCCCATCACGACGCCGGCGATGGTGGGCAGCATGGAGACGAAGAACAGCGCCCACAGGTGGGTCAGCGCCGTCACGGCCAGCAGCGCGATGGCGATGGCCAGCAGCGCGTCGGACAAATCGAACTGGTCGTCGCGCTTGCCCAGCGCCGTGTAGTCGCTCTGCGCCTTCTCGGCCAGCTGGCGCAATTCGTCGCGCTTCGTCAACTGGTCGGCGTGCTTGGTGCGATAGCCGGCGATGGCCTTGTCGTAGTCGGCCGCCTGGGCCGCCGGCGCGGCGGCCTTGGCCAGCTCCAGCTGTGCTGCCGCCTGCTCGGCGATGTCGGCGCGTATGGTGCGGGCCTGGAAGTAGGCCCAGTAGTCCAGCTTGTCGACCTGGGCCTGCTGCATGGCCTGCACGATGTTGTCGTCCTTGACCTTGCAGATGCCCAGGAAGGTGGCCAGCACGGCCACGGTCACGGCGACGACAGCATTCAGCCGCTCGTTGCGGGCCTCCTTGGCGGCGGACTCGGCGTGGTGGTCGGTGATGGCGGCAGGGGTGTGATTCATGGCGGGGCTCAGGAGTTGTGGCGGGCGTCCGTCGACGCGCCGATCACCGCTCTGTGACGAGTTGCCGCGCCGAGTTCCCGGCGGCTCAAGGCTGGACCACGTTGCGGCCCTGACCCTTGGCGCGGTACAGCGCCGCATCGGCGCGCGCCAGCACCGCGCCGGCTTCGGCATCGCCGCGTTCCGCGTCGGCGATGCCGAAGCTGGCGCTCAGCGGCCAGTCCTGCTCCAGCCAGCGCAGCGGCGCCTGCTCCACCCGCGCCCGCATGCGCTCGGCCACCAGCGCCGCGCCGGCAAGGTCAGTGTCGGGCAGCAGCACGCAGAATTCCTCGCCGCCCAGCCGGCCCAGGCGGTCGACTTCGCGCACGCAGGGCTGCAGCTCCTGCACCATCTGACGCAGCGCGGCGTCGCCGGCGGCGTGGCCCAGCGTGTCGTTGAGCTGCTTGAAACGGTCCATGTCGATCATCACCAGCGCGTAGCCGCGGCCGCGGCGCAGCCAGGCGTGGGCCAGCGCCAGCGCCTGGTCGAAGGCGCGGCGGTTCAGCGTGTCGGTCAGCGGGTCGCGTTCCAGCAGCCGCTCGATGCGCAGGATCAGCCGCATCAGCACCAGGAAGGCCAGTGTCGCGTTCTGCAGCAGCGTCAACACCAGCGCCGTCCACAGGAAGACGAGGTTGAACTCGGTGGGCACGCGCATGTCGGGCGTGCCGCCGGGGTGGATCAGCGTCTCCAGTGCGCGCACGAACAGCAGCGCGGCGATGACGAACAGCGGCAGCGCCAGCGGCGCCGGCGTGCGCCGGCCGGTGGCCGAGGCGCTCAGGCTGCGCCAGGCGGCCAGGCCCGCCGCC
>DASWWC010000007.1:0-1892 GCA_036401055.1 Roseateles sp.
GGCGCTCGCGGCGGCACCGCCTGCCCAGGCCTTGCGCGCCCTGGTGCAATGCCATGCGGCCAACAGCTGCCGCGTCGCCAGCCGCGAGGGCCTGGACGAGCATTTCGAAGTGGTCGGCGCCGTGCTGAAGCAGCTGGACCGCCTGGCCGCCCAGGGCAACCCGGCCGAGCAGGCCGCGTGGGCGCGCGAGCTGCTGGCCTTCCCCGACGGCCACGTGCAGGCCGCTGCGCTGGCCATGGCCGCCCAGCTGCCGCCGTCGGCCGAGACCGCGTCCGCCGCCGTGTCGGCACTGGGCAAGACCTACGACGCCGTGCTGCTGGCCAAGGCCTACCCGGTGCTGCGCCAGTGGCAGCAGGTGGGTCTGTCGGCGGGCTATGACGACATGTTCCTGGGCCTGGTCCATACCGGCGGCTGGCAGGCCGCGCAGTCGGTGGCCGAGAACCTCACGCCCTTCCTGAACGCGGGCAACGTGGCGCGCTTCGAGCAGGTCGCGCGCGAGCTGCCGGCCGGTGCGCGCCAGCAGGCGCTGTTGCGCTCGCTGCGCGACTACCGGCTGCAGCAGACGGGCGGCTGAGCCGCCCGCCCCGTCATCACGCCGGGCTGCCCGGCTCGGCCGGTGCCGCCGGGGCTGCCGGCTTCTCCGGCCACGCCCCGCCCGCGCTGAACGCGGCCCAGGCCCAGCCCACCCACTTCAGCAGCGACGTGGCCAGCCACAGCGCCCAGGCCAGCATCAGTGCGCGGTAGGCCCAGGTCGGCGCGCTCAGCACCCAGGCGTCGGCCGTGTGGTCGGTGAAGCGGTCGTTCAGCCAGCTCAGCAACTGGCTGCTGGAGCCCGGCCCGGCGACCAGCAGGTCCGGGTAGCCCAGCAGGCCGGTGCGCAGCACGTCCAGCAGCGCCGCGACGGCGCTGACCGTCCACATCACCAGCAGCAGCTGCACGAGGATGCGCAGCCAGCGCTTCGCATCCGGCGCGCTCCGCGCCCAGCGGCGGCGCGCCTCCAGCAGCGCGAACCAGCCGGCCAGCACGCCCAGCGCCCACAGCGACACCGGCGCCACGCCCAGCGCCAGGATGATCCAGGCCGGGCGGTTCATGACGCCCGGCAAGCCGCGCGGTGCGAACCAGGCCAGCACCAGCACCACCACCAGCACACCCCAGATCAACACGGCCGGGCCGATCAGCGGGCCGCCCAGGGCCAGCACGATGCGGTCCTCGGGCACGTCCAGCTGCAGCCGGTCGTTGACGCCGGGCAGCCCCAGCGCCAGACCCTCATGGCGCCACCAGGCGCCCATGCCCTCGGGCTGGCGCCAGCGGATGTCCACGCTCTGTGCGCCGGGCGTCAGCGGCAGGCTGAGCGCACCGTCGCGCGGCTGCAGCGCCAGCGTGGCGCCGTTGATCTGCACGCCCAGCAGCTCGGCGCCGGCTGGCAGCTTCAGCGCGTGCGGCCCGCCCAGGCTGGCGCGCAGCCGCAGCGACAGCGCCACGTCGGTGCTGCGCTCGCCGGGCTTTAGCGTCGTCTGCACCTGGTCCAGCGTCAGCGTCTGGCCGGCCACGCCGGCGGGCTTGGTCACGGCCAGCTTCAGCGTCTCGCCGGGCCAGGGCCGCCACTCGGGCAGCCATTCGCCGCCCTGCTGCAGCGCCGTGGGCGGCAGGCCGGCCGATTCGACATGCCATTGCGGCGAGGCGGCCAGCGTCCAGCGCTCGACCTGGTGAGGCTCCTTGCCGGCCTGCAGCGTCAGCGCGGCGGCGGGTTGCAGCGTGCTGGTGATGTCGGCGCTGTCGTCGCCGCCCAGCTGCAGCGTCGCAAAGCCGTCGTCCACCGTCACGCGCGCATCGCCGATGGCCTCGCCGGGCAGCAGCGCCCAGCGCACGCGCAGCGGCGCACGGCTGGGGGC
>DASWWC010000008.1:0-5863 GCA_036401055.1 Roseateles sp.
CGGCCCATGACGGGTGGCCAGCCGCCGGCACGGCCTGCGCCGCCCGCCGGCGTCGCGCCGCAGGGCCTGCCCGCCGGCCCGGCGGGCAAGGAGGCGCCGATGGCGCTGGAGGCACTGACCACCGCCAGCCTGAACCCGCTGGTGGCCGCCGCGATGCCACTGCTGTCCGCCGCGCCGCGCGTGCGCCACAGCGCCCAGCACCCCAACCCGACGGGCCTCAAGGAAGCGCTGGCCGAAGGCGTCCGCGGCTTCGAGGCCAAGGCCCGCGCCGAGGGCCTGCCCAACGAGCAGGTCATCGCCGGCCGCTACATCCTGTGCACGCTGCTGGACGAGGCCGCCGCCAGCACGCCCTGGGGCGGCTCCGGCGCCTGGGCGTCGCAAAGCCTGCTGGTGCAGTTCCACAACGAGTCCTGGGGCGGCGAGAAGGTCTTCGCGCTGATGGCCAAGCTGGCCGAGAACGTGCCGGCCAACCGCAACCTGCTGGAGCTGCTGTACGTGTGCCTGGCCTTCGGCTTCGAGGGCCGCTACCGAGTCATCGACAACGGCCGCGCCCAGCTGGACGGCGTGCGCGCCCGCCTCGCGCAGATGCTGCGCCAGGGCCAGAGCCCCGACCCCGCGCTGTCACCGCGCTGGCAGGGCGCCGAGCCGGCCGAACGCGGCCTGCGCCAGAAGCTGCCTCTGTGGGCCATCGCCGCCGCGACCGCGCTGCTGCTGCTGGTCGTCTACGGCGCACTGCGCTTCGGCATCAACGGCGCGTCGGACGAAGCCTTCACCGCGCTGCGCGGCTTCGACGTGAAGACCGCCGCCGTCGCCGCACCCACGCCGCCGCCGGCCGCGCCGCGCCTGGCCGGGCTGCTGGACAACGACATCAAGGCCGGCCTGATCGCCGTCAACGACCTGGCCGACAAGTCCATCGTCATCATCAAGGGCGACGGGCTGTTCAACCCCGGCAGCGCCGAGGTGTCGTCCGAGCTGCGCCCGCTGGTGCTGCGCATCGCCGAGGCGCTGCAGCGCATGAAGGGCCCGGTGCTGGTCACCGGCCACACCGACAACCAGCCGATCCGCTCGCTGCGCTTCCCGTCCAACTGGCATCTGTCGCAGGCGCGGGCCGAGGCCTTCCGCAACCTGCTGTCCGAGCGGGTGGAGGTCACCCGCCTGCGCGCCGAAGGGCGCGCCGATGCCGAGGCCGTGGCGGACAACGCCACGCCTGCCGGCCGTGCCAAGAACCGCCGCGTGGAAGTCACGCTGATGGTGCAGCAGGACGCTCGCTGATCATGAAGAAACTCCTGTCCTTCCTGTTCCACCCGATCACGCTGGGCGTGTTCGGCCTGCTGGTCATCTCCGCGCTGGTCTGGTGGGTCGGCCCGCTGATCGCCTTCGGCGAGCGCCGCCCGCTGGACTCCAGCCTCGCGCGCTGGATCGCGCTGGGTGTCGTCTGGCTGCTGGGCGGGCTGCGCCTCGTGTGGTCGCAGCTGCGCCGTCGCCACATCAACGCCGCCCTGGTCAAGGGCATGGGCTCGGGCCCGTCCGCTGCCGCCAAGGAAGAGGCGGTGCTGCAGGAGCGCTTCGGTCAGGCCATCGCGCTGCTGAAGAAGGCGCCCGGCGCCAAGAAGGGCTTGTTCAGCAGCGGCACCTCGCTGTACGAACTGCCCTGGTACGTCTTCGTCGGTGCGCCGGGCTCGGGCAAGACCACGGCGCTGCTGAACGCGGGGCTGAACTTCCCGCTCGCCGACAAGCTGGGCCAGGCCAGCGTGCGCGGCGTGGGCGGCACGCGCAACTGCGAGTGGTGGTTCAGCGACGAGGCGGTGCTCATCGACACCGCCGGCCGCTACGCCACGCAGGACTCCGACAAGGACACCGACGCCGCCGCCTGGGACACCTTCCTCGGGCTCTTGCGCCGCGCCCGTCCGCGCCGCCCCATCAACGGCGTGCTGCTGACCATCTCCGTGCAGGACCTGCTGGCCCTGCCGCCCGACCAGCGCAAGGCCCAGGCCGCCGGCATGCGCGGCCGCATGCAGGAGCTGCAGCAGCGCCTGGGCGTGAAGGTGCCGGTCTACGTGATGGTCACCAAGTGCGACCTGCTGGCCGGCTTCAACGAGACCTTCGGCCCCATGGGCAAGGAGGAACGTGACCAGGTCTTCGGCTTCACCTTCCCGCTGGCAACCCAGCCCGGTGAAGAGATCATGGCCAACTTCGGCAGCGAGTTCGCCTCGCTGGAGAAGCGCCTGCGCGAGCGCCTCATCGAGCGCATGGAGGCCGAGAGCGACACGCTCAAGCGCGCCGTCATCTTCGCCTTCCCGCAGCAGTTCGGTGGCCTGCGCGGCCTGCTGGGCGGCTACCTGGAAACCGTGTTCGGCGGCACCGGTGCGCTGGACGAAGCGCCGCGGCTGCGCGGCGTCTACTTCACCAGCGGCACGCAGGAGGGCACGCCCATCGACCGCGTGCTGGGCGCGCTGGCCCGCACCTTCGGCGTGGAGCGGCGCCTGACGCCGCCGGCCGCGGCCAAGGGGCGCAGCTACTTCCTGAACCACCTGCTGCGCAAGGTCATCTTCGTCGAGCAGGGCCTGGTGGGCCAGAACGCGCAGGTCGAGCGCCGCAACGCACGGCTGCGCCTGGCCGGCCTGGCGACGCTGGGCCTCGTCACGCTGACGCTGGTGGTCGGCTGGGGCTTCAGCTATGTGGGCAACAAGGCCTACATCGCCGACATCGAGGCCAAGCTGCCGGCGCTGCGCGACACCGTCGCGGCGCTGCCGCCCACGTCGGGCAGCGACCCGTCCGCGCTGCCCGAGGCACTGGCCGCGCTGCGCGACGCCGCGCAGCCGCCGGGCTTCGCGCTCAGTGACCCGCCGCTGCGGCTGGGCTTCGGCCTGTTCCAGGGCGACAAGCTGGACGCGGGCGCGCAGGTGTCCTACCACCGCGTGCTGCAGCGGGCGCTGGCGCCGCGCGTGGCGGCGCGGCTGGAGGAGCGGCTGCGCACGGCCAACCGCGACAACCTGGAGTTCGCCTACGAGTCGCTGAAGGCCTACCTGATGCTGTACTCGCCCGAGCACCTGGACGCACCGGGCCTGCAGGCCTGGGTCGGGCTGGACTGGGACGCCAACCTCGAAGGCAGCCTGGGCGTGGAGAAGGTGGCGCTGCTGAAGAACCACCTGGCCGCGCTGCTGTCGCGCGGCAGCTTCGAGGTGGCCCAGCCCATGGACAAGACGCTGGTGGCCAGCGTGCGCGAGATGCTGGGCGCCTACCCGCTGGAGTACCGCATCTTCAGCCGCCTGCGTCGCGCGCAGATCGACGGCGACCTGCCGCCCTTCACCGTCGCCGCCGCGGCCGGCCCGCAAAGCCCCAACGTGTTCGAGCGCGCCAGCGGCCAGCCGCTGACGCAGGGCATCCCGGGCATGTTCACGCGTGACGGCTACAAGAAGGCCTTCAACACGTCGGTGGACAAGACCGCCAAGCAGCTGGCCGAGGAAGAGGCCTGGGTGCTGGGCACCAACCCCGCCACGGCCAAGCGCCAGGCCGAGGACAAGATGCTGGTCGAGCGCGTGCGCCGGCTCTACCTGGAGGAATACGTCAAGGTCTGGGACGCCTACCTCGCCGATGTGCGCCTGGTGAAGCTGAGCGGCCTGGACCGCGGCATCGCCGTGGCGCGGCTGCTGTCTGCGGTGGACTCGCCGCTGGCCGCGTTCCTGCGCGCCGCGTCGCGCGAGACGACGCTGATCGAGCCGGCCACCACCGGCAACACCATCGACAAGGAGCTGAACAAGCGCACGGACGACGCCATCTTCAACAAGGGCGGCGAACTGGCCAAGCTGGCGGGCAACCAGGTGCGTGCGCCCACGGCCATCCGCAGCGACGGCCCGCTGGAGAAGATCGTCGATGACCACTTCGCGTCGCTGCGACGCCTCGTCACCGGCACGCCGCCGCCGCTGGACGACGTGATGAAGATGTTCAACGAGGTCTACGTGCAGCTGAACGCGGTGCAGGAGGCCTTGAAGAGCAAGTCCCCGCCGCCCGCTGGCGGTGGCGGCGGCAAGCTGAAGGCCGCGGCCGGCCAGCAGCCCGAGCCGCTGCGCAGCGCGCTGGAGGCGCTGGCCGAGGCGTCCGACAACCAGAGCCGTCTGGTGGAACGCCAGAGCCTGACCGGCGAGCTGCAGCCCGTGGCCGAGTTCTGCGCCCGTGCCATCGCCGGTCGCTATCCGGTGGCGCAGGGCTCCAAGGTCGACGTGCTGCCGGAAGACTTCGGCCAGTTCTTCGCGCCCGGCGGCATGATGGACGACTTCTTCACGCGCAAGCTCAGCCCCCTGGTGGACGTGGGCACCAACCCGTGGAGCTTCCGGCCCACGGGCGACGGCAGCCGGCCGGTGTCGCCGGCCGCGCTGGCGGACTTCCAGCGCGCCACCCGCGTGCGCGAGGTCTTCTTCCGTGGCGGCGGCCGCGCGCCGGCCTTCCGTGTCGACGTGCGCGCGCTGGAGCTGACCGACGGCCTGAAGGAGCTGGTACTGGACATCGACGGCCAGGTGAGCAAATTCACCGCCGGCAGCAACCAGGTCGTCAGCCTGCAGTGGCCCGGCCAGCGGCTGTCTTCGCAGATCAAGCTCAGCGGCGGCGGCGCGCCCATCAGCTTCGACGGCCCGTGGGCGCTGTTCCGGCTGTTCGACCGCTTCGAGGTGCAGGGCTCGCCGCAGCAGCCCGAGCGCTTCATCGTCGTCATCAACCTGGACGGCGGCCGCGCCCGCCTGGAAGTGACGGCCAGCAGCGTGTTCAACCCGTTCCGGCTGCGCGAGCTGCAGCAGTTCCGCTGCCCGGGGGCGCTGTGAGTGATGTCCCCGGTTGGTACGGGAAGTTGCCTGCGCTGGGTGACTTTGCGTCGCGGCGGCTCACGCCCGAATGGATCGCGCAGTGGGACGCCTGGCTCGCCGAGGGCCTGCACCTGCTGCGTGAGACGGCACCCGACAGCTGGCTGGATGACTACCTCGCAAGCCCCGCCTGGCGCTTTGCGCTGCTGCCGGGCTGCATGCCCGACGGCAGCGGCGAAGGCCTGCGCGTGGGCGTGATGATCCCGTCGGTGGACCGCGTGGGCCGCTACTTCCCGCTGGTCGTCGTCAGCCCGCCGCTGCCGCGCCCCGATGGCGCCGGTGTTGCCGCGCTGTGGCAGTGGGCCGGCCTGCTGGAGGAGATCGCCGTCGCCGCGCTGCATGACGACTGGAGCGCCGAGACGCTGGATGCCGCGCTGGCCAACGCATCGCAACCCTCAGCCCCCGTGCAGGACGCCGCCGTACCGGCGGCCCTGAGCGCCCTGCTGGCGCAAGCCGCCTGGGACGGCCTGCAAGGCTGCAGCCTGTGGCTGCATGCCGGCGGCGCGCCCGGCGTGCACGCCGCCCTGCCCCGAGGCGCGGCCTTCGCCGCCCTCTTCCGCCCCCAATGAGGACGCACCATGCCCAAGAGTGACTGGACCCCCAACTACGGCGAGCTGGACGCCGCAGCGCCCACCTGGGCTGCCAAGCGCCCCGTGCGCATCGCGCTGCTGGGCGACTTCGGCGCCGGCGCCGCCTCGGGCCGGCTGGACACCGGCGGCGACCTGGCACGTCGCAAGCCCAAGTCCGTCGAGTTCGACTCGCTGGAAGACTGGCTGGGCCAACAAGGCATCACGCTGACGCTGCCCATCGGCACCAAGCGCGGCGGCGTCGAGGTGGCGCTGGCCGACCTGGAGTCGTTCCACCCCGACACGCTGTACCGCGAGCTGGACCTGTTCAAGAAGCTGCTGGACCTGCGCAAGCGCCTCAACAACACTGCCACCTTCGACAAGGCCGCCGCCGACGTCGCCAAGCTCACCGGCGTGAAGAAGAAGGCCTCCCGCGCCGGCCGC
>DASWWC010000009.1:0-8879 GCA_036401055.1 Roseateles sp.
GCGCCATGGCTTCGAATACTTCCGGCATGGCGCGCTGTCGTTGTATGCCGCCTTCAACACCAAGACCGGAGAGGTGCTGGGCATCATCAAGGAAATGCTCATAGGCAAGGTCAGCCAAGCCGTCGGCCATCCGATCGTCTCCGGGCGAAAGCAACGAGTCCGGCGGGTGTCCAGTGTCTGAACCCGGGCCTAGCATTCGGCGCGCCCAACGCCTGTAAAGGTTCGTGGACGTAGGTTGCCACTGGCAGTGGTCGGGCGGCGGGCTCCGGGAGGGCTGCCTCGCACGCGCGACCGGCTGCTCAGGGTCGATAGCTGACGCCCCCCGGGCCAAGTGCGGTCGGCTGCAATCAGCCTGCAACGGACAACAAAGAGAGGCGCAAATGACGGCCACTCATCGCCCTCAACACATCAGGGCTCCGTTCAACGGGAGCCCTGACTGAAGTCCCTCAGCTCATCGGTGCGCGGCGCGACACAGCCCGTGCCTCAAGCCGCGTCCAGCATCTGGCTGAAGAACTTCTCGCCGTGCACCCGCGGCTTGTACGCCGACACCGCCTTGGCAATGGCCGCGATGTGGTCCGGCGTGGTGCCGCAGCAGCCGCCGGCGATGTTCAGGAAGCCGGCCTGGGCGAACTCGCCCACCAGCCGGGCCGTCACGTCCGGCGTCTCGTCGAAGCCGGTGTCGCTCATCGGGTTGGGCAGGCCGGCGTTGGGGTAGCAGCTGACCGCCACGTCGCCGGCCACCTTGGCCAGTTCCTCGATGTAAGGGCGCATCAGCGTGGCGCCCAGCGCGCAGTTCAGGCCGATGGCGATGGGGCGCGCGTGGCGCACCGAGTGCCAGAAGGCCGTGACGGTCTGGCCCGACAGGATGCGGCCGGACGCGTCGGTCACCGTGCCCGAGATGATGACGGGCAGGCGCTCGCCGGTGTCCTCCATCAGCTGGTCCACCGCAAAGATGGCGGCCTTGGCGTTCAGCGTGTCGAAGATGGTCTCGATCAGGAAGACGTCCGCACCGCCCTCCAGCAAGCCCTTGGCCTGCTCGTAGTAGGCGTCGCGCAGCTTGTCGAAGTCGATGTTGCGGGCGCCGGGGTCGTTCACGTCCGGGCTGATGGACGCGGTGCGCGGCGTGGGGCCCAGGGCGCCGGCCACATAGCGCGGCTTGTCGGGCGTCGAGTACTTGTCGCAGGCAGCGCGGGCGATCTGCGCGGCGACGACGTTCATCTCGTAGGCCAGCTCGGGCAGGTCGTAGTCTTCCTGCGCGACCGAGGTGGCGCCGAAGGTGTTGGTCTCGATGAGGTCGGCGCCGGCGGCGAGGTATTGCTCGTGGATCTCGCGGATGACGTCGGGCCGCGTGAACAGCAGCAGCTCGTTGTTGCCCTTCAGGTCCTTGGGATGGTCCTTGAAGCGCTCGCCGCGGTAGTCGGCCTCGCCCAACTTGTAGCGCTGGATCATGGTGCCCATCGCGCCGTCGAGGATGGCGATGCGGTTCTGCAGCAGGGCCGGCAGGGCTTGGGCGCGGGTGTAGGCGATGGGCTTCATGGGCCGGATTTTCGCAGCCCGGCACCGCCCTCGCTTCTCAAGGGCCGAAGAAGGCCTGCGCCTCGGCCAGCACCACGTCGGGCGCCTCCTCGGCGATGTAGTGGCCGCTGTCCACGGCGCAGCCGCTGACCTGCTCGGCCGCGGCCTGCCACAGCGCCAACGGCTCGAAGCAGCGGCCCACCACGCCGTTCGCGCCCCACAGCACGCGCAGCGGCTGCGTGATGCGGCGGCCGACGTCGCGGTCGGCGCGGTCGTGCTCCAGGTCGATGCCGGCGCTGGCGCGGTAATCCGCGCAGACGGCCGCGGCCGTGCCGGGCTTGACGAAGCAGCGCTCGTACTCGGCCCAGGCTTCCGGTGCGAAGAAGTCGCCGCGCCTCCCCATGCCGTCGCGCAGGTAGGCGATGGGGTCGGCGGTGATGAGGCGCTCGGGCAGCGGCGCCGGCTGGATCAGGAAGAACCAGTGCCAGTAGGCGCGCGCGAAGGCCTCGGTCGTGCCCTCGTACATGGCCAGCGTGGGCGCGATGTCAAGCAGCATCAGCCGCTCGACGGCCTGCGGGTGGTCCAGCGCCAGCCGGTGCGCCACGCGGGCGCCGCGGTCGTGGGCCAGCACGGCAAAGCGCTCATGGCCCAGCGCGCGCATGACGGCCACGGCGTCCAGCGCCATCTCGCGCTTGGCATAGGCCGCGCTGGCCTCGCCGGCGGGCGGACGGTCGCTGTCGCCATAGCCGCGCAGGTCCATCAGCACGACGCGGCGCGTGCGCGCCAGCGTGGGCGCCACGCGGTGCCACATGGCCATGGTCTGCGGGTGGCCGTGCAACAGCAACAGCGGCAGCCGCTCGTCATCGGTGGCACCGCCATGGCGGGCCTGCAGCGCGACACCGTCGCGCCGGACGGTCAGGGAGGTGAAGCCGGTCCACATGGCGGCGATTGTGGACCGCGGGTTGGGTATAAGCTTTTGTTATGTCCCATGGTCTCGACCGCGCTTGCGGCGACCCGGGGTGCTCCGAACAATCCACCGTCGCCCGAACCCCAGCCCGCCGTCATGAAGCTTGCCGTTCCGCTGCTCGTCCTGTCCGCTGCCCTGATGCCCACCGCCGCGCAGGCCCAGGGCAAGCCGCTGATCTACTGCGCCGACGCCAGCCCCGAGGGCTTCGACCCTGGCCTGTGGGACAGCGCCAGCACCAACATCGTCAGCGCGCAGATGTTCGATGCGCT
Organism: Roseateles sp.; assembly: GCA_036401055.1. GTDB lineage: Bacteria > Pseudomonadota > Gammaproteobacteria > Burkholderiales > Burkholderiaceae_C > Pelomonas. The sequence goes on from DASWWC010000009.1 coordinate 2,752, forward strand.
GCTGGACTTCAGGCGCCCGACGACCGAACTGGCGCCGAAGCTGGCCACCAGCTGGGAGATCTCGCCGGACGCCAAGAGCTTCACCTTCAAGCTGCGCCCCGGCGTGAAGTTCCACAGCACGGCCTGGTTCAAGCCCACGCGCACGCTGAACGCAGACGACGTGGTCTTCACCTTCGGCCGCTTCATCGACCCCAACCACCCGTTCAACAAGGCCTTCCCGGCCAACTTCATCTACCCGCAGAACCTCGGGCTGGCCAAGCTCATCGCCGGCATCGACCGCGTGGACGACATGACGGTGCGCTTCCGGCTGCACCAGCCCAACGTGACCTTCGTCGCCAACTTCGCGTTCGCCTGGGCCGGCATTCACTCGGCCGAGTACGCCGCGCAGTTGCTGAAGGCCGGCAAGGCCAGCCAGATCAACGTGCAGCCGGTGGGCACCGGGCCGTATCAGTTCAAGAGCTACGCCAAGGACGACGTGCTGCGCATGACCGCCAACCCCGACTACTGGGGCGGCAAGCAGCCGACGACCAACCTGGTCTTCAGCATCAGCCGCGAGCCCAATGTGCGCGTGCAGAAGCTCGCCGCGGGCGAATGCCATGTGGCCGCCGCGCTGCGCGACGTGGACCTGGCCTCGCTGACGAACAACCCCAACGTCAGCATCCAGAAGATCCAGGCGCTGAACATTTCCTACCTCAGCTTCAACCTGAAGAAACCGCCCACCGACAAGCGCGAGGTGCGCGAGGCGCTGGACATCGCCATCGACCGCAACGCCATCTTCAAGGCACTGTTCCCGCGCGGCGACGCGATGCAGGCCGTCAGCGCCTTCCCGCCCGCCATCCCCGGCTACAACAAGAAGCTGAAGAACGAGTTCGATCCGGCCAAGGCCAAGGCCCTGCTGGCCAAGGCCGGCTTCCCCAAGGGCTTCGAGATCGACCTGTGGGCGCTGCCGGTGCAGCGGCCCACCAACCCCAACGGCCAGCTGATGGCCCAGCTCATCCAGCAGGACTGGGCCAAGATCGGCGTCAAGGCCAACATCAAGACCTACGAGTGGGGCGAGTACCTGAAGCGCGCCAACAACGGCGAGCACAACGTCTACATGAGCGGCTGGAGTGGCGAGACCGGCGATGCCGACGACTTCCTGACGCCCAACCTCAGCTGCGCGACGAGCCGGGGCGGCATCAAGTTCTGCAACAAGGAGTTCGAGGGTCTCATCGACGAGGCCCGCGCCACGCCCGACCCCGCCAAGCGCCTGGCCATGTACGAGAAGGCGCAGGAGATCTTCAAGCGAGAGCGACCCTGGATCACGATGGCGCACTCCACCGTCTACATCCCCATCCGCAAGGACGTGGTCGGCTTCAAGATGGCGCCCAACGGCTCGGTGGACTTCGAGGGTGTCTACAGAAAATGAGACTCCGCCACATCGAAGTCTTCCACGCCATCATGCAGGCCGGCACCATCAGCGGTGCCGCCCAGCTGCTGCACATCTCGCAGCCCGCCGTGACCAAGGTGCTGCAGCACTGCGAGCTGCAGCTGGGCATGGCCCTGTTCGACCGCGTGCGCGGCAAGCTCTACCCCACGCCCGAGGCGCAGCGGCTGTTCGTCGAGATCGACAAGCTCAACCGCGACCTCGTCGGCATCCGCCGCCTGGCCGCCAACCTGAAGAGTGGCGAGGCCGAGCAGGTCCGCCTGGTGGCCACGCCGGCCCTGGCCAATGCCATCGTGCCCGCCGCGATGACGCCCTGGTGCAAGGCCTTCCCCAACGCCAGTTGCTCGCTGGCCACGCACCACACGCGGGAAATCGTGTCGGCGCTGCTGCTGGGCGAGGCCGACCTGGCGCTGTCGCTGCAGGACCCGCGCCACCCCGGCATCAAGGCCGAGGTCATCGCCAGCGGCGCCATGGTGGCGCTGTGCCCGCTGAGCAGCCCGGAGGCGCAGAACGACGGCCCGCTGGGCCTGGCCGACATCCGCACCGAGATCGTGGGCCTGCAAAGCGACGACCCGCTCGCCGGCCTGCTGCACCACGCGGGCGAGGCGCTGGGCCAGTCGCTGGCCAGCCGCATCACCGTGCAAACCTACCAGCTCGCCCGCGCACTGGTCGAGGCCGGTGTGGGCATGACCTTGGTGGACCCCTTCACCGCCGCCAGCGCCGACGTCGGCAAGGTGCGCGTGCGGCCACTGACACCCACGGTCAACGTCAACCTCTACCTGCTCAGCGCCGCCAATGCGCCGCTGGGCCAAGCCTCGCGCCGGCTGGTCAAGTTCATCACCGCGGCCGCCTCGGCCCATCTCGCCCGACTGCCTTGATCCCCATCGAAGACATCGCCAGCCACCCGGAATTCCGGCCGCTGGCCGGCCTGAAGCACGGCATTGCCGTGGACCTGCGCTACGCCACCAGCGACAACTTCGTCGGCCACTCGGTCTACGCCGGCATCGATTGCCACTGGCTGCGCCGCGAGGCCGCCGACGCGCTCGAAGCCGCCGCCGCCTGGCTGGCCGAGCGCCGCCCCGGTTACCGCCTGCTGGTGCTGGACGCGCTGCGCCCGCAACGCGTGCAACAACGCCTGTGGGACGAGCTGCAGGGCACGCCGCTGACGATGTACCTCGCCAACCCCGAACGCGGCTCCATCCACAGCTTCGGCATGGCCGTGGACCTGACGCTGCTGGACCCGCAGGGCCGCGAGGTCGACATGGGCAGCGGCTTCGACGAGATGACGCTGGCCTCCCACCCCGACCACGAGGCCGAGCACCTGGCGCTGGGCGCGCTGAAGCCCGAGCACCTGGTCGAGCGCGGCTGGCTGCGCGCGGCCATGCGCGCGGCGGGCTTCCACGGCATCGCCACCGAGTGGTGGCACTTCGACTTCGGCGACCGCGTGGCGGTCAGGCGGGATCTGCCGCGGGTGCTGTGAGCGCCTTCTCCATGAAGACGCTCAGCGGGTCGTCGGCATAGCCGCCGAACGGCCCGCGGCGCTCGAAGCCGCAGCGGGCGTACAGGCCCAGCGCCTCGGGCTGGTAGGGCCCGGTCTCCAATTGCAGCCGCCGGCAGCCGCGCGCGCCGGCCTCGGCTTCCAGCAGGGCCAGCAGCCGCTGCGCCACGCCCCGGCCGCGGGCGCGCGGGCTGACGAACATGCGCTTGAGCTCCCCGCCCGCCGCCTCCAGCACGACGGCGCCGCAGCCCACCGCGTCGCCCGCAGCATCGCGCGCCACCGCGAACAGCACATGCGGCTGCACCAGCACGCTCAGGTCCAGCGCATGGCGGCTCTCGGGCGGGTACAGCGAGTCCTGGTAGGCGCCCAGCTCGGTGATGAGGGCGATGACATCGGGCTGGTCGGGCGATTCGAGGGCGATGCGCATGCGGCCGACTATGCCCTGCGCAGGCCCTAAAGCGCTCGGCGCAGCTGCGACTTCAGCAGCCGGTCCCCGGCGTCGAACAGGGCGACCCATTCCAGCCGCAGCGGTCCGGCGGGCGTGACGATGTCCTTCACACGGCGCTGCAGCCGCCGGCCGGACTCGAAGCGCGTGTCATCCACGGCCGCGCCCAGCCGCTGCTCGACCTCGGCCGTGGACATGCCGGGCGCCAGCCGCGCCTGCACCCAGTCGTCCCGCAGGGCCGACCAGGCCGGCTCCGGCGGCGCGGGTGCGTCGTCCATGGCCTCGAAGACCACGCGCGTGTCGTCCGGCCAGCTCGCGTCGCCCATGGGCAGGCGGAACATGCGCTCGCGCAGCGAATAGCCCCAGTCGTAACGCGGTCCGTCCTCGTCGCGCAGGCCGTGCAGCAGGCGGGCGCTCAGCGTGAGGCGCCGCTCGCCATGCACCAGCGTGACGGCGAACACCGGCTGGTCGGCGAAGTTGCTGGGACTCCAGTCGCGGTCCGCGCAGTCGGCCACGTCCAGCGACAGCAGGCCGAACAACAGGCGGCCACGCGCCACGCCACTGCCGAAGCCCACGCGGCACTGCAGCCGCAGGTCGCCCAGACGGCGCTCGCCCTCGGGCACGCCGGGCGTGCGGATGTCGGGCCGCCAGGTCACGCGGCCGTCGGCCAGCCGGCTGCGCACTTCGGAGCCGGGGTCCAGCTGCCGCCAGGCCGGGTCGATGACGAAGCGGTCCTCGGCGTCCAACACCAGCGGCTGGCGGCCGGCGGGTGTCACCAGGCCCAGGTCCAGGCTGGGCGAGGCATCCGCCTGCGTGCGGGCGTAGACCTTGAACCTCAGCACCGCGGCCGGCGCCAGCGCGCGATAACGCTCGAACAAGGCCTGGGCCTTGAACAGCTGGGCCAGCGTCTTCTTCTCGCGCGCCAGCGCCGCCTCGCCCTGCACCTCGACGCGGCCCAGCTGCGAGTCGGCGGCCCAGGCACCCGCGCAGGCCAGCGCCAACGCGCAAGTCAACAGCGTCGTCGCCGGGGCCATATCACGTGGCGGGCCGAGCGCCGGGCCGCTCCCAAGCCGGCCCGCTCAGGCGATGTGCTCGCGGCTCGAAGCCGCAAGCATCGCCGCCCCCTCGGGGGGCCGGCTGGGCTTGCCCGCGTCCAGCGCGGCAAGACCGGACGAGGGGCCCCATCATGCGGCGAACGCGTCCCGCGTCAGGTTCTCGGGCGCCTCGCCGGCCGCGCGGCAGGCCACGTCGTCCTCGATGCGGATGCCGCCGTAGCGCGACAGGCGCTCCACGGCGTCCCAATCCACGTTCGCCGACTGCGGCGACGCCCGCAGGCCGCGCAGCAGCGTCGGGATGAAGTACAGCCCCGGCTCGATGGTGACCACCATGCCGGCCTGCAGCGGGCGCGTCAGGCGCAGGTAGCGGTGGCCCTCGGGCTTGTCGGCGGTGCCGCCGGTCTCGCTGGCCATGAAGCCGCCCACGTCGTGCACCTGCAGGCCCAGCAGGTGGCCGATGCCGTGCGGGAAGAAGGGCTTGGTGACGCCCTCCTCCACCATCGCCTCGTCGCTCATCTTCACGATGCCGGCCTCGCGCAGCACGCGGGCGATGCGGCGGTGCGTGCTGAGGTGGATGTCTCGGTAGTCCACGCCCTCGCGCACCTCATCCACCAGCGCCAGCTGCTCGACCTCCATCGCAGCCACCAGCGCGGCGAACTCGTCGTGGCCCGGCGCGACCCAGGTGCGCGTGATGTCGCTGGCATAACCATTCACCTGCGCGCCGGCGTCGATGAGGAAGCTGCGCGACTCGGCCGGCGCCTGCTCGTCCTGGTACTGGTAGTGCAGCACGGCCGCGTGCTCGTTCAGGCCCACGATGTTGCCGTAGGGCAGGTCGCGGTCGGTGTGGCCGGTGGCCACCAGGTAGGCGCGGTGGATGGCGGCCTCGCTGTCGCCGTTCAGAAAGGCCGCGCGCGCGGCCTGGTGACCGGGCACCGCACGGCGCTGGGCGGCGCGCATCTGCGCCAGCTCGTAAGGCGTCTTCACGCCACGCGCCCAGTGCAGCAGGTTCAGCAGCGCCTCGGGGTTGTTGGGCGTGATGCCGGGCAGCGCCGCATCGGGCTCGGCCACGATGGCGGTGCGCGGCGTGACGCAATCGGCCAGCGCCTGCGCCGCCTCGCCGGGCTCGCGGATGACGACCAGCTCGACCGCATCCACCCACTCGCCGCTGGGCGCCTCGGGCGGCACGTGCCAGTAGTCGTCGGGCTGGTAGTAGACGACGCGCAGCTTCTTGCCCGGCCGCACCGCCAGCCAGGAGTGCGGATGGTGGGTCAGCGGCAGCCAATGCTTGAAGTGCGGGTTGGGCTGGAACAGGTAGGGCCGGTCGTCGAGGAAGGCGTATTTCTCGATGCCCGCTGCGATCAGCAGCGTGTCGAAGCCGGTACGGGCCAGTGCGCTTTCGGCGTGTTGCTGCAGCGCGGCCAGATGTTGTGCATAGGTGGTGCTCATGGGGCGATTGGAGCAGGCCTGCACTGATCCAGCATCCAGCGCCGGAAAAGCACCATCGCCGGCGTCGGCTCGCGGGAGAGCAGCCGCGTCAACCAGTAGCCGCCCACGTCGACCTCCAGCGCGAACGGCCGCACCAGGCGCCCGTCGCGCAGCTCGCGCGCGAACATCGCGGCCGGCGCCAGCGCCACGCCCTCGCCCAGCGCGGCGGCCTGCACCATCACGGCCGACGCATCGAACAGCGGGCCGCGCGCCACGATC
>DASWWC010000010.1:0-20738 GCA_036401055.1 Roseateles sp.
TGTGGCCGAGTTTGCCGGCTGGGTGCCGGGCGGCCAGCAGCTGCTGGTGGCGCGCGAGTTCCGCGCCGAGGGCCGCTACCGCCGCAGCTTCGAGGTGGTGGCGCTGGCCGGCCTGGCCACCGAGCGGCAGTCGCCCGAGCCGGCGCTGCTGGGGGCGTTCCAGCGCTGGAGCGACCCGGCCTGGCGCGGCGGCTCGCCGATGCGGCGCTAAGCCGCCAGCGCCAGCGCCGTGTCGGCCGGCAGCGGCAGCTCCAGCCGCAGCACGGTGCCCTGGCCGGGCTCGCTTTCCAGCTGCAGGCTGCCGCCCAGCAGGCCGGTGGCGAAGCTGTGTGCGACGAACAGCCCCAGGCCGCTGCCGCCCTGGCCGAAGGCGGTCGAGAAGAAGGGCTCGAAGGCGCGTTCCACGTCGGCGGCGGGCATGCCGACGCCGTTGTCGCGCACCTCCAGCGTCAGCCGTGCCTCGCCGCTGCGTTGCGCGGTAACGCGGATGTGGCCGGCCCGGTCGCTGCCGAAGGCGTGCAGGCAGGCGTTCTCCAGCAGCTGCTCCAGCACCTGCTGCAGCACCTCGGGGTAGCCGTCCAGCATGAAGCCCTCGGGCAGCTCGCAGCCCAGGCGCACCTGCTCCACGCCGAGCCGCGACTGCACGCGCGCCCAGGCCTGCAGCACGGCCTGGCGCAGGTCGAAGCGTGTGCGCGCGGCACGGTCGCTGCCCTCGGTCAGCTGCTTGAAGCGGTTGATGAGCCGCAGCGCCCGCTGCACGCTCTGCTCCACCAGCTCGGCGCCGGCGCCGGTCTGAGCGACCCAGTCGGCCAGTTCCTGGCGCTTCAGCGGCGCGCCGCCGGCCATGCGCTCGGTGAATGCGCGACTGCCCGCGTGCAGCGCCGTGGCGCCGAGCAGCGCGTTGCCCAGCGGTGTGTTCATCTCGTGCGCGATGCCGGCCAGCAGCTGGCCCAGCGCCGCCAGCTTGCGGTTGCTGACCAGCTCGTCCTGCGCGGCCAGCAGCTCGGCGGTGCGCCTGGCCACCTGTTCCTCCAGCCACTGCGCGGCGCGGCGGCGCTCCTCGGCGCGGCGCTCCTGGTCGATGGCGATGCCGGCCAGGTGGCTGGCCGTGTTCAGTGCGGCCAGCTCCTCGGGGCCGGGCCGGCGCTGCTCGCGGTAGTACATCGCGAAGCTGCCGATGACCTGCTGCTGGGGCCCGTGGATGGGGGCCGACCAGCAGGCCCTGAAGCCATAGGGCAGGGCCAGGTCGCGGTAGGCGGCCCACAGCGGGTGGGTGGCGATGTCGTCCACCACCACCAGCCGGTCGTCGAACATGGCCGTGCCGCAGGAGCCGGCCGTGGGGCCGATCTCGGCACCCTCCAGCGCCTGCATGTAGGCGGCCGGCATGCGCGGGCCGGCGCCCACGTGCACGTGGCGGCCGTCCAGGTCCAGCAGCAGCACGGTGCAGTACAGGCCGTCGAACTGCGACTCGATGAGGGCGGTCAGCCGGTCCAGCACGGGCCGCAGCGGCTGGCCGGTGGCCACCATCTCCAGCAGCTCGTTCTTGGCCTGGTTCAGCACCTCGGCGAACTGCATGCGGCTGACGTCCACCAGGCACACGGCGACCTGCGGCTCGCCGTCGCGCTCGGTCAGCGTCAGGTGCAGCTCGTGGGGGCGGGTCTCGCCGTCGCGGGTCTGGAAGCTCCAAGGCAGGCTCAGCGAGCCGGCGCCCTGCAGCTGGGCCAGCACACCGTCCAGCGTCTCGGCCGAGGGCCGGCCGTCGGGCTGGCGCAGCGGGCACAGCAGCGACAGCGGCATGTCGCGCAGCGCCTGCGGGTCGTAGCCCAGCACCTTGGCGCGGCCCGAGGCCGTGCCGACGATGGGCAGTTCGGGCGTCGCCTTCACGAGCAGTATCGCGACATGGGTCATGTCGTCCATCTCGGCCTCCGCTGAGTGGCTTGCTTAGTGAGCGTACACCCTTCCTGCTGCCACATTCCGGAATCCGGCGGAGCCAGAATCACGGTCTCGCCACCCGTCGCACCCGCCCACCATGCCCCAGATGCTGCTCATCGTCGAACCCATTGGCCAGCGCGCCGAGCGCGGTCGCGCTGCCGGCGAGGTGGTCTACCAGCGCATGCTGGATTTCGCTGCCGACCTGCAGGCCGCAGGGCTGCTGCTGGGCGTCAACTCGCTGGGCACGGCCGCGAAGCGCCTGACCAAGCGCGACGGCGGCGCCCAGGTCTGGGATGGCCCCTTCGCCGAGGCCAAGGAGATGGTGGGTGGCTATTTCCTGCTGGACACCGAGGACCCCGACGTCGCGATGGCGTGGGCCGAGCGTTGCCCGGCAGCGGAGTGGGCAACGGTCGAGATCCGCGGTGTGGGCCCCTGTTACACCTGAATATCACGGGTTCGCCGTTAGGGCGGAAATTGCCGTATTGACCCGTCAAGCTGGTTCGACACAATGCGCTCTCGCGCCGACTGGCTGCCTGGGAGGGTGCTTTGAGCTGTGTTGCTTGCGGGACTGAAACCGTCTTTCGCTTTCGCGCCTCCGGTTACGCAATTCATGGCTGCCCCAGCTGTGGGCTAGGGGCGGCCGAGGTGTCGGATTTCGTGCCTCAGACGTACTACACCCGCGACTATTTTCAGGGTGGACACAGTGACGGCTATGGCGACTACGAGGGATCGGCAGACGTTCTGCGAGCCGAGTTTCGTGACATCTTGCACCTGCTGAAACTTCATGGCGCAGCCGGGGGGCAGCTGTTGGAGATCGGTTGTGCCTTCGGCTTCTTCCTGGATGTCGCGAGTGAGCACTTCAAGGTCAGAGGGATCGAGATCTCGGATGCCGCCGCATCAGCTGCGCGGTCGCGGGGACATGACGTCATCAGCGGGATTGCGACCGTAGACAACGTGGGGCGTGATTTGGACGCGGTCGTGATGCTCGATGTCATCGAGCATCTGCAGGATCCGAATGCGGTGATCGACCTGGTAGCAAAGGCCCTCAGGCCAGGTGGCAAGCTGGTGGTGACGACCGGCGATTTCGGTTCGGCCATCAGCCGGCTGATGGGTGCGAAATGGCGGCTGATGACACCGCCTCAACATCTGTTCTTTTTCACCGTGCAGTCGCTGAAGTCATTGCTGGCCGCGCGCGGTCTTGATGTCGTGTCGGTAGAGCATCCCTGGAAGAAGGTTCCGTTGTCTCTCATCGGGTATCAACTGCAGCGCATGACAGGACTGCCGTTCAGCAAACTGCTGAACTGGCAGATTGGTTTGCCGGTCAACCTTTTCGATGCCTGCCGACTGGTTGCTCAGCGTCGCTGATGTGGCTTCAGAAGCATTCTGATCCAAGTACCAGGTGAATTCCCCAGGTCTGTCGAGACCGGGTCGCATGGATCGTCGTGGGCATGAAGGCGGCGGATCGAGCTGCCTCCACCACCCAGGAGAGACGACATGCGATTCATCATTCAAGTCCGCGCCACCGCCGTCAGCGAGCGCGGCGACAAGCCCGGTCCCGAGTACGCCAAGCTGTTCGAGGAGATGGGCGCCTTCCACGAGGAGATGGCGCGGGCCGGCGTGCTGCTGGACGGCGCGGGCCTTCGCCCCAGCCGCGACGGCTGGCGCCAGCGCTACCACGCCGACGGCAGCCGCGAGGTCATCGACGGCCCCTTCGCCGAGACCAAGGAGCTGATCGCCGGCTACACCATCATCCAGGTACGCTCGGCGGACGAGGCGCGGGCCTGGGCCAGCCGCTTCCCGGCGCCCTTCGTCGGCATGAGCTGCGAGATCGAGGTGCGTCCGCTGTACGAGGAGGCCGACTTCGGCCCCGGCGGCGACATGGAAATCGGCGCGGCATGAGGAGGGGCAGCATGAGCAACCTCTCCCTCATCCTGATCTGCCTGGGCGTGGCCCTGCTGATGCTGCTGGCCTATGCGGCCACGCGGCCGGACGAGTTCCGCGTCGAGCGCCGGCTGCGCATCGCCGCGCCGGCCGACAAGCTCTGGCCGCTGGTCAGCGAGCTGCGCGCGTTCAACCGCTGGAACCCCTACGAGCGCAAGGACCCGCTGCTGAAGAGCGCCTACAGCGGTGCGGCCAGCGGCGTGGGCTCGCGCTACGACTGGGACAGCAGCGAGGTCGGCAGCGGCAGCCTGGAGATCACCGGCCAGCAGCCCGGCCGCGCGGTGCAGCTGAAGCTGGACTTCGTGAAGCCCTTCGAGGCGCACAACCAGGCCGAGTTCTCGCTGCAGCCCACGGCCGACGGCGCGACCGAGGTGCGCTGGGCCATGCAGGGGCTGGCCAACTTCGTGTCCAAGCTGATGGGCGTGTTCGTGGACATGGATCGCATGATCGGCCGTGACTTCGAGGATGGGCTGGCCAACCTGCGCCAACTGGCGGAGGCCCAGCCATGAAGGACTTGCAGTACGGCATCGACATCGCCGCGCCCGTGGCCCGCGTGTGGGACTGCATGTTCGACCCCATCGCCTACCGCGACTGGACCAGCCCCTTCTGCGAGGGTTCCTACTTCGAGGGCAGCTGGGAGGCCGGGCGCCGGCTGCGCTTCCTGGACCCGCAGGGCTTCGGCATGGAGGCCATCGTCGACGAGCGCGTGCTGCACGAGAAGCTGTCGCTGCGGCTGGTGGGCGAGATCAAGGACGGCCGACCCGTGGCCGACAGCCCGCTGGCCCAAAAACCCGCGTTCGAGCGCTACGTGTTCACCGCCCAGCCGGACGGCGGCACCCAGCTCACCGTGCACCTGCAGAGCTGGAACGACGGCTTCACCGACTTTCTCGCCGACAGCTGGCCCAAGGCCTTGCAGCGCCTGAAGGCGCTGTCCGAATCCACGCATTGAAGGAACCCCGACCATGCACAAGCAGATCTTCGTCAACCTCCCCTGCAAGCAGCTGCCCGCCAGCAAGGCCTTCTTCGAGGCGCTGGGCTACCGCTTCAACCCGCAGTTCACCAACGACCAGGGTGCCTGCCTGGAGCTGGGCCCCAACCTCTATGCCATGCTGCTGGCCGAGGACTTCGCCAAGGGCTTCACCGCCAAGCCGCTGGTGGATGCCAAGGCGGCCACCGAGGTGCTGGTGTGCCTGTCCTGCGAGAGCCGCGAGGAGGTCGACGGCCTCGTCGCCAAGGCCCGCGCCGCCGGCGGCAGCGTGCCGCGCGAGCCGCAGGACCACGGCTTCATGTACGCCCATGGCTTCGAGGACATCGACGGCCACATCTGGGAGCTGGTCCACATGACCGGTGAACCGCCCGCTGCCTGAGGAGCACATCATGCAGATCCAGCAAAAGCTCACGCCCTTCGTCTGGTATGAGCGCGGCGCCGAGGACGCGGTGGCGCACTACCTGAAGGTCTTTGGCAGCGGACGGGTGCTGCACACGCAGCGCTGGGGCGCGAACGCGCCGGGTCAGGCCGGCACGGTGATGGTCGTGCAGTACGAACTGCTGGGCCTGGAGATGACGGCCTTCAACGGCGGCCCGCACTTCAAGCTCAACGAAGCCTTCTCGCTGACCGTCGCCTGCGACGACCAGGCCGAGATCGACCACTTCTGGGAGCAGCTGCCCGCCGGCGGCGGCAAGGCGCTGGAATGCGGCTGGGTGAAGGACGCCTGGGGACTGTGCTGGCAGATCATCCCCAGGGCCTGGTTCGACATGGTGCGCGACCCCGACCCGGCCCGCGTGCAGCGCGTGTTCCAGTCCGTCTGGACGATGCAGAAGATCGACCTGGCCGCGCTGCAGCGCGCCTACGACGGCAGCTGACGTGAGCCATGCCGACCTGGCCGCCGGCGTCTGGCGCATCGAGCGCAGCCGTCTCGTCGGCGCCGCCGCCAAGCTGCTGCGCGACCTCGACGAGGCCGAGGACTGTGCGCAGGACGCGCTCATCGCGGCCATGGACAGCTGGCCGCGCGACGGCCAGCCCGCCAACCCCGCCGCCTGGCTGATGACCACCACCCGCAACAAGGCGCTGGACCGGCTGCGCCGCCGCGCCATGCTGGAGCGCGAGCACGAGCACCTCGCGGCCGACGACGAGGCCTATGGCACCCACGTCGTGCCCGATTTCACCGAGCAGCTGGACGCCGCGCGCGACCAGGCCGCCATCGGCGACGAGCAGCTGCGGCTGATCTTCATCGCCTGCCACCCCGTGCTGCCGCGCGAGGCCCAGGTGGCGCTGACGCTGCGCCTGCTGGGCGGGCTGGAGACGGCGGAGATCGCGCGCGCCTTCCTGCAGCCCGAGGCCACCGTGGCGCAGCGCATCGTGCGCGCCAAGAAGGCGCTGCTGGGCCAGTCCTACGAGCTGCCCGGCCCGGCCGAGCGGGAGCAACGCCTGGGCGCCGTGCTGGCCGTGGTCTACCTGATCTTCAACGAGGGCCACAGCGCCGGCAGCGGCGCCACGCTGCTGCGCCCCGCGCTGTGCGACGAGGCGCTGCGCCTGGCGCGCCAGCTGCAGCACCTGCTGCCGCGCGATGCCGAGGTGCACGGCCTGGCGGCGCTGCTGGAGATCCAGGCCTCGCGCCTGCCCGCGCGGCTGGATGCCGAGGGCCGCCCCGTGCTGCTGCCCGACCAGGACCGCCGCAAGTGGGACCGGTTGCTGATCCAGCGCGGCCTGGCGGCGCTGGAGCGCGCGCTGGGCCTGGGCGAGCCCGGCCCCTATGCGCTGCAAGGGGCCATCGCCGCCTGCCATGCGCGGGCCGCGCGGGCCGAGGACACCGACTGGCGCGCCATCGTGGCCGGCTACGACCGCCTGCTGGCGCTGAACCCCTCGCCCGTCGTCGCGCTGAACCGCGCGGTGGCCATCAGCTTCGCCAGCGGGCCGGCCGCCGCGCTGCCGCTGCTGGAGGCGCTGGCGGCCGAGCCGCAGCTCAGGCGCTACCCCTTCCTGGCCGGCGCGCAGGCCGACGTGCTGGAGCGCCTGGGTCGCCTGGGCGAGGCACGCGACGCCTACCTGCGCGCGGCGGCGCTGCAGGACAACGAGGTGCAGCGGGCGCTGCTGATGGCGCGGGCGAAGCGGCTGGCGAGTTGAATCGGGGCTGTCGAAATTCCTGACAGTTCGCAGGGACGGCGGCGCTGGCACCCGCGGTGCCCCCGGGCGCGCCGAGTTTTGGCCGAGATCTTGCTTATCTCGGCGATCCCGATCACCGCGCCGATGTCATGAAATCAGCCCTGCATCTGAAGTTCCGTCTCATGGTCCTGGCGCTCGCCTGCGCGATGCTGTCGTCGGCGCGTGCGGATGTGCAGCTGACCGCGCCCGAGGATCTGGTCCTGGCGTCGCTCGACGTCAGCGGCGCGCTGGTCGCCTCCGCCGGCCGCGACCTGAGCACCTCGGGCAGCAATGTCGTCACCGGCAATGGCCTGCTGAGCGTCGGCCGCGATGCCGTCATCGGGGATCTCACCATCGGCAACCAGCTCGACCTCACCACGGGCCGGCAGCTGTCGGTGGTCGGGCTCCTGGTGTCCGGCGCGACGACCACGCTGAGTGCCGGCGAGGGCTTGCAGCTCGGCGGGACCCTGTTGACCGGCACCGCGCTGACGGTCACCGTGGCCGGCAGCGCAACGAGCAGCGGCGCTGTCGTCAGCGTGGGTAGCCATGCGAGCCTCAGCATCGGCAGCGCGCTGGCGTTCAGTGGCGCGATCACGACGGGACAGAGCTTCAGCGTGCTGGCGGGCACCAATGCCAGCTTCACCGGTACGGCGGTGGTGTCCGCCACCGCCAGCCTCATCTCGGCGGGCACGGATCTGGCCTTCGACGGCAGTCTCCAGGCAGGAACGGGCTTCGGTGCATCGGCGGCCAACAACCTCCACCTGGCCGGCGACATCAAGACGGGCAGCGGGGCCGAGCTCACGGCCGGCTCGGCGCTGACGCTGGGCGCGGCCACCTTTGAAGGCGGGGTCACGGCGACAGGTGGCACGGACCTGGCGGTCGTGGGGCCGGTCGGCACCGACGGCCTCGCCACGTTGCAAGCCGGCAGCGAGCTCTCGGTCGAGGCGGACATGGACGTCGGCGGCACCCTGGTGCTGACGGCCGGCACGAAGGCGCAGATCGCCGGGACGGTGCACGGAAATCGCCTGGCGCTGAGCGCCGAGGAGCTCGAATTCCTCATCGACACGCCGTCGGTCTACGGGACCTTCCAGGTCGACGATGTCGCGAACTTCGCCGTGGCGAACGGCATCGTCGTGTCTTTCGCCAGCGGTTTCGGCTTCGTTGACGGCCAGGTGTTCGAACTGATCGTCGCGGATGCGCTCAGCGGCGTCACGGCGTCGCAGTTCTCCATCGAGAACCTCGACCCGCTGTTCGGCTACACGCTGGCGGTGGCGGACGATTCCGTGCGGCTGAGCCTGTTCTCGCGCGACGCCGGCCGGCTTCCCGAGCCCGGCGTGCCGTCGCTGCTGCTGCTGGCCTCGGCTGCGCTGCTCTGGTCGCGCCGCCGGGCGGCTCACCACGGCCAAACTTAGGGCCGCGCCAGCGGCGCCGCGTCGACGCGCTCGTCGTTCATCACGCGCCGCAGGAGTTGCGCAGTCAGGCGTAAGCAGCAGCGAGCCCGGCCCAGCCACGGTGACGCCAGCGCTTGCCGTCGCGTCCCCAGGCCCTACCATGCCCCGTCATGCGTCACAGTCTTGCTGTCGTGCTCCTTGGCTGCCTGCTGGCCGCAACGGTCGCGCGCGCAGCCGGCCGCGGTCGACGCCATCACGGAGCCGGTCCTGCTGGTGGGCACGGCGCCGCCGTCCGCCCAGGCCGGCGAGGTGCATCAGCAGTTGCTGAAGCTGCTGATGCAGCGCGCCGGGCTGCGCTATGCGTTGAGCTATGAGCCGGTCGAGCGGGCGATTGCCAGCCTGCGCGCCGGTCTGTACGACGCCGAAACGCTGCGCTTTCCCGGCTATGACCGCGTCGTCCCGGGCGCGATCCGCGTCGACCCGCACCTGCTGACCACCAGCTTCCTGGCCTTCAGTCGCAGCGCCACGGTGGCGCCCAGGAGCTGGCAGGACCTGCGCGAGCTGCGCGTGGCCTATCTGCGCGGCGTGAGGCTGGTCGAGCAGCAGCTGGCGGGCGCGGCGTCGGTGACGGCGACGACCACCCCGCAGTCCTGCCAGGCGATAGTGGCGGCCGGGCGGGTCGATGCCTGCGTGCTCTTTGCCGACGCCGCGCTGCTGGCGGCGCGGGATGCCGAGCCGGCACCGCTGCATCGCCACCTGATCGAGCGGGTCAACCTGCACCTGTGGGTGGCGCCCGGCCGAGAGGTGCTGGCGCGGCGGCTGACGCTGGCCTTGCGCGCCATGGCCGACAGCGGCGAGCTGGCCCGCGTGGCGGGCGCCGAACGCCAGCCCTGAGGCGAGCGCGGCAAGGTCAACGGCTTGCCAGCAGGGTCTTGGCGGCATCGACGCGCAGGGCCAGCGGCGCCGCCTCGTCGTTGAGCACGCGCTGCAGGAATTCGCGCGGGTCCAGGTCCACCCGCTGGCCTGCGTGGCCCGGGGCGGGTGGCGCCGCGACCGGCTGCGGATCCAGCGCGCGCAGGCTGCGCTCCCAGTCCGCCGGGCGGATGGCGGACAGCGCCGCCAGCAGGTCGGCCTGGCCGTCGGGGCTGGGCGGGATGTCCAGCCAGGGCGTGTCGGCGAACAGCGGCGCGAGATCGGGCGCGACGAAGGCGGACCAGTTGCCCGTCGCGGCGTCCTGCGCCGGGATGGCCGGCACTGCGGCCAGGGCACGCAGCCGCGCCGGTGCGACGTTCGGCAGGTAGCGCGCTCTCAGGCCTGCCAGGAAGCGGGCCGCGCGGGCCGCATCCACCGGCTGCTGCAGCGAGAACCACAGCTGCAGCCCGTCCGTGCCCGACACGGCGATGCCGGGTGCGGGCAACTGCAGGTCCGCCTGCACGCCGCGCCAGACCTGGCCCAGCGCGTCCCAGTCGGCGGGTCGGGCCAGTTCCAGCAGCAGCGCGCGCAGTTCGCCGGGCGCAGGTGAGTGGTACAGGCGATGCAGCTCGGCGTTCAGGCGGCTCATGGTGAAGCGGGGGGCGAGGGGCGGGCGCAAGCGTGCCACAACGGCCGCCGTTCGGCCGGCTGTGGGTTCTGGCTATGTTGCGGCGTCCAGATTCAGGGAGAACAAGACCATGCCCCACCGACTTTGCGCGCGTGCCCTCGTGCTGGCGGCCTGCCTGTGTGCCGGCGCCGTGCAGGCCACGGCGCCGGCCTCCAATGAGGCGCTGTTCCAGCGCCTGAGTGCGCTGGCACCGGCCGGCAATGCCGAGGTGGCCTACAACCTGGGCATGTTCCTGAACAACGGCATCGGTACCGCCCGGGACAACGTGGCCGCGTTCCGGTACTTCTCGCAGGCGGCCGAGGCCGGCCACGCGCTGGCGGCGTACAAGGTGGGCTGCTACTACGCGGGGCAGTTCCGCGATGTGGTGCCGGTCGATGCGGCCCTGGCCCTCAAGTTCAAGTTGCGCGCTGCCGAGGCCGGCTACGACCTCGCCCAGCGGGACGTCGGCGCGTACCAGGGCAAGACGGGTGACACGGCCCAGGCCCTGGCCTGGTTCGAGCGTGCCGCCCGGCAGGGCGATGCGGCGTCGACGGCCCTGCTCGCCCAGCACTTTGCCGGCGACGCGTCGCCCGACAAGGTCAAGGGCCTGGCCTTGCTGAAGCTGCTCAAGGAGCGCATGCCCCAGCCCAGCGCGCAACTGCTGGAGCGCATCGCGGCCGTGGAGGCCGGGCTGACCGCCGATCAGCGCGGCGCCGCCGAGCGCGAGAAATCATCCTGGGGCAGCGACCCCACGCCGCTGACGCGGCAGGCCCGGGGCGGCATGGCGCAGGTGCCGGCGCTGCTGGCCGCGCTGGAGCAGTAGGCCCAGCCGGCTCACTTCTCGCTGGTGTTCTCGCGCAGCATGCGGCTCATCAGCACGAAGAAGCGGTCGTAGAACTCGCCGGCGGGGATGGTCTCGGACGCGACCTTGACCAGCGAGTCCTCGGTGGACGACAGCGGCACCGAGATGGAGCCCAGCGCGCTGACGCCCAGGCTGGCGGCCTGGGCGTTCTTCTTCAGCACGTAGCGGTCCTGCTGGGCGCTGACGTAGGCGGTGGCGACCTGGTTCTTGGGGCCGTCACCCACGCAGACGACGTTGAAGCCGATCTCCACGTGCACCTCGCCCTCGGGCTGGAAGCGCTTGGCGCCCTGCACCAGGCCGCTGGCGGCCTTGCCGATGACGTAGCCCTGGCTCAGCAGCGCGCGGCGTGCGGCCTCGCAGGTGTCGTCCACGTTGGCGTCGAACAGGCGCGAAAAGGTCTCTTCGGCGGCGAAGCTCTCGCCCTGGTAGACCTTCTTGGACTTGTCGGAGGCCTTGGGCAGGCCGCCGCAGCCGGTCAGCAGGGCCGTCAGCAGCAGCGGCAGGAGCAGGGAGGGAAACCTAAGCATGGCGGGATTATTCCGTCCTCGGGCGCAGGCCTTGCGGCGAGGGCTGGCAACGCGCGGGTCGCCGTGCGCGATGACAGGGTCCGCACCGGCCAGAATGGCACCCTACCAGGAGGCTTCATGGACCAACCCAGCGTCACCCTGATCCAGCGTCAGGGCTACCAGTTTGAACATCACTACGCGCCGGAGCTGCCGGTGCTGCTGGCCGACGAGCCGCCGCCGCTGGGCACCGGTCTGGGGCCCGACCCGGTGGAGCTGCTGGCCTCGGCGGTGGGCAACTGCCTCAGCGCGTCGCTGTGGTTCGCCTGCCAGAAGTACAAGGACGACCCGTCGCCGCTGCGTACCGAGGTCCGCGCCACGGTGGGCCGCAACGAGCGCAACCGCCAGCGCGTGCAAGGCCTGGCCGTGGACCTGCACCTGGGCAAGCCGGCCGCGGAGCTGGGCCACATTCAGCGCGTGCTGGACACGTTCGAGGACTTCTGCACCGTCACGCAGAGCGTGGGCGGGGCCATGCCGGTGACGCTGCGCGTGCTGGACAGCACGGGCAGCGTGCTGAAAGGCTAGGCCGGCATCTCCAGCCCCAGCTCCTTCAGGATCGCTTCGCGCAGCTGGTCCATCTCCGGGCTGATCAGTCGCCGCGGATGCGGCATGTCCAGCTCGAAGCGGGCCTGGATGCGCGTGGGCCGCGGCGACAGCACGAGGATGCGGTCGGCCATGTAGAGCGCCTCGTCCACGTCGTGGGTGATGAGCAGCACCGTGTGGCGCTCCTCGGCCAGGATGCGCAGCAGCTCGTTGCGCATGCGCAGGTTCATCAGCGCGTCCAGCGCGGAAAACGGCTCGTCCAGGTAGAGGATCTCGGGCTTCACGATGAAGGCCCGCGCCAGCTCCACGCGCTTGAGCATGCCGCCCGACAGCTCGTGCGGGTAGGCGTTCTCGAAGCCCTTCAGGCCCACCATCGCGGCGTAGTGGTCGGCCAGCTCGGTATTGCCGGCGTGTTCGCCCTGCAGGCCGAACATCAGGTTCTGCTGCACGGTCAGCCACGGGAACACCGAGCCGTACTGCGAGATGACGATGCCCTGCGGGCTGGGGCCCGGATGCGGCTTGCCGTCGATGAGCAGGCTGCCACCGCCTGGCGGCTCGAACCCCGCGAGGATGTTCATCAACGTGGACTTGCCGCAGCCCGAGGGCCCCACGATGGCGACGAACTCGCCCTCGGCGACTTCGAAGTCCACGCCGTCGAGGACGGACAGTGGCTTGCCCTTGGCGGCCTTGAAGGACTTGGTCAGGCCCTGGGCCGCGATCTTGAGAGGCTTGATTTCAGCGGACATAGCGCCACCGCACGGTCTTGAGTTTTTCGAGCAGACGGGTGGCACCGTCCAGCAGCAGGCCGATCATGCCGATGATGATCATGGCGGCGATGACGAGGTCGTAGCGGTTGCCGGCGTTGCGCGAGTCCATGATGAGGTAGCCCAGGCCGGAGCGCAGCGCGATCATCTCGGCGGCCACGACGACCAGCCAGGCCACGCCGATGCCGATGCGCATGCCGATGATGATTTCCGGCAGCACGGCGGGGATGACGACGCGCCGGAACATCACGCCGCGCGTGACGCCGAAGTTGGCCGCCGCGCGCAGGTAGCGCCGGTCGATGGTGTGCACTCCGGCCGTGGTCTGCACGATGAGCGGGAACACCGACGAGATGAAGATCAGGAAGATGGGCGAGGCCTCGCCGACGCCGAACCACAGGATGGCCAGCGGGATCCAGGCGATGGGCGAGATGGGCCTCAGCATCTGGAAGATGGGGTTGAAGGTGCGGTAGGCGCCCGCCACCCAGCCCATCCACAGCCCCAGCGGGATGCCCACCAGCATGGCGCAGCCGAAGCCGATGCCGACGCGGTACAGCGAGGCGCCGATGTGCTCCCACAGCGTGCCGTCCTCGGCCAGCTCCAGCGTGCCGGTGACGACGGCCCAGGGCCGCGGGAAGATGGGGCTGTCGGTGCGGTCCACGACCCACCACCAGACGGCGATGACGACCGCGATGACGGCCAGCGGCGGCAGGATCTTGCCCAGTCTTGTGTTCAAGAGACGGTCTCCGTTTTGCTGTTCTTCTTCCAGTGCTGCCAGCGCCATTGCAGCCGCTGCCAGCCGGGTTCTGGGTGGGGCGCGACGACGACGCTCATCGTGCCGCTGGCGTGCGCGCTGCAGTCGAAGCTGTAGGTGGAGGCCACTTCGAACGGCAGCCGGAAGCTCTGGCCCGGCATGATGAGCACCGGCCCGAACTGCTGCGGCACCTCGTCAAGGTTGCGCAGCAGCAGCACGTCGTTGAGGCCCAGCGTGAGGGCTATGCGGTCGGGCAGGATGTCCACCTTGTCGCCCGACATGCGGCGCTTGAAGGTGCCGGCCGGGATCTCGAACAGTTCGTCGCGCGTGGCGAGTTCGATCGGTGCGAAGGCGGCCCAGACCAGAGGTGCCAGCAGCGCCGCCGGCAGGAGGAGCCACAGCCACCTTTTCACTTCGCGACCAGCAGCAGCTTGAGGTCGTGGACGAAGTCCTTGGCCTCGTGGCCGTAGGGCATCATGGCCTTGAGCCTGCCGGCGCGGTCGATCAGGAAGACCGACGTGGAGTGATTCATGCCGTAGGCATTGGCCTGCGGCTTGGGAATCTTCTGCGCCACGACGCCGTAGCGCTTGCGCATCGCGGCGAGCTTCTCGGGCGTCTCGGTGCCGCCGATAAAGCTCTTGTCGAACGCGGCCAGGTACTGACGGATGCGGTCGATGTCGTCTCGCTCGGGGTCCACGGTCACGTACACGACCTGCACGTCCGAGGCCGCGGGGCCCAGGTCCTTGCGCGCCTGGGCCAGCGTGGCCAGCGTCGTCGGACAGACCTCGGGGCACAGCGTGAATCCGAACACCAGCATCACCAGCCGCCCCTTGAAGCGGGCCAGGTTCAGCGCGGCACCGTCGCTGCCCTTCAGCGCGAACTCAGGTGCGGCCTGAGCGGGCTCGAAGACACCGGCCTTCAGGCGCGGCGTGCTGGCGAGGGCAGGAATCGGCAGGCCGGCGGCCAGCAGCAGGGCGGTGCGGCGTTTCATAGGGGCATGGGCGCGGCCTTGGCCGCCCTTACGAAACTCTCGTCCACGTAGGTCTCGTAGGCCACGGGCTTCTTCAGCGTGCCGGCCTCGATGGACAGCTTCATCAGGTCGTCGAACTCGGCGCGGATCATGCGCAGGTCGCCATAGGTCACGCGGTCGGTCGGGTTCTCCATGACAAAGCGCAGGATGTTGGGGTCCTGGTTGAAGAACTTGCGGCCTGCGGCGATCTGGATGGCCTTCTCGCGGTGGGCGGGCTGCTGGTCCAGCCAGTTGCCGGCGCCCTGGATGTGGTTGACCAGGTCCTGCACCAGCGGCCGGTTCTCCTTGATCAGTTCCTCGCGCACCGTCAGCACGCAGCAGATGTAGTTGCGCCACTCGTCGCGCGTCATGCGCAGCGGCCGGGCGTAGCCGGCGCGCTGGGCGGCGGCGCCGAAGGGCTCGCCGGTGCAGTAGCCGTCCACGGCCTTGGCGTACAGCGCGGCCGGCATGTCGGGCGGCGGCATCTCGATGATCTGGATGTCCTTAGCGCTCATGCCCTCCTGCGCCAGCATCTTGCGCAGGAACAAAAAGTCCACCGCGAAGCGGCTGGGGATGGCGATGCGCTTGCCCGTCAGGTCCTTGAACTTCTTGTACGGTGAGTCGGTGCGCACCATGATGACCGCGCCCGAGCGGTGGCCGAGCGAGACGATCTTGACCGGGATCTTCTTGTCGGCCAGGTCCATCACCAAGGGCGCCAGCATGTAGGCGGCCTGGATGCTGCCCGTCATCAGCGATTCCTTGATCTCGGGCCAGCCGCTGTACTTGCTGTACTCGAACTTGAAGGCGTCGCTGCCCGCCGCCTTGTTGTTGTTGGCGCGGGCCATGCAGGCCACGGGCAGCGTCAGGTTGCAGGTCACCGGCAGTCCGCCCACGATGAGCGGCTTGGGCGCGGCGAGCGCGGCAGCGCCCGGCAGCAGCGCCGTTGCAGCCAGGCCTTGCAGCAACTGGCGGCGGGCCAGGCCGGTCGACGTGGATGGGGGCAGTTGGGGAGTCATGACGGTCAGATGCGGCAATCTGCCCGCTTCCGTCGGGCTGTCCATCCGGATGAACCGAATTGTGCCTAGGTACCTACATGACGCCCGATGCACGCCGGGAACGAAAAAAGCGCCGGCAGCGCCGGCGCTTTTGTGAGTCGGGCGGGGCCGCCGGTTCAGGGGTACAGGCCGCGCTCCTCGCGTGCCTGCAGCACCCGCGTGCAGGCCACCGTGAAGGCGGCGGTGCGCAGCGGGATCTTGTGCTGCTCGCCGGTCTCCCAGATGTGCTTGAACGCGCCGATCATGATCTTGTCCAGGCGCACATTGATCTCGTCCTCGGTCCAGAAGAAGGACGAGAAGTCCTGCACCCACTCGAAATAGGACACGGTCACGCCGCCGGCGTTGGCGATGACGTCGGGCACCACCACGATGCCGCGGTCGGCCAGCACGGCCTCACCGTCGGGCGTCGTCGGGCCGTTGGCGCCCTCCAGCACCAGGCGGGTCTGCAGGCGCTGGGCGCGCTCGGCGGTGATCTGGCCTTCCAGCGCGGCCGGGATCAGCACGTCGCTCTTGATGTCCCAGAAGTCCTCGTTGGCGATCATGTCGCCGCCCTTGAAGCCGGCCACGCCGCGCGTCTGGGCCACGTGGTCCAGCAGGCTGTGCATGTCGAAGCCGTTGGCGTTGACCAGGGTGCCGGTGTGGTCCTGCACGGCCACGATCTTGGCGCCGTTGGCCGCGAACAGCTTGGCGGCGATGGAGCCCACGTTGCCGAAGCCCTGCACGGCGATGCGGGCGCCGTCCAGGTCGATGTTGAGCCGGCGCATGGCTTCGCGGCCGACGACGAACACGCCGCGGCCAGTGGCGGCCACGCGGCCCAGCGAGCCGCCCAGCTCGATGGGCTTGCCCGTGACGACGCCGGTCGCCGTGGCGCCGGTGTTCATCGAGTAGGTGTCCATCATCCAGGCCATGATCTTGCCGTTGGTGTTCACGTCCGGCGCCGGGATGTCCTGGTTGGGGCCGATGATGATGCCGATCTCGCTGGTGTACCGGCGCGTAACCTTCTCCAGTTCCTTCATGGACAGCAGGGCCGGGTCCAGCCGGATGCCGCCCTTGGCGCCGCCATAGGGCAGGTTGACGGCGGCGTTCTTGACCGTCATCCAGGCCGACAGCGCCATCACCTCTTCCAGCGTGACGTCCGGGTGGTAGCGCACGCCGCCCTTGCCGGGGCCGCGCGTCAGGCTGTGCTGCACGCGGTAGCCCTCGAAGTGGGCGATGGTGCCGTTGTCCATCTCGATGGGGATGTCCACGATCAGCGCACGCTTGGGGCGGCGCAGCGTCTCGACCCAGCGGCCCAGGTGGCCCAGATAGGGCTCCACGGCGTCGATCTGGGACAGATAAGTCCCCCAGGGGCTGTTGCGCGTCGGCGAGACGAAGGACAGGTTTGGCATGAAACGCTCCGTAATTTTCAGTGGGGCGAACGGTAGCGCGAAGGCGGGCTTCGCCTCAACGACTTGTCTAGCCAAGTGGGTATGCGCTTATGCAAGCAACGCATGGCCCCGGTTTTCAGTGTTGGATTTCACGCCTGTCCGGGGTGGGCCGGGAAACCCCGGCTGCCCGCATACCATCACGCCGGTGACCTCCCTTGACCTCGCCCTGCTCTATCTCGTCGCTGCGGTGCTGGGCGTCGTCATCTGCCGCTCGCTGAAGCTGCCGCCCATGCTGGGCTACCTGGTGGTGGGGGTGGTCATCGGGCCCAACGTGTTGGCGGTGGCGCAGGACTCGGCCGGCATCCGCTACCTGGCGGAGTTCGGCGTCGTGTTCCTGATGTTCTCCATCGGGCTGGACTTCAACCTGCCCAAGCTGCGCGCGCTGAGGATGGCGGTGTTCGGCATCGGCATGGCCCAGGTGGTGCTGACCGTGGCGGGCGCCATGTTCGGCAACGCCTTGCTGATCTGGGCTTTCGCGATGCTGGGCGTGGCCTGGGAGCTGCAATGGCAGGGGGCGCTGGTGCTGGGCGCGGCCATGGCGATGAGCTCCACCGCCATCGTCGTCAAGCTGATGGCCGAGCGGCTGGAGGTGGAGAGCCCGCACGGCAAGCTGGTCATGGGCTCGTTGCTGTTCCAGGACTTGGCCGTGGTGCCGCTGCTGGTGCTGATCCCGGCGCTGAACAGCAGCGGGGCCGAGATGGCCCACGCGCTGGCCATCGCCGGCCTGAAGGCGGCCGTGGTGCTGGGCCTGCTGCTGTATGGCGGCCAGAAGGCCATGCGCTGGTGGCTGACGCTGGTGGCCCGGCGCAAGAGCGAGGAGCTGTTCATGCTGAACCTGCTGCTCGTCACGCTGGGCCTGGCCTGGCTGACCGAGCACGCGGGGCTGAGCCTGGCGCTGGGCGCCTTCGTCGCGGGCATGCTGATTTCGGAGACCGAGTACCGCCACCAGGTGGAGACCGACATCCGGCCCTTCCACGACGTGCTGCTGGGCCTGTTCTTCATCACCATCGGCATGAAGCTGGACTGGCACCCGCTGGTCGAGAACTGGTGGCTGGTCATCCTGCTGACGGTGCTGCCGGTGGGCGCCAAGTTCGTGCTGACGGCCGGGCTGGTGCGGCTGTTCCGCCAGCCGCCCGGCGTGGCGCTGCGCACCGGCTTGTACCTGGCGCAGGCGGGCGAGTTCGGTTTCGTGCTGCTGACGCTGGGCGCGCAGCACCAGCTGGTGGCGCCGCGGTGGGTCAGCCCGGTGCTGGCCAGCATGGTGCTGTCCATGCTGATCACGCCCATCCTGATCATGTACAGCAACCGCATCGTCATGAAGCTGTCCAGCAGCGACTGGCTGATGCAGTCGGTGCAGCTGACCAGCATCGCCAAGAAGAGCATCAAGCAGGAGGCCCACGTCATCATCTGCGGCTACGGCCGCTCGGGGCAAAACCTGGCGCGGCTGCTGGAGGGCGAGCACATCCCCTACATGGCGCTGGACCTGGACCCCGACCGCGTGCGCCAGGCGGCAGCCGCGGGCCAGAGCGTGGTGTTCGGCGACGCGGCCAAGGTGCAGAGCCTGATGGCGGCGGGCCTGGCGCGTGCCAGCGCCGTGGTGGTGAGCTATCACGACACGCCCTCGGCGCTGAAGATCCTGGACCTGGTGCGGGCCCACGCGCCCAAGGTGCCGGTTATCGTGCGCACCATCGACGACAGCGACCTGGAGCGCCTCAAGACCGCCGGTGCCACCGAGGTCGTGCCCGAGGCCATCGAGGGCTCGCTGATGCTGGCCTCGCACGCGCTGGCGCTGGTGGGCGTGCCCATGCGCCGCGTCATCCGTATCACGCGCGACGCGCGCGACAAGCGCTACGGCCTGCTGCGCGGCTACTTCCACGGCGCCGACGACGACACGCTGGACGAGCTGGAGCAGGCGCGGCTGGTGTCCGTCACGCTGCCGACCGTCAGCCCGCATGCCGGCAAGCCGCTGGACGACCTGGCGCTGCACGCGGTGGGCGTGGCCGTCGTGTCGCTGCGCCGCGCCGACGGCAAGGGCCTGCGGGTGGACGGCGCCCTGCTGGCCGGCGGCGACACGCTGGTCATCAGCGGCACGCCTGCGGCGCTGGCGCGAGCCGAGGAAAAGCTGCTGGTGGGTTAGGCCGACCCGGCTGCCGCCTCGCCCATCACGCGGTTGCGGCCCTCGCTCTTGGCGCGGTAGAGCGCCTGGTCGGCCCGGCCGACCAGCGCGGACAGGCTGTCGCCCGGGCGGTGGCCGGCGCAGCCGCCGCTCAGCGTGATGCTCAGCGGGCCGACCGACGTGGCGAAGGGCGTGTCCGCCACGGCGCGGCGCAGCCGCTCGGCGAACTCCAGGGCCGCCTGCGGCGTGCCGTGCAGCAGTGCGATGAACTCCTCGCCGCCCCAGCGGCCACCCAGGTCGGACTTGCGCAGCACCTCGCGCAGGCGCCGTGCCAGCTCCACCAGCACCTCGTCGCCCACGTTGTGGCCATGCTCGTCGTTGACGCGCTTGAAGAGGTCCACATCCACCAGCAGCAGCGACAGCGCGCCGCCGTGCCGTTCGGCCGCGTGCATGGCGCGCTCGGCCTCGGCGCTGAAGCAGCGCCGGTTGGCGATGCCGGTCAGCGCGTCTTCCTGCGCCAGCCGTTTCAGCTCGCGCTCGGCCTGGCGCCATTCGGTGATGTAGTGCTGGATGGACACCACCACCGGCTGGCCGTCCACGTCGAAGCAGCGCCGCTTGACGACGACGCGGAAGCACTCCTCGCCGGTGACCGGCAGCACGCTCTGCTCTTCCTTGACGACCTCCTGCCCCTGCAGCACGAGCTGGTCCTCCGCCAGCGAGGTCTCGCCCACGCCCGGGCGCGGGGCCAGGTCCATGGCGTTCAGCCCGATCAGCGCCTCGCGGCTCATGCCGCGCAGGCGCACGGCGGTGGCGTTCACCATCACCAGGCGGCTGCGGGCGTCCTTGATGTAGATGGCGTCGGGCAGCAGGTCGATGAGGTCCTGCACGAACTGCTCGGTGCGCTTGCGCAGCTCCACCTCGCGCTCCAGCGCCCGCTTCAGCTCGCGCTCGGCCACGCGCCATTCGGTGATGTGGTGGTCGATGCCGACGACGGCGGGCTTGCCGTCCAGGTAGACGCTACGGCGCTTGCTGACGATGCGGAACACCTCGTCGCCGGACAGGCGCCGCGTCGTGTGCTCCTCCTTCAGCAGCTCGCCGCCGGCCAGGATGCGCTCGTCTTCCTGCAGCGACAGCGCGTGGTTGGCGGCATCGGCGGGCCCGCCGATGCCGAGCCCGTGGGCGAGCACGTCTTCCTTGCTCCGACCGTGGTAGTGGGCAAAGGCTTCGTTGACCATCACGTAGCGGCCACCCTGCTGCTTCACGTAGGTGGGGTCGGGGATGGCGTCGATCAGGGCCTGGGCAAAGGCCTGCGAGCGCCCGGCCGCCGCGGCGCGCCGGTGCTCCATGCGCAGCAGGCTGTGCAGCGTCGGCGCAAAGGCCGCCAGGCCCACGGCCAGCGCGGTGGCGCCGGTGGGCGCGTCCAGCAGCACGCAGGCGCCGCCCACCAGCAAGGCGGGCAGCCCCAGCAGCAGCGAGCGCACGAGTGCGGCAGGAGTCACTTCGGGTCGGTCCCGGGCAGGGGGAGGTCGGAGAGCCTATCAGCTGGCGCCCCATTTCGGGGCGCCGCCGCTGTGCAGCTTTTGACGCTTTGCTAGCGTGCCAAGGCCTCGATGGCGGCTCGGTCGGCCAGTTGCGGCAGCAGGCGGCGCGAGCCCTCGACGCC
>DASWWC010000011.1:0-8245 GCA_036401055.1 Roseateles sp.
GTTCTCCAGCTCCAGCGCCAGGTCGTCGAACTCGGCCTTCATGGCCGTCAGGTCATCGGCCGTGGCCGTGCCGTTGGCGCCTTCGGTGGCCAGGTCCTTCATGCGCAGCACGATGTTGCTGACTTCGTCCAGCGCGCCTTCGGCCGTCTGCAGCATCGAGATGCCGTTCTGCGTGTTGCGCTGGGCCACGGCCATGCCGCGGGTCTGGGCGTTCAGTCGCGTGGCGATCTGCAGGCCGGCGGCGTCGTCCATGGCGGAATTGACGCGCAGGCCGGTGCCCAGACGGGTCATCGAGGTCGACAGGGCGCTCTGCGTGCGGCCCAGGGAACCTTGGGTGGACAGGGCGGCGGCATTGGTGTGCAGGCTCAACATGGTCAGGACTCCTGATGGATGGGTTTTCTAGGCCGGACAGCCCTTGCTGCCCTCCCCAACACAAGGCGACCCCCTTCCGCCGGAACTTAAATCCACGCGCCGCGCATAAGCATCGCCACTTTCCTTCGTTCCGCGCACAAGCCCCGCTCCCTATCGTGCGAAGCCTGAACAGACGCAGGCCCCCATGCACATCCTCAGCATCTCCGGAAGTCCCAGCGAACGCTCGCGCTCTGCGTGGCTGACCCAATTCGCCGTGACCCGTCTCGAAGGCATCACCTCGCGCAGCAGCCACATCGGCGTGCGCGAGCTGCCCGCCACGGCCCTGGTGGTGGCCGACACGCAGGACACGGCCATCGCGCAGGCCGTCGCCGCGGTCGCCGATGCGGACGTGGTCGTCATCGGCACGCCCATCTACAAGGCCGCCTACTCGGGCCTGCTGAAACTGTTCCTGGACCTGCTCCCCCCCGACGCGCTGCGCGGCAAGACCGTGCTGCCGCTGGCCACCGGCGGCAGCGCCGCCCACCTGCTGGCGCTGGACTACGCGCTCAAGCCCGTGTTGTCGGCGCTGGGCGCCCGCCACGTGCTGGATGCCGTGTTCGCCACCGACGCCCAGCTGCTGCGCCACGAGGCAGGCGGCTTCGTGCCCGACGCCGACCTCGTCGCGCGGCTGGACCGCGCCGTCGCGCCGCTGGCGCCGCGGCCCGTAGCCGAGACGCTGACCCGCTGTTGACGCCGAATCTTCCTTGACCGTTTGTCTCCTCGCCCCCCCCTCCTGGGATCGGCGACTTCGTCCCGGCGCTCGGGCGCGGATCGGGTGTGATCGAGCGCCGGGATTTTTTTGACAAGGATTCATTGCCATGACTTTCCGTTCCCTGCTGCGCTGGACCGCCCCGCTGGTCATCGCCGCCATCAGCTTCAACGCCACCGCACAGACCACCTTGCGCATCGGTTTCCAGAAGTCCGCCAGCCTGCTGACGCTGCAGAAGTCCAACGGCTCGCTGGAAAAGAAGCTCAGCGCCCTGGGCGCCACCGTGAAGTGGGTGGAGTTCCCCGCCGGCCCGCAGCTGCTGGAAGGCCTGAACGTGGGCGCCGTGGACGTGGGCTATGTCGGCGAGGCGCCGCCCATCTTTGCGCAGGCCGCCGGCGCGCGCTTCGTCTACATCGGCTTCGACCCGGCCGCGCCGGAAGCCGAGGCCATCGTGGTGCCCAAGGGCTCGACGATCAAGTCGGTGGCCGAGCTGAAGGGCCGCAAGGTCGCGCTGAACAAGGGCAGCAACGTGCACTACCTGCTCGTCAAGGCGCTGGAGAAGCACGGCCTGAAGTTCACGGACGTGCAGGCCGTCTACCTGCCGCCGGCCGACGCCCGTGCCGCCTTCGAGCGCGGCGCCGTGGACGCCTGGGTGATCTGGGACCCCTTCCTGGCCGCCGTCGAGAAGCAGAGCGGCGCCCGCCTGCTGCAGGATGGCAAGGGCCTCGTCAACAACTTCGCCTACTACCTGGCCGAGCGCGGCTTCGCGCAGAAGCATCCGCAGCTGGTGCAGGCGCTGTTCGAGGACACGCAGGTCCAGGCCAGCGCGCTGAAGGCCAACATCAAGGCCGCCGCCGCCGTCATCGCGCCGCTGCAAGGCCTGGAACCCGAGGTCGTCGAGCGCAGCCTGCAGCGCTACGAGTTCGGCGTGAAGCCGCTGACCGCCGCGGTCGCCGCCGAGCAGCAGAAGATCGCCGACACCTTCCACGCGCTGGGCCTGATCCCCAAGCCCATCAAGGTGGCCGACGCCCTGCCCGGCAGCGCCACCATCGCCGAGGCTGCGCGATGAGCGCCCCCACCACCCGTCGCGCGGCGCTGGCCATGCTCGCCACCACGGCCGCCGCCTGGCGTGAGGCGGGCGCACAGGCCGCGCCGCTGCGCATCGGCTTCCAGAAGGGCTCCTTCAACCTGGCGCTGCTGAAGAGCTACGGCCTGCTGGAGCAGCGCCTGCCGGGCGCCAAGATCCAGTGGACCGAGTTCCCCGCCGGCCCACAGCTGCTGGAGGCTCTGGCACTGGGCAGCGTGGACCTGGGCGCCACCGGCGACGCGCCGCCCGTGTTCGCGCAGGCCGCCGGCAAGGACGTGGTCTACGTCGGCGCCGAGCCGCCCAAGCCGGACAGCTCGGCCGTGCTCGTCAAGCCCGACTCGGCGCTGAAGACGCTGGCCGACCTGAAGGGCCGCCGCATCGCGCTGCAGAAGGGCAGCAGCGCCCACTTCCTGACCGTGCAGGCGGTGCGGCGCGCGGGCCTGGCCTGGGGCGACGTCCAGCCCATCTACCTGCCGCCGGCCGAGGCGCGCGCCGCGTTCGAGCGCGGCTCGGTGGATGCCTGGTCCGTCTGGGACCCGTACTACGCCGCGGCGGAAGTGAGCGGTGAGCTGCGCGCGCTGGCCACCAGCCGCGGGCTGACCAGCAACAACACCTTCTACCTGGCGTCCAAGTCGCTGAGCCGCGACGCGGCGCTGCTGAAGACGCTGTTCCAGGCGCTGACCGACACCGACACGCGCGCCCGCGCGGACCGCCGCGACGCCGTGCAGCGCTACGCCGAGTTCGCCGGCCTGCCGCTGGCCACGGTCTACAAGATGGTCGAGCGCCGCGGCGCCGCACCCGTGGGGCCGCTGACGGCAGACATCGTCAAAGAGCAGCAGCTGGTGGCCGACTCCTTCGCCGAGCTGGGCCTGATCCCCCGATCCATCCGCGTGGCCGACGCCATCGCCACGCCCGTGAAGAAAGCCTGACATGAAGATCTTCTGGTTCATCCCCACCCATGGCGACAGCCGCTACCTGGGCAGCTCGCGCGGTGCGCGCGTGGCCGACTTCGCCTACTTCAAGCAGATTGCCATCGCGGCGGACAGTCTGGGCTACGAGGGCGTGCTGCTGCCCACGGGTCGCAGCTGCGAGGACTCCTGGATCGTCGCCGCCAGCCTCATCGATGCAACGCGCCACCTGAAGTTCCTCGTGGCGCTGCGTCCCGGCCTCGTCGCGCCCACGCAGAGCGCGCGCATGGCCGCCACGCTGGACCGCCTGTCCGGCGGCCGCCTGCTGGTGAACCTCGTCACCGGCGGCGATGCCGAGGAGCTGGCCGGCGACGGCCAGTTCCTGGACCACGCGGCCCGCTACGAACAGTCGGCCGAGTTCATCCGCATCTGGCGCGAGGTGCTGGAACGCTCGCACGCCGGTGAGGCGCTGGACTACGACGGCCAGCACCTCAGCGTGAAGGGCGGCAAGGTGCTGTACCCGCCCATCAACCGGCCCTACCCGCCGGTGTTCTTCGGCGGCTCGTCGGAAGCCGCACACGACCTGGCCGCCGAGCAGGTGGACACCTATCTGACCTGGGGCGAGCCGCCCGACGACGTCGCCAAGAAGCTGGCCGACGTGCGCGCACGCGCCGCCGCCCGTGGCCGGCAGCTGAACTACGGCATCCGCCTGCACGTCATCGTGCGCGAGACCGAGGACGAAGCCTGGCGCGCCGCGGCCGAGCTGGTCTCGGAGCTGGACGAAGCCACCGTCGCCGCCGCGCAGGCTCGCTTCGCCGGCATGGACTCGGTGGGCCAGCGCCGCATGGCCGAGCTGCACCGCGGCCGCTTCAACAAGGCCAATATCCGCGAAGGCCTGGAGATCTCGCCCAACCTGTGGGCCGGCGTGGGCCTGGTGCGCGGCGGCGCGGGCACGGCGCTGGTCGGCAGCCCCGAGCAGGTGGCCGACCGCATCAAGGAATACGCCGCCCTCGGCCTGGAGAACTTCATCCTCAGCGGCTATCCGCACCTTGACGAAGCGCACCGCTTTGCCGAGCTGGTGTTCCCGCTGCTGCCGCTGTCGCTGCAGCAGAAGCTGACTTCGCCGCAGCTGACCGGCCCGTTCGGCGAGGTCGTTGCGAACAGCTACGCCCCCAAGGCCGTCTCGGCAAGTTGACGCCATGCTCAAGCGGCTCACCCCCTGGCTGCTGCCCGCGGCCATCCTCGTCGCGTGGGAGATCGCGTCGCGCAGCGGCGTGCTGGCCGCGCGCATCCTGCCCGAGCCGGCCGCCGTGCTGGCCGCGTTCTGGACGCTGCTGCGCTCCGGCGAGCTGGCCCACCACGTGGGCGTCAGCGCGGCGCGCGCGTTCTCGGCGCTGGCCATCGGTGGCGGCCTGGGGCTGCTGCTGGGTCTGCTGACCGGCACCTGGCAGCGCGCCGAGGCGCTGCTGGACACGACGCTGCAGATGCTGCGCAACATCCCGGCGCTGGCGCTGATCCCGCTGGTCATCCTGTGGTTCGGCATCGACGAGGCGGCCAAGCTGGTGCTGGTGGCGGTGGGCGTGTTCTTCCCGGTGTATCTCAACACTTTCCACGGCATCCGCAACGTGGACCGCGACCTCATCGAGATGGCGCGCAGCTACGGCCTGAGCCGCTGGCAGCTGTACCGCCAGGTCATCCTGCCCGGCGCGCTGCCGTCCATCCTGGTGGGCCTGCGCTTCTCGCTGGGGCTGATGTGGGTGCTGCTCATCGTGGCCGAGACGCTGTCCGCCCAGGCCGGCATCGGCTACCTGACGATGAACGCCCGCGAGTTCCTGCAGACCGACATCGTGCTGGTCGGCATCCTGCTGTACGCGCTGCTGGGTAAGCTGGCCGACGTGGCCGCCCGCGCGCTGGAGAAGGCCTGGCTGCCCTGGCACAAGGGCTATGCCAGCGAAGGAGCATGAACATGTGGCTCACCGAGTTCGACACACCCGTGGCAACGCGTGAAGCCGCCGCACCCGCCCCGCGGCCGCCCGCAAACGGCCTCGCGCTGACGCTGCGCGGCCTCGCCAAGTCCTTCGGCGCCCGCCATGTGCTGGAGCGCCTGGACCTGGACATCGCACCCGGCGAGTTCGTCGCGCTGGTGGGCCGCAGCGGCTGCGGCAAGAGCACGCTGCTGCGCCTCATCGCCGGGCTGGACGTTCCCAGCGCCGGCAGCGTCGAAGCCGGGCGGATCGAGGAACGCCGGCTGATGTTCCAGGACGCGCGCCTGCTGCCGTGGAAGCGCGTGGTCGACAACGTGGCGCTGGGCCTCGCCGGCCGCGATGCGAAGGACCGCGCGATGGAGGCGCTGGCCCAGGTCGGCCTGGCCGGCCGGGGCGGCGACTGGCCCGCCACGCTGTCCGGCGGCCAGCGCCAGCGCGTGGCGTTGGCGCGCGCGCTGGTGCACCGCCCGCGCCTGCTGCTGCTGGACGAGCCGCTGGGCGCGCTGGATGCGCTCACGAGGCTGGAGATGCACCGCCTCATCGAGCAGCTGTGGCAGCGCCACGGCTTCACGGCGCTGCTGGTCACGCACGACGTGGCCGAGGCCGTCGCGCTGGCCGACCGCGTGCTGCTGATCGACCGCGGCGGCATCGCACTGGACGCGCAGGTGCCACTGCCGCGCCCGCGCTCACGCGCCGCAGCGGGCTTTGCCGAGTTGGAAGACCGCGTGCTGCGCCACATCGTGGGCGAGCCCCCTGGCGGGCTGCTGAATTTCTCCTCGTAAGCTCAACGCCGCGAACATGGCGTCGCTGCTTCCACCAGCGTTCGGCGGCGGCCAGGACCATATCCGGCAAAGCCGCGTATGCTGGGGCACACCCAGCGGGAGCAAACATGCAGCGCGTCACCGGCATCGGCGGCATCTTCTTCAAGGCCAAAGACCCCCAAGCCCTGGGCGAGTGGTATCGCCGACACCTGGGACTGAAGGTGGAGGACTGGGGCGGTGTCGCGTTCCGCTGGGCCGATGACAGCCCGACGGGCACGACGATCTGGAGCCCGTTCAAGGAAGACACTGGCTACTTCGCGCCCAGTACCGCGCCCTTCATGATCAATTTCCGCGTGGCCGACCTGCATGCGCTGCTGGCGGCGCTGCGCGCCGAGGGATGCGAGGTGCAGGACAAGGTGGACGAGTCCGAGTTCGGCAAGTTCGGCTGGGTCATGGACCCCGAGGGCAACAAGCTGGAGCTGTGGGAGCCGCCGGCCGGCCAGTAAGCCAACCCCTCCCCGCAACAAAGGCCGTCGGGACGACGGCCTTTGTGCTTTCTGTATTCGGCTGTTTCCTTCACACCCCTTTGGAGGAGCCGAGAAGCGCAGGAGCCCAGGGCGCGTGCGCAGCACGCTTCAAGCACTGACTTCGCGATGACTGTTCGAGCAGAGCGTAGCGACGCGAGTTCAGCGCGGCCCTGGGCTTCGAGCATCGCAGGGCACCCGCAGCGAAGCGGAGGGCGACGGAACAGGGGCGACTTTTTGCCTACTTTTTGGTCGCTCAAAAAGTAGGTCGCCCGCCGGGGCGAATTCCCGGCTGGGCCTCACGCGGTCAGACACCAGGCCCGAAGCGCAAGAACGGTGCACAGCCGCACCAAGCAGATGCGAGCGGCAGCAGGCCAAAGAAGCTCGCCAATCCTTGACGGCGGCCCCCTCCCCCCGCGACGCCCGGCAAACGCCCCACCCCAACCAACACCGCCGTCGGCTGGCACGCTTGATGCTGGATACCAACTTGTATACCAACGAGTGCACCATGACCGAGCAAAGCCATCTTCTGACGATCAGCGACTGGCGCCAGGCCTATCTGGCAGGTGCCTCGCCGCGCGAGCTGCTGACCCGGCAGCTGGCCGCGCTGGGCCAGCAAGACCCCGCCGCCTGGATCCACAAGGCGAGCGCCGCCGAACTGGAGCCCCAACTCGCCGCGCTCGAAGCCCGACTCGCTGCGGCCGGCAGCGACCGCGCCGCCCTGCTGTCCCGCCTGCCGCTGTTCGGCATCCCCTTCGCCGCCAAGGACAACATCGACGTGGCCGGCATGCCCACCACCGCGGCCTGCCCGGCCTTTGCCTACACGCCCACCGCCAACGCCAACACCGTGCAGCGCCTGCTGGACGCCGGCGCCGTCTGCCTGGGCAAGACCAACCTGGACCAGTTCGCCACCGGCCTGGTGGGCGCGCGCTCGCCCTACGGCCGACCCGCCAGCACCTTTGACGCGACACGCGTCAGCGGCGGCTCCAGCTCGGGCTCGGCGGTGGCGGTGGCGCGTGCCGAGGTGGTGTTCTCGCTGGGCACCGACACCGCCGGCTCCGGCCGCGTGCCGGCGGGCTTCAACAACCTGGTGGGCCTCAAGCCCACGCCGGGCCGCGTGGGCACCAGCGGCGTGGTGCCGGCCTGCCGCACGCTGGACTGTGTGTCGGTGTTCGCGCTGACGGTGGAGGACGCCGCCGCCGTGCTGGCCGTCATCGAGGGGCCGGACGCGCTTGACGCCTACAGCCGCTTCGAGCCCGGCCCGGCCGCCCTGCCCGCACGGCTGCGCATTGGCGTTCCGGCCACGCCCGAGCTGAGCGCCGACTACGCTCCCGGCTGGGCGCAGGCGCTGCAGCAGGCACAGGCGCTGGGCCACACGCTGGTGCCGCTGGACTTTGCACCGCTGCATACGGTGGCCGACCTGCTCTACAACGGCCCCTGGGTGGCCGAGCGCCATGCGGTGGTGCAGCCGCTGCTGGAGACCCTGCCCGACGCCATCGAGCCCACGGTGCGCCGCGTCATCGCGGGCGCCATCGGCCGCACGGCCACCGAGACCTTCAAGGCGCAGTACGCGCTGCGCGCCGCCCAGCGCGACACCGCCGCGCTGTGGCAGCAGGTGGATGTGCTGATGGTGCCCACCGCACCCCACCACCCGCGCTTTGCCGAGCTGGACGCCGACCCCATAGGCGTCAACGCGCGGCTGGGCCGCTACACCAACTTCGTCAACCTGCTGGGCTGGTGCGCGCTGGCGCTGCCGGCCGGCTTGGGCGAGCAGGGGCTGCCGTTCGGCGTGACCCTCATCGCGCCAGGCAACGCAGATGCGGCGCTGGCCCGCTTCGGCGCCCGCTGGCAGGCCGCTGC
>DASWWC010000012.1:0-1846 GCA_036401055.1 Roseateles sp.
AGGGTCTTGAAACCGGAGTAATCGAGGGCGAGGCTCACCGTCGGCATCATCGCCGACATCAATAATGCGTCCGCTGTGATGACATCTTCCCGCTTCCAATTCCGCCCCGCCGTTCGCATCGCCCTCTGCACCCTGGCTGCCTTGTCGGCGCTCGGCACGCTGCTGCTGCTGATCGTGACGCTGGCCCTGCCGGGCTGGATCACCGGCCGGGGCGCCGAACTGGCCAGCGACGCACTGGGCCGGCCTGTCCGCATCGAGGAGGCCCATTTCCAGCCCTGGCGCTTGGCACTGGTCGTTGAAGGCCTGAGCATTGACGGGCGGGGCGCCGGCGCACCGCCACTGTTCAAGCTGGCCAAGCTGGACGCGGCCCTGTCGCTGCGCTCCCTGCTGCGCGGCCGCGCCGTCGTCGAATCGCTGACGTTGACCCGGCCCGAGCTGCGCCTCGCGCGCCTGGCCGAGGGCCGCTACGACATCGACGACATCATCCAGCGCATGGCCACCCCGCCCGCCCCCCCGGGAGCGCCCGAGGCGGCAGATCCCGAGTTCGCCGTCTACAACATCGAGCTCAGCGACGGGCGCATCCTCTTCGACGACCGACCTGTCCAGCGCCAGCACGAGCTCAGCGAGCTGCGCCTGGCCCTGCCGTTCCTGTCCACGCTGCCGGCCGACGTCAAGGCCAAGGTGCTGCCGCACCTGAGCGGACAGGTCGACGGCGTCGCCTTCGACAGCCGCGCCGAGGCGCTGCCCTTTGCCGATGACGCGAGTGCCCGCCTGTCTTTCAAGTTCGCCGGCCTAGACCTTGCACCCCTGGCGGCCTACGTGCCTGCTAGCGCCCCGCTGCGCCTGGGCAGCGGCCGCCTCGACGTCGACCTGGCGGTGGACTTCGCCGAGCGGCCCAAGCAGCCGCCCGGCGTCAAGCTCAGCGGCGGCGTGCAATTGCGCGACCTCGCGCTGACCCAGCCCAACGGCCAACCGCTGCTCGGCTTCAAGCGGCTGGACCTGCCGCTGACCGACGTGCAGCCGCTGCGGCGCCAACTCGGTTTTGGCCAGATCTTGCTGGAATCACCCGAGGCCCGCTGGGTGCAGTTGCCGGCGGGGCAGGGCGGCGCGGCCACGCCAGCGTCCGCCCCCTGGCAGGTCAGCGTTGCCGGCCTGGAAGTCCGGGACGGCCGCTTCACCGTCGCCAAGAACCTGGCGCTGGACGCCATCCAGCTCAAGCTCGGCGCGGCTGCCTGGCCGCTGAAGGCGCCGACCCAGCTCGACGCCAGTGTGCACCTGGACCAGGCGACGCTGACCACCCAGGCCCGGCTGGCCCCCGAGCTCCTCGAAGTCGATGCCCAGCTCAGCGGCCTGGCCCTCGAGCGCCTGGCCGCCTGGCTGCCGCTGCCTGGCGGCGCGCGACTGGCGGCAGGCGTGTCG
The DNA here is from genome assembly GCA_036401055.1 of Roseateles sp. Taxonomy (GTDB): domain Bacteria; phylum Pseudomonadota; class Gammaproteobacteria; order Burkholderiales; family Burkholderiaceae_C; genus Pelomonas. The sequence goes on from DASWWC010000012.1 coordinate 1,420, forward strand.
ACCCACGCCACCCTGAACGTCAAGGAGCCGCTGGCTGACGGGGCGGCCGACCGCGCCCAGTTGACGCTTGCCGAAGTGGAGGTCGCCAATGTGCGCCTGAGCCTGCCCGGCGCCGCCCGGCTGCTGACGCTGGCCTCGGCCCGGCTGGACAAGGCCAGCATCGAGCCCGCCACGCGCAGCATCACCCTGGGGACGCTGGCCCTTGATGCGCCGCGTGCCCAGCTGGCCCGCGAGCATGACGGTCGCCTCAACGTCGCCGGCCTGCTGCCACCGCAAGGCTCGGCCTCCAGCCGCTCGGGCGCCGCCGCGCCCGAGTGGAAAGTGCAGCTTGCTGGCTTGAATGTCGAGCGCGGCGCGCTGCGCTGGCACGACGCCGCGGTGCCCGCCGGCGTGGCGCCCGTGGCGCTGGCCGTCGAGCCGCTGCGGC
>DASWWC010000013.1:0-35523 GCA_036401055.1 Roseateles sp.
CGGGCGGCTCATCGTCCAGCAAGGCCCCGCCCACCGCGCGCAGCTGCGCCACGCGCTCGCGGCACTCCGGGCAAAGCTCCAGGTGCACGGCGACGACGGCGCGCATGCCGGTGGCGAGCGAGCCGCCGGCATAGCTCAGCAGCACGTCGTCGGTGGGGTGGTGGCGGATGACGGGAGACTCCATGGCGGTCTTCATTGATCCAGCAGCCGGCGCAGGTGCTGCACGGCCAGGCGCATGCGCGACTTCACCGTGCCCAGCGGGATGCCCAGCTCGGCCGCGATGCGCGCATGCGGTTCGTCGTCGTAGTAGGACAGGCGCAGCACCTGCGCCTGCTCGGGGGGCAGCTGGCGCAGCGCGTCACGCACGCGCTGGGTCAGCCGGGCTGCGTCCAGTAGCTCGCCGCTGCCGGGCTGTTCGGCGGCCAGCAGGTCGAACTCGAAAAATTCGTCGCCCGCGCCGTCCAGTTGCCGGCGCCGCGCGGCGTCCACGCGCAGGTTGCGCGCAATCGTGAAGATCCAGGTGGACGCCGCCGCCTGCGCCGGGTTGAACAGCGCGGCCTTGCGCCAGACGTTCACCATGGCCTCCTGCGCCAGCTCCTCGGCCTGCTCGTCGCTGCTGCCGCTGCGCATCAGCCAGCTTTTCAGCCGCGGCGCGAAATGCAGGAACAGGCGACCGAAGGCGGCACGGTCCTGACTGTCGGCCACGCGTACCAGCTCGGCCGACCAGTCGGGGTCGGGCGGGGCGGCAGCGCGGTCGGGGCTGAGGGGAACGACGGACAAGTGGCGGGCTCCCACGGGTTGAGGGGCCGTATCGTTGCGCGCGTCGAGGGGTCGGGGAATGCCCATGCCCCCTTGTACGCAAGTCGCGGCAGGCTGGATCATCGCCGCGAAGCGATCCAAGCGCGGTCCGGCTGCGTACAAGTGCGAAATCGTCAGGAGCCACATGCCCCCCTCCACCGCCCATGACCGCCAGCCGCCCGCCCGGGCCCCGGACGAGCACCGGCTGCGCATCGCCGTCGTCGGCAGCGGCATCGCGGGCCTGTCCTGTGCCTGGCTGCTGTCGCAGCGCCACGAGGTGCAGGTGTTTGAGGCCGACGGCCGCATCGGCGGCCACAGTCACACGGTGGACGCGCCCTGCGGCGGGGCCAGCGTGCCGGTGGACACCGGTTTCATCGTCTACAACGAGCCGGCCTACCCCAATCTGAGCGCCTTGTTCCAGCACCTGGATGTGCCGACGCGGGCGTCCGACATGTCGTTTGCCGTCAGCCTGGACGGCGGTGCGCTGGAATATGCCGGCACCGACCTGAACGGCCTGTTCGCCCAGCGCAGCAACCTGCTGCGCCCGCGCTTCTGGGTCATGCTGCGCGAGCTGCTGCGCTTTTACCGCGAGGCCCCCGGCGACGCCGCCACGCAGGGCGAACAGTCGCTGGACGCCTATCTGGATGCGCGCGGCTACGGCCGCGCCTTCCGCGACGACCACCTCTACCCCATGGGCGCGGCCATCTGGTCGTGCAGCGCCGAGCGCATCGGCGACTACCCGGTCAGCGCCTTCGTGCGCTTCTGCGAGAACCACGGGCTGCTGCAGGTCAGCGGCCGGCCCGTCTGGCGCACCGTGGACGGCGGCAGCCGCGAGTACGTGCGCCGGCTGACGGCGGGCTTCGCCGACCACATTCACCGCGACCAGCCGGTGACGGCCGTGCAGCGCGGCACGGACGGCGTGCGGCTGCGCATCCGCCACGATGACTGGACCGCCCCCTTCGACCAGGTGGTGCTGGCCACGCATGCCGACCAGGCGCTGCGCCTGCTGGACGCGCCGAGCGAGGACGAGCGCCGGCTGCTGGGCGCCTTCGGCTACACCCGCAACCACGCGGTGCTGCACAGCGACCCGGCGCTGATGCCGCGGCGGCGCTCGGTGTGGTGCAGCTGGAACTACCTGGCCGAGCGCCGGGGCGATACGCTGCCCACCGTGACCTACTGGATGAACCGGCTGCAACCGCACCTGCCGCAGGGGCCGGCGGCGACGCCGCTGTTCGTCACGCTGAACCCCGCCCAGCCGCCGCGGCCCGAGCACCTGATCCGCACCGAGGTCTACGAGCACCCGCGCTTCGACGCCGCCGCCATCGCCGCGCAGCGCGAGCTGTGGACGCTGCAGGGCCGGCAGCGCACCTGGTTCTGCGGCGCGCACTTCGGCTCCGGCTTCCACGAGGACGGGCTGCAGGCCGGCTTGGCCGTGGCCGAGGCGCTGGGTGGCGTGCGCCGGCCCTGGTCGGTGGCGAACGAGTCCGGCCGCATCCACCTGCCCGCCGCGCTGGCCACCGCATGAGTTCCGCGCTCTACGCCGGCCACGTGATGCACCAGCGGCTACAGCCGCTGCGCCACCGGCTGCGCTACCGCATGTTCTCGCTGCTGCTGGACCTGGACGACATCGACGCGCTGGGCGCGCGGCTGCGCTGGTTCTCGGTGGGACGCTTCAACCTGTTCAGCTTCCGGCCCGCCGACCATGGCGACGGCAGCGCCGACACCGTGGCCGGCCTGCGCGCGCACATCGCCGCGCGGCTGCGCGAGGCCGGCTTGCCCACCGGTGGCGCGGTGCGGCTGCTGGCCATGCCGCGCGTGCTGGGCTATGCCTTCAACCCCTTGAGCATCTGGTTCTGCGATGCACCGGACGGCCGGCTGCAGGCCATCGTCTACGAGGTCAACAACACCTTCGGCCAGCGGCACAGCTACCTGATCGAGGTGGACGAGCCGGCCGATGGCGTCATTTCGCAGCGCTGCGACAAGCAGATGTATGTGTCGCCCTTCCTGGGCATGGCGCTGCACTACCGCTTCCGCATCACGCCACCGGGCGAGCGGCTGGGCGTGGGCATCAGCGTGCACGACGCGGACGGCGCGGCCGTGCTGAACGCGCGCCTGGATGCCCGCCACCGCCCGCTGACCGACGGCCAGCTGCTGCGCGCCTTCGTGACCCACCCGCTGCTGACGCTGAAGGTCGTTGCCGGCATCCACTGGGAGGCGCTGCGCCTGTGGATCAAGGGCGCACGCCTGCACGAGCGCCCGGCCGCCCCCGACCAATCGCTGACCGTGGTGCGCCACGCCGACCCGAGCTGACCCCATGACCTCCACCACCGCGCACGCCCCCACCCCCCTGCCCGCCGCCACGCTGAGCGGCGACCCGCTGACGGCCCGCCACGCACCGCTGCGCGCGCTGCTGTCGCGCCTGCAGTGCGGCCAGCTCGCGCTGACGCTGCCCGACGGCCGCCGCGTGCAGGCCACCGGCGCCCTGCCCGGCCCCAAGGCCGAGCTGCAGCTGCACCGCTGGCGCGCGCTGGCGAGGCTGATGTTGGGCGGTGACCTGAGCCTGGCCTTCGCCTACCGCGACGGCGACTGGAGCAGCCCCGACGTGACCGCGTTACTGTCGCTGGGTCTGGCCAACGAGACCGCGCTGGGCGGCCTGACCGATGCCCGCGGCCCGGCGCGCTGGCTGGCCAAGCTCTACCACCGTGCGCGCGCCAACACCCGGCGCGGCAGCCGGCACAACATCGCCTTCCATTACGACCTGGGCAACGCCTTCTACGGCCGCTGGCTGGACTCGACCATGCTGTACTCCAGCGCGCTGTTCGAGAACGAGAGCGACACGCTGGAAGCCGCGCAGGCGCAGCGGCTGGACCGCATCGTGCAACTGCTGGACCTCAAGCCCGGCATGCGCGTGCTGGAGATCGGCTGCGGCTGGGGCACGCTGGCCGCCACGCTGGCGCAGCGCTGCGGCGTGGAGGTGGTCGGCGTGACGCTGTCCACCGAGCAACTGGCCTTTGCCCGCGAGCGCGCCGCGCAATGGGGCGTGGCCGACCGCGTGGACCTGCGGCTGCAGGACTACCGCGACGTGGACGGCAAGTTCGACCGCATCGTGTCCATCGAGATGATCGAGGCCGTCGGCGAGGCCTACTGGCCCACCTACTTCGGGGCGCTGCGCGAACGGCTGGCGCCGGGCGGCCACGCGGTGCTGCAGGCCATCACCATCGACGAGGCCCACTTCCAGCACTACCGCGACAACCCGGACTTCATCCAGCGCTGCATCTTCCCCGGCGGCATGCTGCCCACGCCAGAACGCATGGCCGCCGAGGCGCAGCGCGCCGGGCTGTCCATGACGACCGAGGCCCGCTTCGGCAGCGGCTACGCGCTGACGCTGGCCGAGTGGCGGCGCCGCTTCCTGGCCGAGTGGCCCGCCATCCAGGGCCAGGGCTTCGACGAGGCCTTCCAGCGGCTGTGGACCTACTACCTCTGCTACTGCGAAGCCGGCTTCCTGGACGGGCGCATCGACGTGGGGCTGTACCGCTTCCGCTAGGACGCTGTCGGGCTTCGGGCCGGCATAGCATGCCGGCATGAAAACCGCCGTCTTCAGCGCCCGCCGCTACGACCAGTCCCTGCTGACCCAGGCCAATGCCCGGGCCGGCCACGAGTTGGTGTTCATCCAGGACCGGCTGAGCGCCGACACCGCCCGGCTGGCCGAGGGCTGCCCGGCCGTCTGCGTGTTCGTCAACGACAGCGTGGACGCCACCGTGCTGGCGCAACTGGCCCGGCAGGGCACGCGCATCGTCGCCACGCGCTCCACCGGCTACAACCACATCGACGCCGTGGCCGCCGCGGCGCTGGGCATCGCCGTGGTCCGGGTGACCGACTACTCGCCGTACTCGGTGGCCGAGTTCGCCGTGGGCCTGCTGCTGGCCGTCAACCGCAAGATCGCCCGCGCCAGCGCCCGCACGCGCGACGGCAATTTCGAGCTGGAAGGCCTGATGGGATTCGACCTGCACGGCAAGACCGTGGGCGTGGTCGGCACCGGCAAGATCGGCACCATCTTTGCGCGCATCCTGCACGGCTTTGGCTGCACGCTGCTGGGCCATGACGTGACGCCCAGCCCGGCCTTCGAGGCGCTGGGCGGCCGCTACGTGGCCATGGCCGAGCTGATGGCGGTGAGCGACGTGATCTCGCTGCACTGCCCGCTGCTGGCCAGCACGCAGCACATCGTCAACGCTGCCTCGCTGGCGGGCGTGAAGCGCGGCGCCGTGCTCGTCAACACCAGCCGCGGCGGGCTGGTGGACACCGAGGCGGCGATCCAGGCGCTGAAGACCGGCCAGCTGGGCGGCCTGGCCATCGACGTCTACGAGCAGGAGGCCAGCCTGTTCTTCCAGGACCTGTCCTCCACCGTCATCACGGACGACGTCATCCAGCGCCTGGTGTCCTTCCCCAACGTCATCGTGACCGGCCACCAGGCCTTCTTCACGCAGGAGGCCATCGGCCAGATCATGGCTACCACGGTGGAAAGCCTCAGCGACTTCGAGGCCGGCCGGCCGCTGCGCAACCGCATTCCAGCCTGAACGCAGGGACTCCTGACCGCACTATGGGCCGCCCGCCACGCCGAGCTTCCTGAGCAGCAATTCGCTCACCTGGCCAACCGGATAGAGCCCGTTGGCCGACATGTACTTGACCAGGGCTTCACGAGTGGCGGCGTCCAGCGCGCCGGTCTGCGAGGCGCCCAGCGCCGCCTGCATGGCCCGGATGCGGTCGGCGCCCAAGGTGGCCTCGTAGGCATTGAGCATGCCCGTGGAGGCCCGCGATCCCAGGCCCATCACCTCCGGCACCTTGGCGCCCACGTGCACGATGTTGCCCAGGCCCATGAGCCAGTACAGGCTTTGGGGCAGCTCCGGCAGGCCGTGGCTCATCCACACATTGAACAGCACGTAGCCCAGCGAGAAGAGCGTGAAGGCCAGCATCTGGAAGCGCAGGATGTCGAACTCGCCGGTCTCGGCGTCGGTGACCAGGTCACTGCCCTTGGGGGCCGCGGTGGCATCCGCGGGCGCGGGCTTGCCGGCTTCGACGGCACGCGTCAGCACATGCGAGCCGCCCACGATGCCCAGCAGTTGCAGCACGTCGGGCCGCAGCTCCAGCAGCACGCCGCTGCAGTACCAGGAGAAGCACAGCGCGAACACCACCACCAACGTCCAGCACAAGGTCTGGAAGCTCGTCAGGCTGAGGCGCCCTGTCTTGCCATGCTTGACGAGCTGGTCGAACAGCTTGATGGGCCGCAACGTGCCCCCGAGGCGCCCTGCGACGAGGTAGATCACCAGCAGCATCCCCACGCCGAACACCGCCCCGGCCACACGCTGGGTGAGCAACACCTCCTGCCGCAGCTCCAGCGCCGGCTGGCCATCGACCCAGGCCAGCAGCTTCAAGCGCACCGGTTCGCCCCAGACGGCCTCCCACCAGTTGGGCGAGTCGCTCAAGCGCTTGCGCAGGTCGCCCGGCAGCGTGGCGCTCAGCTGGATGCCGTCGTTCGCGTCGCCCACGCGCTGGGTGGGCAGGTCCACCACCTTGGCACCGTTGGCCAGGCACAGCCGGAAGTTCGCATTGCCCAGGGCCGGGCCGGTGCCGCGCACCAGCAAGGGCACGGTGGCACCGGCCGAGAGGCGGGCGCTGGCCAGTTCGACCGAGGCCGCGGGCATGTCGGGCGCCGCCTGCGGCAGCAGGGCCGAGTTCAGCAGCACGATGCGCAGCGGCTGCTGCACCGAGGCCACCCACTCCAGCCTCGCGTCGCGGCCGAGCGTCCAGGTGCCGTCCGAGCCCTGCGTCAGCGTCGCGCCGCGCTTGACGAGCATGGGCTGGGCGGGCGAGAACACGGGGCGCACGCTCAGGCCATTCTTGCCCTCGGGCAGCCTGCCGTTCACCAGCTCCAGGCGATAGCGGCGCTTGTCCCGGGTCGCCACGAGGGCCGCGTGGGACTCGGCCGAGTGCAGGCTGGCCTTGTCGCCGACGAGGTCGCCGAACTGCAGGCTGGGCGCGGCGACCGCCAGGTCCTCGGCCAGCGTGCTGCCGTCCATGCGCGGCTTGACGGGGCCCAACGCCAGCGAGCGTGCCGTCGTGGCCTGCAGCACGAGGTCGGCGGGCGCATCCGCCACGCTGATCTCCAGGATGGCGTTTTCACGGGCCGCAACCTGCGGACTGCAACGGTCGGCGCCGGCGTGGGCAAGGCTGGCGCCAAGCAGCAGGCCGAGCACGGCCAGGATGGGGCGGCATGGCATGGCGGTCAGGCTTTCAGAAGCTTCCAGAAGCTGGGGGCCCCGCCCGCGAGGTCGGGCGGGGTGCTGTCGAAATAGGCGAAGCAGTCGTTGAACCACTCGATGAAGCTGTCCACATGGGCGCGCGAACCGACGTGCTGCGCGAAGCGCCAGCGGTTGTCATAGGCCGGGCGCAGACTGCCCGCGTTGTAGATCGCCGCCACCTGCGGCGGATCGAGGTCGGAGCGGCGCCTTTCGTTGGCGATGTAGGAGGTGCCGGCATCGATGGAGTTCTCGGGCCGGCTCAGCCAGGCAGCGTCTATCGAGGGGTCGCGCATGACCGTGCGTGCCGTGCCGATCAGCGTCTGCATCAGGCCCACCGACATGCGCCCGTCGGGCTCGACCCGTGTGGCCTCGGGGTCGCCATGGCTCTCGGTGCAGATGGTGGCGACGATCAGCTCCACCGGCACCTTGTTGCTGCGGGCCGACCGGCAGATGGCGTTTCCAAACTGCGTCCAGACGCGTGCGACGGTCAGCGGCTGGCCACCCGTGCGCGGCAGCTCGGCGCCGAGCATGACGCCCCGGGGCGTCAGCTGCCAGCTCGCGCCGCCGTTGAAGTTGTGCGGCGCCAGCAGCGGCAGGATGCGCACGCCCAGCGCCACCCGGGCGGCCTCGGACAGCGTGTCGGTCGTCGGTGCCGCAGGCGCCGTCGGTGCGAAGCTGCCGCCGCCGGCGGGTGCGGCCGAACCCTGGCCTGTATCCAGCACCAGGCCGAATTCGTCCAGGATGCGCTGCATCGGCGTGCAGACGCTGACCTTGAGCTCGGCCGTGGCACTCGTGCTGCCGATGTGCAGGCCCACGGCCCGCCCCTGAGCGTCCACCACCAGCGCACCGCTGTCGCCCCCCTGGGTGACCGATCGCCAGCCGCCCAGGTTGCGGCCATAGAAGATCTGCCCTCGCACCTTCATCGCAAACAGCGGCAGGCCCGATTGCTCCAGCCGGTAGTCCAGCAGGATCGCGCCGCCGCTGGAGTGCACCTCGGCTTCGACCAGTTGCTGGGTCAGCGCTCCATAGACGCGCAAATCCATGCCGCTGAAGACGGGCGGCGCCATGCCGACAGGCCGCATCGCGGACGCCACGGGTTGCCAGCCGGTGGCGAACTCGGGCCGCAGTTGGGCGATGGCGGCGTCGATCAGCAGGCCATCGGGCAGCAGGCCGTTGATGGGGGTCCAGTCCGACAGCTCGGCGATCGCCTGCCAGGTACCGGCCTCGTCCGAGGCCTCGATCACGTCGCCCCGGTCGCCGAAGCCGCCGGGGTTGAGCACGTGCGCGGCGCTGAGCAGGTAGCGCCTGGGGTCTGCCGGGTCAGGCTGGCGCAGCACACAGCCCAGCGTGCCGATCTCTCGCAGCTGAGCGTGACGGATACGGGTGCCGGGACCGATCTGCATGGCTCAGGCGCATTTGCGCTTTTCCTGCAGCCGCTTGACCTCGGCCGCCGTGAACACGCCGTGGGTGCCGGGACAGTTGCTGTCCCGCTGATTGGCCGTCAAGGCCTCTCTGAGCTGCCCGAGATCGGTGACCGGCTCCTGACCCAGCAGCCCAGCCAGCGCGCGGACCTGGTCGGCGCTGAGATCGGCGTCCTTGCCGTGGGCGACGCTGGCCCCCTTGCCATCGTCACGCGCCGCCTTCTTGCCGAGCGCGGCGCGGCAGCTTTGCAGCTCCCGCCCCCCGAGGCGGTTCATGTAGGCCTCATCGGGCGAGCCGACCTGGAGATTGCCCTGCCGGGCAACGATCGCGAATCCCTCTGCAGCCGAGCTGGCCTTGTCGCCCAGCGCCCTGTTGAACGCCTTGCAGGTCTGCGGCCCGACCTGACCATCGACGTCGACGCCCAGCTGCTGCTGCAGGTAGCAGGTGCGCGCATGGCCGAGCTGCTCCAGGCCATTGCAGAGGTTGGGGCGAGCCAGGCGCAAACTCTCCTTGTCGGCGCCGGGGAGCGGCGCATCACCACCGGCCTTGGCGGCCTCGACCGTCACGATCACCGTCAGCGTGACGCTCTGGTTGGCCGCGTCACGCACCCTGAAGCGATAGCTGCCAGCCTCGGCCTTGGCGTCGGCCGTCACCAGCACCGCGCCGCCCTCGGCGGACAGCTTCACCACCAGCCCCGGCACGGTCGACACGTCCACCCTGAAGGGCTTGGTGCCGCTCTTGATGAGGATCTCGGCCGGCCCCGTCTGGCCCGCCTTGATCTGCAACGTGGCCTCCTCCAGCGCCAGCCCGGTCGAGAACTTGCTGGTGTCCACGCCGCAGCCACCCAGGCTGGCGGCAACACCCTCGAACTGCCGGTCTATCGTGCCCTTGAGCTCGGCGACGGCGCTCTGCACCTCGATGCGCGCGCCGCTGACGGCGCCCAGCGCGGCGCCCAAACCGGCTTCGGCCTTCGCCAGGCGTTCCGGCGAGTCGGTCTGGCTTTGCTTCTGGCCCGATAGGACACCTGCGCCCTTCGTCGGCGCGATCAGCGACTCGGCAATCGCCAGGCTCGCCGCCGAGACATCGGTGTTGAACTGCGTCGCGTAGGCCGCGATGCCCTGGATGGCCACGCGCAGGTTGGCCGGGTCGGCCTGCGTGGCCAGCAGGGCCTCGTCGAGGATGGTGCGGATGTCGTCGACCTTCTGCTGCAGCATGGCACCGGCGCCATCGGCTCGCTGCTCCACGCTGGCCGCGCGCTGCTGCTGCTTGCGGGCTTCTTCCAGATCGCTCTGCAGCCCCAGCAGCTCGGTCTGCAGGGGCTGCAGGCCGCTGCCCTCACCCGGCGCCACCCGCGCCGGCCCCGCCAGCTTCATCGCCTCGGCCGCCACCTTCACCGCGGCGTTCAACTGCCCGCGCGACGTGCGCACCAGAGCCCTGGCCTCCGTGCTCATGCGCAGCGGCTGCACCGCCGCCTTGGCGCAGACCAGCGCCTTCATGCCGTCGATGTAGATGCTCAGCCGCTTGGGATTGCTGTTCCAGCTGCCCAGTTGGTAAGCCGTGGCGCTGCCCAGCCCCAGCGCCTTGAACACGTCGCGGTGCGCGTCGGCAAGCCCTGCCCCGATGGCCAGGGCGCCGACGCCGATCAATGCGGTGGACAGCCCCTGCTGCCGACGCAACTCCTCGGTGATCTTGGCCTCGTAGGCGTCGTAGCTGCGGTCCGCATAGCCGATGGCGTCTTCCAGCGATCCCTTGGAGGCCTGATGCGGCGGCGCATGCCGGGTCGGCTCGATGTAGGGCAGATTGACGCAGCCGGACAAGCCGCCCGCCACCAGAACCATGGCCAGTCTCGTGCGATGCGAACCCATAACTCGCTCCCCTGGCGTGATCGCCGTTCATGCGCGAAACGGGTTGTAACGACGGATCACTCTGCGGACATCGTCAATCGTGATGAATGGCTGCGGGAGGCGTGCGCGCCAAGGTGAGCCGCCCTCCGCAATGTAGTCAGCTACATTACGAAAGTGCCCACCGATCTCTGGACCCAGTTCGACGCCGCGCCGCTGGCACTGACGCTGCGCGTGGCCGTCGTCGCCACCGGCATTGCGCTGGTGCTGGGCGTGGCGCTGGGCTGGGTGTTTGCGCGCACCCGGCTGCCGGGCCGCGGCGTGCTGGAGGCCATCTGCATGCTGCCGCTGGTGCTGCCGCCCACCGTGCTGGGCTACGGCCTGCTGGTGCTGATGGGCCGGCGCAGCGCCTTGGGCGCCTGGCTGCGCGAGCACTTCGACTACACGATCATCTTCAACTGGCACGGTGCCGTCATCGCCTCGGCGCTGGTGGCGCTGCCGCTGGTGCTGAAGGGTGCCAGCAGCGCCTTTGCGCAGGTGGACCGCAACCTGGAAGCCGCCGCGCGCACGCTGCGCCAGTCGCGTTGGAGCACCTTCGTGCGCGTGACGCTGCCGCTGGCCTGGCCCGGCATCCTGGCCGGCACGCTGCTGGCGTTCGCCCGTGCGATGGGCGAGTTCGGCGCGTCGCTGATGGTGGCGGGCTCGATACCGGGCCAGACGCAGACGGCGTCGATGGCCATCTACGACGCGGTGCAGGCCGGGCGCGATGACCTGGCGCTGATGCTGGCGCTGGTCGTGTCGGCCGTGTCGGTCGCCATCCTGGTGTTGTCCAACCGCTTCCTCCAACGCTCGCCCTCGCCATGAAACGCCTGCTCATCGCCCTCACCTGTGCGCTGCCGCTGCTGGCCGCCGCCCAGCAGCTGACCGTCTCCGCCGCCGCCAGCCTGACCGACGCGTTCAAGGAGATCGGCCCGAAGTTCGAGGCCGCCAAGCCCGGCACGACAGTGCGCTTCAACTTCGCCGCGTCGGGCGTGCTGCTGCAGCAGATCGCCCAGGGCGCGCCGGTGGACGTGTTCGCCAGTGCCGACCAGGACACCATGAACCGCGGCGCCGAGCAGAAGCTCATCGCTGCCGACACGCGGCGCGACTTCGCCGCCAACGCGCTGGTGCTGGTGACGCCGCTGGACGGCACGGTCAAGGCCCTGCGCGACCTCGCCCAGCCGGCCGTCAAGCGCATCGCCGTCGGCAAGGTCGCCTCGGTGCCGGTGGGCCGCTACACGCAGCAGGCACTGGAAGGTGCGCAGCTGTGGGCGCCGCTGGCGCCCAAGCTCGTGTTTGCCGACAACGTGCGCCAGGTGCTGGACTACGTGTCGCGCGGCGAGGTCGAGGCGGGCTTCGTCTACCGCACCGATGCCGGGCTGGCCAGGGACAAGCTGCGCATCGCGATGACCGTGGGCGGCCATGCGCCGGTGACCTACCCGGTGGCCGCCGTTGCAGACAGCAAGCAGGCCGCGCTGGCGCGCGATTTCGTCAACTTCCTCAGTGCCGCCGAGGCGCAGGCCATCCTGGCGCGCTACGGCTTCGCCAAGCCTTGATCGACGTCCGCCTCCAGCTCTCGGTCAGCGATGCTGGAACTCGACACCAGCGCCGCTTCGACCTGGACATCGCCTTCGCCACCGACGCGCCCTTCGTCGCGCTGTACGGCCCGTCGGGCGCCGGCAAGTCGCTGACGCTGCAGGCCATGGCCGGGCTGCTGCCGGTGCAGGCCGGTCACGTGAAGCTGAACGGCCGCGCGCTGCTGGACACGGCGGCCGGCATCGACCTGCCACCAGAGGCGCGCCGCGTCGGCTATCTGTTCCAGCACTACGCGCTGTTCCCGCACCTCAGCGTGCGCGACAACATCGCCTTCGGGCTGACAAGCTGGCGGCGCCGGCTCCAGGCCGACGACGCGGCGCGCGTGGACGCGCTGATCGAGTCCTTCGGCCTGACGGCCATGGCGGCCAGCCGGCCGGCCACGCTGTCCGGCGGCCAGCAGCAGCGCGTGGCGCTGGCCCGTGCGCTGGCCTGCAACCCGCAGGTGCTGCTGCTGGACGAGCCCTTTGCCGCGCTGCACACGACGCTGCGCCGCCAGCTGCGCGCCGAGCTGCGCGAGGTGCAACGGCGCCTGGGCATCCCGGCCGTGCTGGTCAGCCATGACCCCGAGGACGTGATGGCGCTGGCCGACGAGGTTTTCCTGCTGGACGGCGGCGGTGTGCAACGCCGGTTGAAGGCGAACGACCCGGCGTTGCGCGAGGCGCTCGAAGGACTGACATGAGCGCCGGCGACCACCCGCTGCTGCAAGGCGAGCTGCGCCTGGCCGGCCGGCTGGACGGGCGCTTCTTCGACCTGCTGGCGGCGCTGGCGCTGACCGGCTCGCTGCAGAAGGCGGCCAAGGCCGCCGGCTACAGCTACAAGGGCGCGTGGCTGGTGCTGGACGCCGCCATCGTGCTGACCCATGCGCCGCTGGTGGACAAGGCCAGCGGCGGTGCGGGCGGCGGCGGCACGCGGCTGACCGCCGAGGGCGACGCACTGCTGACCGCCTGGCGCACGCTGCAGGCGCGGCATGCCGCCTTCCTGCACGAACAGGCCGCCTGGCTGGCCACGCAACCGGCGCTGGACGCGCTGCTGAAGAGGATGAGCATGAAGACCACCGCCCGCAACCAGTTCCTCGGCCGCATCTCGGCGGTCAACGCCGGCCCGGCCACGACCAGCGTGCGCGTTGCGCTGGACGGCGGCCAGGAGGTCACGGCGTCGCTGACGACCGAGGCCGCGAAGGAGCTGAAAGTGAAGAAGGGCCAGGAGGCGCTGGCCCTGGTCAAGAGCAGCGAGGTGGTGCTGGTGACGGACTTCGGCGGCTACCGGCTGTCGGCGCGCAACCAGTTGGCCGGCACCGTGTCGCGCGTGGAGCGCGGCGCGGTGTCGTCGCTGATCGGCGTGACGCTGCCGGGCGGCACGGTGGTGACGGCCAGCGTCACCAACGATGCGGTCGACGGGCTGGAGCTTACGGTGGGCCAGCCGGCGACCGCGACCTTCAAGGCCTATGCGGTGATGCTGGCCGTTCGCGCCTAGAGGCCGAGATCGCTCAAGCTCGGGTGCTCGTCCGGCCGCCGCCCCAGCGGCCAGAAGAACAGCCGCGTCGACTCGGCGATGGGCAGATCGTTGATGCTGGCGAAGCGCCGCCGCATCAGCCCCTCGTCGGTGAACTCCCAGTTCTCGTTGCCGTAGCTGCGAAACCAGTGGCCCGAGTCGTCGTGCCACTCGTAGGCGAAGCGCACCGCGATGCGGTTGCCACCGAAAGCCCACAGCTCCTTGATGAGCCGGTAGTCCAGCTCGCGCGCCCACTTGCGCGTCAGCAGCGCATGCACCTGCTCGCGGCCCACGGGGAACTCGGCGCGGTTGCGCCAGACCGTGTCGTCCGTGTAGACGCCGACGACGCGGTCGGGGTCGCGGCTGTTCCAGGCGTCTTCCGCGAGGCGCACTTTCTGAGTCGCACTCTCAAGGGAAAAAGGTGGAAGTGGTGGGCGCATGGCCTGCTCCATTCGAGCTTCGCGCAGCGAAGCGACTCCTCCAGCGGCCGCCGTGGATCTGGCTTTGCCAGGCCACCAGCGGCGCCCCCTCGAAGGGGGCCGGCGAAGCCGGTAGGGGGTGAGCCATCAATACGTCTTGTAGGGCAGGAACTTGCCGCTCATGACGATGCTGACGCGGTCGCCCGCAGCATTCGGCTCCCGCTTCAGGTCCATCTTGAAGTCGATGGCGCTCATGATGCCGTCGCCGAACTCTTCGTGGATCAGCTCCTTGAAGGTCGTGCCATAGACGCTGATCAGCTCGTAGAAGCGGTAGATCAGCGGGTCCGTCGGCACACTGGTCGGCAGGCTGCCCTTGTAGGGCACGACCTTGAGCCACTGCGCCTCGGCTTCGGTCAGGTCGAAGGTCTTGGCCAGCTTGGCGGCCTGTTCGTCGTTGAAGGTCATCTGGCCCAGGCAGCCGGCGGTGACCCACTCCTTGCTAAGGCCGATGTCGGCGGCGACGTCGGCCCACTTGATGCCCTTGGCGACCTTGGTGGCGATGATTTTTTCGGTGACTTCGAGGCGGTTCATGCGTGGCTCCTGATGGGGGTGGGGTTGGTTTCGAGAGGGATGACTTCGGCAATCGGCGCCAGGCCCGGGCGCACCTCGGGCGGATGCTCCGGCGCGCGGCCGTGCGAGAGGGTCGCGCTGCGCTCGACGAGGAAATCGACGAGGTGGTTGCGGATGCGGTAGTACTGCGGGTCGTGGTGCAGCGTGGCGCGCTGGCGGTCGCGCGGCATCGTGTTGACGACGATCTCCGCCACGCGCGCCTGCGGGCCGTTGGCCATCAGCAGGACGCGGTCGGCGAGAAGAATCGCCTCGTCCACGTCATGCGTGATCATGAAGACGGTCTGCTTGGTCGCGGCGCAGATCTTCAGCAGCTCGTCCTGGATGGTGCCGCGAGTCAGCGCGTCCAGCGCGCCGAAGGGCTCGTCCAGCAACAGCATGCGCGGCTCGATGGCGAAGGCGCGCGCAATGCCCACGCGCTGCTTCATGCCGCCGGAGAGCTGGCTGGGCTTCTTGTCCAGCGCGGGCGTCAGGCCGACCAGGGCGACGTACTTCTCCACCTGAGCGTCCACCTCGGCACGTTTCCAGTCCGGCCACTTGCTGCGCACCGCGAAGGCGATGTTCTGGCGCACCGTGAGCCACGGCATCAGCGCATGGCCCTGGAACACGACGCCGCGCTCCAGCCCCGGCCCGGCCACCTCGCGCTGCGTCATGAAGACGTGGCCGCTGCTGGCCTGCTCCAGGCCGGCGAGCACATTGAGGATGGTCGTCTTGCCGCAGCCGCTGTGGCCGATGATGCAGACGAACTCGCCCTCGGTCAGCGTGAAGTTGACGCCGTCGAAGACGGTCGCATCGCCATAGCGCTTGGCCAGGCCTTGGATCTGGACGAGTTCAGTCGGCATAGGTCACCGCCTTCTGGGCGCGGGCAAACAAAAGATCAAGCGCCATGCCCACCAGGCCGATGACGAGGATGGCGAAGATGACGTTGGGCAGGCTGAGGTTGTTCCACTCGTTCCACACGAAGTAGCCGATGCCCGTGCCGCCCACCAGCATCTCGGCCGCCACGATGACCAGCCAGGCGATGCCCATGCTGATGCGCATGCCCGTCAGGATGGTGGGCGCCGCGGCCGGCAGGATTACCTCGAAGGCGCGGCGGATTGGACTTACTTCCAGCGTGCGCGCCACGTTCAGCCACTCGCGCCGCACGCCGGCCACGCCGAAGGCGGTGTTGATCAGCATGGGCCACAGGCTGCAGATGAAGATGACGAAGATGCCGCTCGCCGCCGAGTCCTTGATCGTGTAGAGCGCCAGCGGCATCCACGCCAGCGGCGAGATGGGCTTGAGCACCTGGATGAACGGGTCCAGCGCCTTGTAGATCAGCGGGCTCATGCCGATGACAAAGCCCAGCGGAATGGCGACGAGTGCCGCCAGCAGATAGCCCAGCGCCACGCGCCCCAGCGAGTAGGCAAGCTGCAGGCCGATGCCCTTGTCGTTGGGGCCGCGGTCGAAGAACGGGTCGGACAGGTGCTGGACGACGACGCTGCCCATCTGGCCGAGCGTCGGGAAGCCGCTCTTGGCGGGCGCCGGTGCGGCCGCATCGACGGGCTTGCCCATCAGCTTGGCGTACTCGATCTGCTCGGGCGTCATTGCCGCCGCCGGCCTGGCCGCCGACGCGGTGCCGAGCGTGGCCAGGTGCCACAGGCCCAGCAGACAGCCCAGCAGCAGCAGCGACAGCAGGCCGGCGCGGAAGTTCAGGGATCGTTGCATCTCACAGTTCCACTTTGAACACTGGGTTGCGGGCCGAGCGCCGGGCCGCTCCCAAGCCGGCCCGTCTGGCGATGTGCATGCGGCTCAATGCCGCATGCATCGCCGTACCCTCGGGGGACCGGCCAACGTACTCGTTGGACGAGGGGCTCATCAGACGCGCTTGATCGCGAAGCTAGAAACGTAGGCATCCGGCTTCGACGGGTCGAACTCCTTGCCCATCACCTTGAACTTCGGATAGCCGCCGGTCTTGTCGTCCGGCACCGGCATGTCCAGCGCCTTCATGTGCTTCTTCGCGTCCGTCAGCAGGAACACCTTCTCGGCGATCTGCTTGTAGTTCACGTCGCCCTTGATGTAGCCCCAGCGCTTCATCTGGCTCAGCATCCACACGGCCATGCTCTGCCACGGCATCGGGTTGAAGTCCGCGCGGTCGGGCACGACCTTCACGTTGCCCAGGCCGTCGGCGAACTTGCCCGTCAGCACCTGGGCGATGACGGTCTCCGGCTGGTTCAGGTAGGCCTGCGGCGCAATGACCTTGGCGATCAGCTCGCGGTTCTTGGCCTCGCGCGCCATCGCCGCGGCGGTCAGTACCGCGCGGTACAGCGCGATGAAGGTGTTCGGGTTCTTCTGGATGAACTCGGTGCTCGTGCCGAAGGCGCAGCACGGGTGGCCGTCCCAAAGCTCCTTGGTCAGGATGTGGATGAAGCCCACCTCCTCGAAAACTGCGCGCTGGTTGAACGGGTCCGGGCCGAGGAAGCCGTCGATATTGCCGGAGCGCAGGTTGGCCACCATCTCGGGCGGCGGCAGCACGCGGATCTGGATGTCGCGGTCCGGGTCCAGCCCCGCTTCCGCCACGTAGTAGCGCAGCAGGAAGTTGTGCATCGAGTACTCGAACGGCACCGCGAACTTGAAGCCCTTCCAGCTCGCCGGGTCGCGCTTGTCCTTGTGCTTCACGCTCAGCGTGATCGCCTGGCCGTTGGTGTTCTGGATGGTCGCCACATTCATCGGCGTGGCCACCGAGCCCAGGCCCTGGCTGATCGCCAGCGGCATCGGCGACAGGAAGTGCGTGGCGTCGTACTCCTTGTTGATCATCTTGTCGCGGATCAACGCCCAGCCCGCCGTCTTCACCACCTCCACGTTCAGGCCCTGCTTGGCGTAGAAGCCCAGCGGGTGCGCCATGATCAGCGGCGTGGCGCAGGTGATGGGGATGAAGCCGATCTTCAGGTCCTTCTTCTCCAGCGCGCCGGTCGTGCCCTGAGCCATCGCCTGCAGCGACGCGACCGGCAGCACGCTGGAGATCGCCGCCATCGCCGTATTCCGGCCCACGGCCTTCAGGAAGCGGCGGCGCAGCGCGTCCTGCGGGAACAGCGCCTTCACGAGCGACGCTTCGATGAAACTGGCCGACTCGGCTTCGAACTCAGCCGTCTCGCTGCGGGTACGCAGTTCGGCGGCAGCGTGGTCAGCAGCGCTCGCATGCTGGCCGCAACTGCAGCGCATCAGCAAGGGCCGGTCGGCGTCGTAAGGATCGTGGGTCATAGCGTGCTCCATCACAGGATGGGAGCGACTCTAGGAACCGGCGCGCCGTCGCGGAATCGTGGGTGGCGGCGAGTTTTTGTAGGGGTGGAACTACGAGGGATTACCTGCACGAAGCAGTTGCCGACCCATGAATGCAAACGCCGCTGGCATCATGCGCGTACTGACGGACCGCGCGATTGACCAGTAGGTGCGGGATCAAGCACTTGCATGGAATGGCACAAACACGACTCACCTATGCCAATGGTGCGCCAGTTCAAGACGGCGACTGGGTACGCATCGGCCACGGAACCGCTCTCGGGCGCATCGCCGAGGTCATCGACTCGGCAGAGGTGGCGAAAAGCCGTGGACTACAGTCGCT
The DNA here is from genome assembly GCA_036401055.1 of Roseateles sp. Classification (GTDB taxonomy): domain Bacteria; phylum Pseudomonadota; class Gammaproteobacteria; order Burkholderiales; family Burkholderiaceae_C; genus Pelomonas. The sequence goes on from DASWWC010000013.1 coordinate 18,128, forward strand.
CGGAGTTGTCGTCGACGCACAGCCAGAAGGGCTTGTGTTCTTGTCTGAGCAGCTTCTCCGTGACGAACCCCTGGAGTTTGTTCGGCGAGGCCCCGGCGAAAAAGCAAGGTTTCATCTTGCTGTTGCGCTTGGCGCCGGAGCGCTACTGTTGTTGCCGGCGTTGTACTCATTCTTCGATGCGCTCTACAGCGCATTCTTCACTGGCAAGGTCACGGTCATTAGCCTTGGCTACAACCACACACATCGAGAAAGTGTTCCCTGGCACGTTGGCTGGGCGCGTTTTGTCGGGCCGCCCCTCCTGACGGTCGCACTGTGCATGTTCGATGGTTCCAGAGGTTCAACGCTGCGATGGTGGCTCTCGGGCGTCATGGCGGCAGTGAGTCTCGCGCTCATGGCCTTCTCTGCCTGGTTCATCACCATCAGCGGCACGGTCACATGGCTTGCGCTTGTCGGAACGATTGCACTTGCAGCAGTGATTGACCGCAAGCTTGGATGCGCCGCCACGGTCTTGTTCTTGCTCACGGCCATCGTGGCGCTGGTGTGGTGGAAGTTCGGCAACACCAGTTGAATCTGCCACTCTGTCCGCTAGGTTGTGGTGAGCTTGCGATCCCCACCGACACGATCAAGCCAACCGCATCAGCTGGACTTCAGCACCTTCCCCCAACCCACGAAATGCCCACCACCCGCGCCCCGCATACTCCACCCGCCCCGCGGTTCCCCGTCTGACGACAGGGATGAAAAGGGAACAATAGAAGGGCCGCCCCAGGCGGCCGTGCTGTGGCTGCCCCCGCAACTGTGATCGGCAAGTTCCGCGCTCCACGGCCACTGGTCTTGTGCCGGGAAGGCAAGCGCGCAGCGGCGCCCCGACAGCCGCAGACCTGCCACGGGGCCAAGGTTTGTGACTTGGGGCGGGGTATCGCCGAGCAAGAACCGCCGCCACATGGCGCGTGCGGCTCGGGCCCCGTGCCACGCTGAGCACCGCCGCCTTGGTGCATGGCGGCAGCGCCCACAGGGTTCGCCACGACTCGCGCTAGGCTCCGGGCTCTTCAGGACGCCACCATGAACCATCCCTCGCCCCTCCTCTCCGTCACCCCGCTGGGCATGCCCTGGGACACGCTCGACCCCTTCCTGTTCTGCGTGCATCACGACGACGCCTACCCGCCCGGCAACGGCCGCCACGGGCCGGACGCGGCGCTGCTGAAGGGCCGCCAGATCGGCTCGGACTTCTCCGGCCAGGGCGGCTGGAGCATGTACCACGGCGAGCAGGTGCCGGGCTTTCCGGCTCACCCGCACCGCGGCTTCGAGACGGTGACCATCGTGCGCCAGGGTCGCATCGACCATTCCGACTCGCTGGGTGCCGCGGCGCGCTTCGGCGGTGGCGACGTGCAGTGGCTGACGGCCGGCCAGGGCATCGTGCACGCCGAGATGTTCCCGCTGCTGCGCACCGACCAGCCCAACCCGCTGGAGCTGTTCCAGATCTGGCTCAACCTGCCCGCCGCCAGCAAGATGGTGGCGCCGCACTTCACGATGTTCTGGTCGCAGGACATTCCCCGCCACCGCTTCGTGGACGCCGCCGGGCGCGCCACGGACGTCGTCTGCATCGCGGGCGCGCTGCCCGTGCCGGGCGGTGCGACGCAGCCGCTGCCGCCGCCGCCCGACTCCTGGGCCTCTCGTCAAGAGGCGGACCTGGCCATCTGGACGCTGCGCCTGGAGCCCGGCGCGCAGTGGGTGCTGCCCGCGGCGGCGGGCGACGGCACGCGCCGCAAGCTGTATTTCTTCGCCGGCTCGCGCCTCGGCGTCGCAGGCCAGGCCGTGACCGTGCGGCATTCGATGGAGTTGCGGGCGGGCGCCGCCATCACGCTCGTCAACGACGGCCCCGAAGCCGCCGAGCTGCTGATGCTGCAGGGCCGGCCCATCAGCGAGCCGGTCGCCCGGTACGGCCCCTTCGTCATGAACACCGAGCAGGAGCTGAGGCAGGCGTTCGAGGACTACCGGCGCACCCAGTTCGGCGGCTGGCCCTGGCCGGACCCGGCGCCGGTGCACGGCGACGAGGCCGACCGCTTCGCGCGGCATGCCGACGGCAGCACGCAGCGCTTCCCGTCGCAGGAGCGCTGAGCGGCCGGCGCGTCACCCCACGCTGCCCGCCTGCTCGGTGCGCACCGCGAACAGCGCCAGCTCCACGTCGTTGCGCACGCCGATCTTCTCCAGCACCCGCGTGCGGTAGGTGGACACGGTGTTGGGCGACAGCACCAGCTGCTCGGCGATCTCGCCCACGCTGCGGCCGGCGGCCAGCAACTTGAAGACCTGGTACTCGCGATGCGACAGCAGCTCGTCCAGCGGCTGGTCGTCGTCCGCCCGCTTGCCGCCCGCGCCCACCGCGCCGGCCAGCTGCTCGGCCACGCTGGGCGTGATGAACAGCCGGCCGCGCGCCACGCTGCGCACGGCGTCGATCATCTGCTCGCTGTCCGCGCTCTTGTTCAGGTAGCCGGCCGCGCCCAGCTTCAGGCTGCGCACGGCGTACTGGCGGTCCGGGTAGGTGGACAGCATCAGCACCGGCAGCTTGGGGAACTCGGACTTCAGCGCCTTCAGGATGTCCAGCCCGTCGCGCTGCGGCATGGCGATGTCCAGCAGCACCACGTCGGGCGGCGCGGCGCGCACCTGCTGGATGGCGTCCGGCCCGCTGGCCGCCTCGCCGACGACGCGCAGGTCGTCCGCCTCGGCCAGCACCTGCTTGATGCCCTGGCGGACGATGAGGTGGTCGTCGCAGATCAACACCCGGATCATTCGGCCTCCAGGGGCATGACCAGGCGCACCGTCGTGCCCCGGCCAGGAAAACTCTCGATGCCGATGCGCCCGCCAAAATGCGCCGCCCGCTCGCGCATGCCCAGCACGCCATAGCTGCGCGCATCGCTCAGCGCCTCGGGCGGCGCGCCGATGCCGTCGTCGCGCACCTGCAGGTACAGCACCGGCGACGGTGGCGCGTCCACGTCGATGCGGATCGCGACGCTGGACGCCCTGGCATGCCGGGCCACGTTGGACAGCACCTCCTGGAAGATGCGAAACACCGCGATGGCCAGCCCGCCCTCGGGTGGCGACACGTCGGCCGCGACGTGCATCTTGAAGTCCACTCGCCGCTCGTCGCTGCCGGCCAGTTGGAACTCCTGGGCCTGCCATTCCAGCGCGGCCCACAGGCCCTGGTGGTCCAGGATGCTGGGGCGCAGGTCGGTGATGATGCGGCCCACGGCGTCCACCGCCGTGTCCACCAGGCCGCCCATGCGCTGGCATTTGCCCACCATGGGCTCGCGCTGCGCCGGGTCGCCTACGCGGCGGGCCAGCCAGTCCAGGTCCATCTTCAGCGCCACCAGCAGCGAGCCCAGTTCGTCGTGCACCTCACGGGCGATGCGCTTGCGCTCGGCCTCGCGCGCCGCCTCCAGGTGGTGGGCCAGCTCGCGCAGCTCGGCCGTGCGCTCGGCCACGCGCTGCTCCAGCTCGTCATGGCTGGCGCGCAGCAGCGCCTCGGCCTGGCGGCGGGCCGAGATGTCCACGAAGGTGACGACCGCGCCCTGCACCACGCCGTCCTCGATGACGGGGTAGCTCGAATACTCCGCCGGGAAGGCGCTGCCATCGGCCCGCCACAGCACCTCGTCGTCGATGCGGCAGGGGTCGCCGCGGCGGAAGGCGTTGAAGATGGGGCAGTCGCACTCCGGGTAGTGCGCGCCGGTTTCGCGCGAGTGATGGATCAGCTCGTGCATGTTGCGCCCGAGCACCTCTTCGGTGCGCCAGCCGAGCTGATCGCAGGCGGCGCGATTCACAAAGGTGCACAAGCCGTCCATGTCGATGCCGAACACCCCTTCGCCGGTGCTTTCCAGCAGCAGCGTCAGGCGGCGGTTGGCCTCTGCGGAGGCGGCCGGTGGGTCGGTCAGGGCAAACGGCATGCTCATGAGGTCAGCAAACCCTGTGCCACGCTTTGGTGCATATCGCATAAGGAAATAAGCAAACTGTCGTTACGCGAATAAGAGAGTTCGGGCACTCTCGCGGCTTCCGTGACAAACCGAAACGCCACGCCCATGCCCGCCTTCCTGTCCACCCGCCGCGCCGCCCTGGCGCTGATCGCCTCGGTGACCACCCTGCCCGCCTTCGCGGCCGACCCGACCCTGCTGAACGTCTCCTACGACGTAGCCCGCGAGCTGTACAAGCAGATCAACCCGGCCTTCGTCGCCGCGCAGAAGGCCAAAGGCGTGACCGTGACGGTCAACCAGAGCCATGGCGGCTCCAGCAAGCAGATCGGCGCCGTCATCGGCGGTCTGGAAGCCGACCTCGTGACGATGAACCAGGCTACCGACGTGGACCAGCTCGCCAGCAGCGGCCTGACCCCGGCCGACTGGCGCAGCCGCTTCCCGAACAACGCGGCGCCCTACTCGTCGACGATGACCTTCCTGGTCCGCAAGGGCAACCCCAAGGGCATCAAGGACTGGGCCGACCTGGCCCGCCCCGGCGTGCAGGTCATCATCCCCAACCCCAAGGTGACGGGCAACGGCCGCTACAGCTTCCTGGCCATCTGGGGCAGCGTGCTGGCGGGCGGCGGCACCGAGGCGCAGGCGCGCGACCTGGCCACCAAGATCCTGACCAACGTGCCGGTGCTGGACGGCGGTGGCCGCGGCGCCACGACGACCTTCACGCAACGCGGCATCGGTGACGTGCTGGTCACGTTCGAGGCCGAGGTCGAGCTGATCGAGAACGAGTTCGGCAAGGGCAACTTCCAGCAGGTCAACCCCAGCGTCTCCATCGAGACCGAGGCGCCGGTCGCGCTGGTGGACAAGGTCGCCGCCAAGAAGGGCACGACCGCATTGGCCAAGGCCTACCTGGACTTCCACTGGAGCCCGGAGGCGCAGGAAATCATCGCGAAGAACAATTTCCGCCCGCGCGACCCGGCCATCTTCAAGAAGCACCAGCAGCGCTTCGCCAACATCAAGCTGTTCACCGTCGAGCAGACGCTGGGCGGCTGGGCCAAGGTCAGCAAGACGCACTTTGCGGACGGCGGGACGTTTGACCAGATCATGGCCACGATTAAGCGTTGACCCCTCGCCCAGCCCGCGGCGCTGAACGCGCGCGGGTCTGGTCGGTCCCCCGAGGGGACGGCGATGCTCGCGGGGCTTGCCCCGCTCGCACATCGCCCACGCGGGCCGGCTTGGGAGCGGCCCAGCGCTCGGCCCGAAATGCAAGACAAATACAAATAACTCGATATGGCTTCGTTCTCGTTGGGGCGACGACGTGTGCTCCCCGGCTTCGCGCCGACGCTGGGCTTCACGTTGTTCTACCTGTCGCTCATCGTGCTGTTGCCGCTGGCCGCGGTGTTCCTGAAGTCGTCCGGCCATGGCTGGGACGCCTTCTGGGCCGCCGCCACGTCGCCGCGTGTGATGGCTTCGTACAAGCTCAGCTTTGGCGCCTCGCTGATCGCGGCGGCCATCAACCTCGTCTTCGGCCTCATCCTGGCCTGGTGCATCGTGCGCTACGAGTTCCCGGGCAAGAAGCTGGTGGACGCGCTCATCGACCTGCCCTTCGCGCTGCCCACCGCCGTCGCCGGCATCGCGCTGACGGCGCTGTATGCGCCCAACGGCTGGGTCGGATCGCTGTTCGCGCCGGGCGGCGCGCTGGCCTTTTTGTTCGGCCCCGAGGGCACCAAGATCGCCTTCACGCCGCTGGGCGTGCTGCTGGCGCTGATCTTCATCGGCCTGCCCTTCATCGTCCGCACGGTGCAGCCGGTGCTGGAAGACATGGAGACCGAGCTGGAAGAAGCCGCCGCGTCGCTCGGCGCCCAGCGTTGGACCACCTTCCGCTACGTGGTGCTGCCCACGCTGCTGCCCGCCCTGCTGACCGGCTTCGCGCTGGCCTTCGCGCGCGCCGTGGGGGAGTACGGCTCGGTGATCTTCATCGCCGGCAACATCCCGCTGGTCAGCGAGATCACGCCGCTGATGATCATCTCCAAGCTGGAGCAATACGACTACGTCGGCGCCACGGCCATCGCCACGGTGATGCTGGTGGTCAGCTTCGTGCTGCTGCTCATCATCAACGGACTGCAGGCCTGGACTTCCAAGCGAGGTGCACGATGAGTGCGGCACTGCATCTCGCGCCGGCCCGCGCCCGCGCCAAGTACGAAGACAACCCGGCCACGCGTGAGTCGCCGCTGGTGCGCTTCACGCTGCTGGCGCTGGGCCTGGGCTTCTTCGCCATCTTCCTGATCCTGCCGCTGGTCGCCGTGTTCACCGAGGCGCTGCGCAAGGGCTGGGAGCTGTACTTCGCATCGCTGGCCGACCCGGAGACGCTGTCGTCCATCAAGCTCACGCTGATCGCGGCCGCCATCGCGGTGCCGCTGAACCTCGCGTTCGGGCTGGCCGCCTCGTGGGCCATCGCCAAGCACGAGTTCCGCGGCAAGCAGTTGCTGATCACCTTCATCGACCTGCCGTTCTCGGTGTCCCCGGTCGTGGCCGGCCTGATGTATGTGCTGATCTTCGGTGCGCAGGGCTGGTTCGGCCCCTGGCTGCAGGAGAACGACATCAAGATCATCTTCGCGGTGCCCGGCATCGTGCTGGCGACCGTGTTCGTGACCTTCCCGTTCGTCGCCCGCGAGCTGATCCCGCTGATGCAGGCTCAAGGGCGGGACGAGGAAGAGGCCGCCACGGTGCTGGGCGCCAGCGGCTGGCAGACCTTCAGCCGCGTCACGCTGCCCAACATCAAGTGGGGCCTGCTGTACGGCGTCATCCTCTGCAATGCGCGGGCGATGGGCGAGTTCGGCGCGGTGTCGGTCGTGTCAGGCCACATCCGCGGCCTGACCAACACGCTGCCGCTGCACGTCGAGATCCTCTACAACGAATACCAGTTCGCCGCCGCCTTCGCCGTGGCCTCGCTGCTGGCGCTTCTGGCGCTGGTGACGCTGGTGATCAAGCAATTCATCGAGTGGCGCGCGAGCCAGTCGCACGGGAACGAATGATGGGCATCCAGGTTCAAAACATCCACAAGAGCTTCGGCAATTTCACGGCGCTGGGCGACGTCTCGCTGGACTTCCCCACCGGCGAACTGGTCGCACTGCTGGGCCCGTCGGGCTGCGGCAAGACGACGCTGCTGCGCATCATTGCGGGCTTGGAACAAGCCGACCGCGGTCGCGTGCTGCTGGACGGCCAGGACGCCTCCGACACCCATGTGCGCGAGCGCCAGGTCGGCTTCGTGTTCCAGCACTACGCGCTGTTCCGCCACATGACGGTGTTCGACAACGTCGCATTCGGCCTGCGCGTGAAACCGCGCAAGCAACGGCTGCCCGAGGCCGAGATCAAGAAGCGCGTCACCGAGTTGCTGAAGCTCGTGCAGCTGGACTGGCTGGGCGACCGCTTCCCGCCGCAGCTGTCCGGGGGGCAGCGCCAACGCATCGCGCTGGCTCGCGCGCTGGCCGTCGAGCCGCGCGTGCTGCTGCTGGACGAACCCTTCGGTGCGCTGGACGCCAAGGTCCGCAAGGAGCTGCGCCGCTGGCTGCGCCGCCTGCACGACGAGCTGCACATCACCAGCATCTTCGTCACGCACGACCAGGACGAGGCGCTGGAAGTTGCCGACCGCATCGTGCTGATGGACCACGGCCGCGTCGAGCAGGTCGGCACGCCGCAGGAGGTCTACGAGCGCCCGGCGACACCCTTCGTCTACGGATTCCTGGGTGCGGTCAACCGCTTCGTCGGGCATTCGCGCGACGGCGTGTTGCATATCGGCGAGCACCAGCTGCCGCATGCCGGCGCTCAGGGCGACGGCGAGGTGCAGGCCTACGCCCGCCCGCACGAGCTGCAGATCGTCACCGACGAGTCCTCACCGGGCCTCTCGGCCACGGTGGAGCGCGTGCTGTCCTTTGGCGCCAGCGCCCGCGTGGAACTGGTCGGCCCGGATGGTCAGCCGCTCGAAGCCGAACTGACCCGCGACCAGGCCGAGGCGCTGCAACTGCGCGGCGGTCAGCGCGTCAAGCTGAGCGCCGCGCGGCTGAGCCTGTTCGAGGCCGGCGCGGGCATCTGAGGTCGGGCCACGGCCGCGCGGCGCAGGCTACGAAAACTCGGCCCCGCCCGCCGTCACCCACGGCCCCGTGAGCCCGTCCAGCTCACAGTCCCACAGCGCCTGCGCGTCCATCGCGTCGACGACGCCCTCGCCGTACACCTTCAGCGCCAGGCTGCGCAGCATGATGACCATGCCGCGCACAAAGGCCGCCCGCCCCGCCTCGCCGGCCACGCCCAGCAGCACCGAGGCGTCCAGCTTCACGTAGTCCAGCCCCGCCTGGTACAGCCGCTCCACCTCGGCCAAGCCGGCCCCGGCATGCTCCAGCCCGAGCTTGACGCCCAGCGGACGCAGCTGCCGGCCAAGCTCCAGCAGGCGCTCGAAATGCTCGGTCGCCGCCGTCTCGGCCACATCCAGCAGCAGGCCGCGCGCGGCCTGCGGCGACTGGGCCAGCAGCTCGCGCAGCTGCGGCAGCAACGCGGCATCGGCCAGCGACGCCGGCGCAATGTTGATGCAGCGGGGCTGGCCGTCCGCCGCGATGGCCTTCAGCGCGAGGCTCACCGCGAACAGATCGACCAACGCCGTCAGCCGCGCGCGCGCCGCCAGCGGCAGCCAGCCGGATGCCGGCAGGAAATCGCCGCCCGGCTCCAGCGCCAGCTGCAGCGGGCATTCCAGATGCAGTACCTGCCCCTCGCGGTCGCGCACGGCGAACTCGGCCAGGCGGCCGCGCTGCGCGGCCACCGCCTCGTGCAGCTGCGCCCGCCACAGGCCCTCGCCCTGCTCGCGGCCCACGCCGGCATCGGCCACGACGTCCACGACGAAGCCGCCCCGCGTCTGGCTGACCAGCTCGGCGCGCGCCAGCGCCGCATCCGCCTCGCCCAGCCAGACGCTGCTGCTGCGCTCGCGCGGCAGCTGCACCGCGCCCAGCGCCACCTGAACGCCAGACCCGAAGGCCGGCAGGCTGGCGCGCAGCGCGTCGGCCAGGGCCTGCGCCGTTTCGCCGGCCACGCCTTCGGCGGGCAGCCACAACGCGAAGTCGCCGCCGTTGAGCCGGCCCACGCGGCAGCCCGGCACGCGCTGCGGATAGGCCTGCAGCGCGCCGACGATGGTCAGCAGCACGTCGTCCACCGCACGGCGCCCCAGCCGGGTGTTCAGCCCGGCCAGATCGCGCAGCCGCAGCAGCACCAGGCCCGCGACGACCGGGCCGTCGTCACGGCGCAGCGCCGCCTCCAGCTCGGCCAGGAAGTGCTTGCGCGCCGACACGCCGGTCAGCGGGTCCAGGTGGGCCTGCTCGCGCAGCACCAGCAATTGGCCGGCCTGGGCCTCGAACAGCTCGCGCACGCGCTGCACCATCGCGTTCATCGCGCGCGTCAGGCGCTGCATCTCCGGCACGCGCGGCTCCAGCACCTGGCCGTAGCGGCCGGCCAGCACGCCCTCGGCTTGCGCCACGGCGGCGTCCAGCGGCCGGCGGATGCGCCGCAGGCCCGCCCAGGCCAGCACGGCCGCGACGATGCCCACGCCCAGCAGCCAGGCCAGCAGCCGGCGCGCACTCAGCCACAACTCGTCGTAGGCGTAGCTGGCATGGCTTTTCAGCTCCACCGCGCCGATGGCATTCCAGCCGTTGGACAGCTGGGCCACGCCGGCCGGCGCGTCCAGCGCCACCAGCGCGCGGAACCAGCCCGGCGCCTGGCCGGCCTTCTCGTTGCCGCTGCGCTCGTACAGCGTCTCGCCCTTCAGGCCGCGCCAGCGCACGAACTCGTAGGCACCGGTGTCGTACTGGGCCGAGATCAGCAGCCTGATCAGCTCCGCGTCGCCCTGCTGCTGCGACAGCGCCAGCGCCAGCGCCTGGGCGTTGTCGGCGTTCTTCAGCCGCAGCTGGGTCTGCATCAACTCACGCGCCGACAGCGTGGACAGGCTGACCGCGCCCACCAGCGCCGCCAGCACCACACCCAGCACCAGCCAGGCGATCTGCCGCATCAGGGACATGTCTCGTTCCTCATGTCTTCTTCAATCGATGAAACCTTCGGCCCTGACCTTGGCCACCAGCTCGCGCCACAGCGACAGCCGCACCAGCGGGTCGCCCTGCGTGACCTGGCCCACGCCCTGCCACAAACCTTCGGTGTTGAAGCTGAACACCGGCGTCAGGTCGCCGCGCTGCGATGCCGGCAGCACCTCGGGGCGCAGGTTGTCCAGGATCAGCGGCTCGGCGCCCGGCTCGGCATAGTAGGCCAGCACCATGTGCGGCAAGGCCTGGCCGTCCATGCGGGCGCGCACGTAGACCATGCGCAGCCGCGCCGTCGGCACGCCCGCGCCGGCCAGCGCGAAGTACTTGGCGATGGCGTAGTCCTCGCAGTCGCCGGCGCGGCGCTCCAGCGTCTCCAGCGGCGAGGCCCAGTAGTCGGGCATGCCCCAGGTCTGCGCGTCGTCGCGGAAGGCCAGGCGGCGGTTGAAGAAGTCGTTGATCTCGCGCAGCCGCTGCAGCTCGCCCTGCGTGCCGCTGCGCTCGATCTGCTGCACCAGCGCCTGCGCCTGCTCCACCACGCGCGGCCCGCGCCGGGCGGCCGCCTCCAGCACCCGCGCCGCGTCGTAGGCGGCGGCCAGCAGCGCCGGGCTGGCGATCAGCACGGCCAGCCACCAGCGGCGAAGCCGGCGAGCCGAGGCGTAACAGGAGGGCGAAGTCGGCAAGATTGACGGCGGGCTGCGATTGATTTCACTGTACCCGGCCCGCACGGCCCTTCGCCGCCTCTAAGATTTTTGGCTATGCAGAACCCGGCACCTTCCCACGCCATGCCCGCCGTCGGCGCGCGCGCGCAGCAGATCCGCGACGACCTCGACCAATCCCGCCGCCGCGGCCCGCTGCAGCACATCCAGATCCCGCCCTGCCCGGAGCTGCTGGCCCAGTTGCAGCAGGCCATGAGCACGCCCGAGCCCGACCTCAACCTGGTCGCGCGCATCGCGTCCAGCGACGTGGCCATGGCCGCCACCCTGCTGCGCATCGCCAACGGCCCGCTGTTCAAGCCCGTGGGCCTGCCCTGCACCACCGTGGGCCAGGCCATGAACCGCATCGGCCTGCGCGAGAGCGTGGCCGTGATGACCGGCTTCCTGGCGCGGCACGCCATTCCCGTCAACGCGCCGCAGCTGGCACGCTTCTGGGAGCGCAGCACCAAACGCGCTATCGCGATGGCGACCATCGCGCAGCAGCTGCCGGGCCTGTCGCCCGACCTGGCGCACAGCTTCGGCCTGTTCCTGCATGTCGGGCAGCCGGTGCTGCTGCAGAGCGTGCGCGGCTATGCCTCGACGATGGTGGAGGCCGGCGCCCGCATCGACCGCCCCTACATCGCCACCGAGAACGCCAACCACAAGACCGACCATGCGGTCGTCGGCGCGCTGGTCATCCGCGTGTGGAACCTGCCGCCGCCGCTGATGGCCGCGATCCGGCTGCACCACGACTTCTCCGCGCTGGGCCATGCCGACATCGAGCCCGAGATCCACACGCTGATCGCCGTGGGCCTGATCGCCGAGCACCTGATGCGTCGCCACGAAGGCCTGCCGGAAGACGCCGACTGGGCCGGCCACCATGCCGCCGCGATGGACTGGCTGCACATCGGCTGGGACGAGCTGGCGCAGTGGGAAGAGGCGGTCAACGCGCAGTTCGACGCTGCCTGAGCCGCCGATGCGGCTGCCGCGCCTGCGCGTCATCGTGCTCGCCGCCATGGTGATGGCGACGCTGGCGACGCTGGGCTGGTGGATCTGGGGCCCGTCCGGCGTCTTCGTGGAGCTGACGCGGCGCGGCTGGCGCCTGGAGATCGTCGTCGAGCGGCTGCGCACCGAGAGCGGCTCGGACTGGTGCGACGAGCTGCCCGAGGGCGCCTACGACATCAAGCGGCGCATCATCACCGACCCCACCGGCCGGCGAACCGAGCCCGCCGAGCATTGCCGCTACGAGCTGCTGGCCTGGCGGCGCAGCTGGATCGTGAAGAGCGAGGGCGGCCCCGACGACCGACCCGAGTGGCCGAGCCCGCCGCTGCGCGTGGCGCCGCCCGGCCAGCCCGGCAGCGAGCGCCTGGGCCGGCGCGAGGCCTACTACGAGATCACGCTGCGCCACGACGAGGACCACAGCTGGACCTGCCGCGTGACGCCGGAGCGCTGGCAGCAGCTGCGGCCCGGCATGCGCTTTCGCATCCCGGTGGACCGCTTCGGCACGGCCAACTGCCCGGCCATGGTCGAGTCGCGAATCTAGGGCAGCATCGCGCCGTCCTTCACCGCGGCGATGAGGTCGGCGACCATGGCGCGGTCGGGGCCGCTCAGCGCGGCCGAGCGCATCAGCAGCTCGCGCTCCAGCTGGCGCATGCGCCAGTGGAACTCGCGCAGCAGCGCCAGCACTTCCAGCTGCACCGGGCCTTCGTCGGCCACCAGGCACTGCACCAGCGTCTCGGGGTGGTCGGCATCCAGGCCGGCGCTGCTGAAGGCGGCCTGCAGCTGCAGCATGCGTTGCAGGCACAGGTCCAGCAGACGGCGCAGCTCGGGGCTGGCGCCGACGGAACGCTCCCACAGCGGCACCCGCGACGAGCGGAAGTGCGCCAGCAGCTCGGCCACGCGCAGCGCGCGCGGCAGCGCATCGGCCAGGCCGCGGTCCTCGTCCAGCACATGGTCGGGGCCTTCGCAACTGCGCGCGGCCTGGCGCAGGCAGTCCAGCAGCGCGTCGCTGAACTCGCCCGGGATGAGCTTGGCCGCCACGCTGCTGTGCGTGATGGGCAGCGAGCCGCCCTCGATCAGTCCCATCAGCCATTCGGCCGCCGCCAGCATCTGGGCCTGCGGCGTGAAATCGCGCCCCTCCAGACCGCGCGGGTAGCCGAAGCCGTCCATGCGCTCGTGGTGGCACAGCACCAGCTCCGCCAGCTCCGGGCCGCCGCCGTCCAGCTCGCACAGCACGCGATGGCCCACGACCGGGTGGCTGACGATCTGCCGCCACTGCTCGGCCTCCAGCTCACCGTCGCGGCGCAGCAGCACGGGGTCCAGGTAGAGCTCGCCCACGTCGTGCATCAGGCCGGCCAGGCCCAGCAGGCGGTGGGCATCGATATCGCCCGGCAGCAGGTGGCGGCCCAGCGCCTTGGCGACCAGCGCCACGCCCACCGCATGGACCAGCCGCTCGCCGGGCTGGTCGGCGTAGACGGTCAGCAGCGACTGCAGCGGCCCGCTGATCTTCAGGTTGCCCAGCGACTGCGCCAGCGGCAGCGCGCGCTCGTGCGCGGCCAGCGCGCGCAGCAGGGCATGGCGCTCCAGCAGCTGCTCGGCCACGGCCTGGATCTGCGCACCGCGAACGCCATCGGCGATGCCCAGGCAGGCCTCCAGCGGCCGGCTCAGCTTGTGCGCCAGCAGGCGTTGCTGCAGGTCGGCACCGACCCGCATGCCCTTGGCCAGCAGCTTGACGCCGCTGCCACTGACGATGTCTTCCGTGACCTCGACCTCGTGCTGCGCGGCACTGGCGGTCAGGTGGCCCAGATAGTGGGGGTTGACGGCGCCGGCCGTCCCGGTCGCTGTGTTGTTCATGCTCGCCCCCACCGTTGCTTTGAGGCGATTGTGGCGAGGCCCTTGCCCAGCGTCCAGCAGGGTCCGCCGCACCATCGCTAACGCGTCGGTCGCACGGCATCCAGCATCTGCCGCCACAGCGGCGCATAGGCCGGGTTGGCAATGCCCTCGCCGTGCGCGTCGCGGCCGGCCCGCACGGGTTGGTCCAGCGCATGCACCTGGGCCGGCGGAATGCCGAGCAGGCGGTAGCTCTGCGCCAACAGGTCGGCCGCGCCTTCCTGCACGTGGTAGCTCGCATGCCAGCGCTCCGGCGGCGTCGCGCTCGGGCTGCGATACCAGCCGGCCAGCCCGCCGCCGGCCTCGCGGTCCCAGCCGCCGGAGAAGTCCAGCACGCCGGCCACGGTGCGCGTCTTCGCAATGAAGGCCGCCATGCCGCCGCCCTGCGACTGGCCGGCCAGCACGATGCGGCTCCAGCGCGGCTCGTCGCCGTCGAGATAGCCTGCCCACTGGCCGGCGGGGTCCTGCGCGGCAAGGTGCTTCAGCAGGCCGACGAGGCGCGGCACGATGGCGTCCTCGGGCCGGTCGTCGATGGGCGGGTGGCGCGCATCACCCCACACGCGCTGTTGGCGCATCTCGGCCGCGCAGCCCTCGTGCCTGCGCAGCCGCGCGCCGACGCAGACCTGGCCGACGGCCCGGCTGTTCAGATAGGACAGGGCCACGACGCGGTAGCCGCCGTCCAGCGCCGCGCGCAGCACGCCCTTGGGCCCCTCGGCCGGACGGCCGTTGGTGCCCGGCAGCCAGACCAGCAAGGGCAAGGCCGCCGCCGGGTCGTAGACCACCCAGTGCGGCGGCTCGTCGGCGCCCAGGCGGGCGTCGGTGGCATGCGGGGGCACCGGCCACGAGCGCTGCTCGGCCTGGGCCTGCAGCGCGATCAGCGCCGCCGCCGTGAACACCAGCAGGCGGCGCATGTCGCGGCTTACTTCTTGCGCACCGGCGGCACGTCCGTGCAGGAGCCGTGCGCCACTTCGGCGGCCATGCCGAGGCTTTCGCCGAGCGTGGGGTGCGGGTGGATGGTCTTGCCGATGTCCACTGCGTCGGCGCCCATCTCGATGGCCAGCGCGATCTCGCCGATCATGTCGCCGGCATGCGTGCCGACGATGCCGCCGCCGATGATGCGGTGGCTTTCCTCGTCGAAGATCAGCTTGGTGAAGCCCTCGTCGCGGCCGTTGGCGATAGCACGGCCCGAGGCCGTCCAAGGGAACAGGCCCTTGGTGATCTTGATGCCCTTGGCCTTGGCCTCGTCCTCGGTGAAGCCCACCCAGGCCACCTCGGGGTCGGTGTAGGCGACGCTCGGGATCACGCGGGCGTCGAACTGGCTCTTCTTGAGCTTGTCGTCACCCAGCAGTTCACCGGCGCAGACTTCCGCCGCCACATGGCCCTCGTGCACCGCCTTGTGGGCCAGCATGGGCTGGCCGACGATGTCGCCGATGGCGAACACGCTGGGCACGTTGGTGCGCATCTGCACGTCCACCGGGATGAAGCCGCGGTCGGTCACGACGACGCCGGCGTTCTCGGCCGCGATCTTCTTGCCGTTGGGCGTGCGGCCCACGGCCTGCAGCACGAGGTCGTAGCGCTGGGGCTCCTTCGGCGCGCCCTCGCCTTCGAAGGTCACGTAGATGCCGTCGGACCGAGCCTCAGCCGCCACCGTCTTTGTGTTCAACATGATGTTGTCGAAGCGGTGCTGGTTGAACTTCTGCCAGACCTTGACGAGATCGCGGTCCGCGCCGGTCATCAGCGTGGGCAGCATTTCGACGACGTCCAGGCGCGCGCCCAGCGTGGAGTACACCGTGCCCATTTCCAGGCCGATGATGCCGCCGCCGACGATGAGCATCTTCTCGGGCTTGACGCCCATCTCCAACGCGCCGGTCGAGTCGACGATGCGCGGGTCGTTGGGCAGGAAGGGCAGGCGCACGGCCTGCGAACCGGCCGCGATGATGAGGCGCTTGAAGGCCACGGTCTGCACCGCGCCGGTCTTGGCCTGGCCCACGGCGCCTTCGGTCGCTTCGACCTTCAGATGCTGTGCATCCACCACCGAGCCGACACCGCGCAGCACAGTCACCTTGCGCATCTTGGCCATGGCCGCGAGGCCGTTGGTCAGCTTGCCGGTGACCTTGTTCTTGTGCGCGCGCAGTTTGTCGATATCGACGGTGGGCTCGCCGAAGACGACGCCCAGGTCGGCCATGTGCGAGGCCTCGTCCATGACGGCCGCGACGTGCAGCAGCGCCTTGGACGGGATGCAGCCCACGTTCAGGCAGACGCCGCCGAGCGTCGCGTAGCGCTCGACGAGGGCGACCTTCAGGCCCAGGTCGGCGGCGCGGAAGGCGGCCGAGTAGCCACCGGGGCCACCGCCGAGGACGACGAGGTCGAAGGCCTGGTCGGCGCTGCCCGAGTAGGTCGCGGCGGCCGGCGCCGGTGCGGCGGCGGCGGGCGCGGGCGCTGCTGCGGCAGGTGCCGGCGCGGAGACAGGTGCGGGTGCAGCCGCGTCGCTGCTTTCCAGCGACACGATGACCGAGCCCTTGGCGACCTTGTCGCCCAGCTTGACCTTGATCTCCTTGACGACGCCGGCGGCGCTGGAGGGGATCTCCATCGACGCCTTGTCGCTCTCGACCGTGATCAGGCTCTGCTCGACCTTGACGGTGTCGCCCGGCTTGACCAGCAGCTCGATGACGCCGACTTCGTCGAAGTCGCCGATGTCGGGAACTTGAACTTCAATGAGTGCCATGAGTTCAGCTCCTTCTTACAGCGCGATCCGACGGAAGTCGGCGAGCAGGCTGGCGAAGTAGACGTTGAAGCGCGCAGCCGCTGCGCCGTCGATGACGCGGTGGTCCCACGACAGCGACAGCGGCAGGATCAGGCGCGGCACGAACTGCTTGCCGTCCCACACAGGCTCGGTGCTGCTCTTGCAGACGCCCATGATGGCCACTTCCGGCGCGTTGATGATGGGCGTGAAGTACTTGCCACCGATGCCGCCGAGCGACGAGATCGAGAAGCAGCCGCCGCTCATGTCGGCCGGGCCCAGCTTGCCGTCGCGGGCCTTCTTGGCCAGCTCGGACATTTCCTGGCTGATCTGGAAGATGCCCTTCTTGTCGGCGTCCTTGATGACGGGCACGACGAGACCGTTGGGCGTGTCGGCCGCGAAGCCGATGTGGAAGTAGTTCTTCAGCACCAGCGTGTCGCCGTCCAGCGAGCTGTTGAACTCGGGGAACTTCTTCAGCGCCGCGACGGCCGCCTTGATCATGAAAGCAAGCATCGTGACCTTGATGCCGGCCTTCTCGTTCTCCTTGTTCAGCTGGACGCGGAAGGCTTCCAGCTCGGTGATGTCCGCGTCGTCATGGTTGGTGACGTGGGGGATGACCACCCAGTTGCGATGCAGGTTGGCGCCCGAGATCTTCTTGATGCGGGACAGCTCCTTGCGCTCGACGGCGCCGAACTTCTCGAAGTCGACCTTGGGCCAGGCCAGCACGTTCAGGCCGGAACCGCCCCCAGCCGCGGCTGCGGGCGCGACGGCCTTCTGCGCGGCGGTCTGCACCACGCCAGCCATGACGGCCTTCACGAAGCCCTGCACGTCAGCCTCGGTGATGCGGCCCTTGGCGCCGCTGCCCTTGACCTCGGCCAACGGCACGCCCAGCTCGCGGGCGAGCTTGCGGATGCTGGGCGACGCATGCGGCAACTGGCCGGTGGGGGCCGTGGGCTGGTGCGCGGGCAGTGCCGCGGCCGGCGCGGCGCTGGCCTGCACGGGGGCGGCTGCGGGCGCCGCTGCTGCAGGAGCGGGCGCTGCGGCTGCA
>DASWWC010000014.1:0-6277 GCA_036401055.1 Roseateles sp.
GCCGGGCCACCAGCGGCACGTGGCGGCGCAGCAGGCGCCGCCACGCGGCCGGGAAAGGCTGGCCCGCGATGCGCTCGCGGCGGCGGCGCACCCACAGCGGCCACAGCGCGATGGCGGCGGCGGCAAGCAGGGCGAGGAGGAAGGCGGTCAGCAACGGCATGCCCAGCAACTGGGGCCGGTGCTGGGTCTTTGCAAGCGGGGAATGCCACGGACGAGGCCGGCCGAAAGCCGTTAGGCTGGCGCATGCCCACCGAATCCCGACTGCAGGCCTGGCAGGTGCTGCTGGGCGGCATCTGCGCGCTGGTACTGACCATCGGCCTGGCGCGCTTCGCCTACACGCCGCTGCTGCCGCAGATGCAGGCGCAGGCCGGCCTGGGCGTGGCCGATGGCGGCCTGCTGGCGGCCATCAACTACGCCGGCTACATGAGCGGCGCGCTGCTGGCCGCGTGGATAGAGAGCCCGGTCTGGCGCCAGCGCCTCTACAGCTGGGGGCTGCCGCTGGCGCTGCTGGTCACGGCGCTGATGGGCTGGAGCACGTCCTTCGGCCTGTGGGCCGCGTCGCGCTACCTGGGCGGCCTGTGCGGCGCGGCCGGCATGCTGCTGGGCTCGGGGCTGGTGCAGGGCTGGCTGATCCGCTCGGGGCGCCGGCCGGAGCTGGGCCTCTACTTCATCGGCCTGGGTCTGGGCGTGGCCGTGTCGGCCCTGGGCGCCATGGGCATGAGCGCGCTGAACCTCGGCTGGGCCGCTCAATGGCAGGGCTTCGCGCTGCTGGGGCTGGCCTTCCTCGTTCCGGCCTGGGTCTGGCGCCCGCCGGTACCGCCGCCGTCCGCAAAGGCCGCTTCGGGCGAAGCGCCGAGCCGGCGCTGGATGGCGCTGATGGTGGCGGCCTATTTCTGCGCGGGCTGGGGCTTCGTCATCAACGCGACCTTCACGGTGGCCATCGTCGAGGGTCAGCCGCTGCTGGCCGGGCAGGGGCCCTGGGCCTGGCTGCTGGTGGGGCTGGCGGCCACGCCGGCGGTGTTCGTCTGGGACCGCATCGCGCGCCGGCTGGGCGATGTGGGCGCGCTGCTGCTGGCCTTCGGCCTGCAGATCGTGGGCGTGCTGCTGCCGGCGCTGGCCGGCGGACTGGCGGCGGCCCTGCTGGGCGCGCTGCTGTATGGCGCCACCTTCATCGGCATCGTCAGCCTGACGCTGGCGCTGGTGGGCCGGCGCTCGCCCGCCAACCCGGGCAAGGCCATGGCGCGGCTGACGTTGAGCTATGGCGCGGCGCAGATCAGCGCCCCGGCGCTGACCGGCCGCATGGTGGAGGCCAGCGGCAGCTTCGAGGCCGCGCTGTGGCTGACGGCCGCCGTGATGGCGGCGGGCATGCTGGCGCTGGTGGCGGTGCTGCGCGAGCCGCGTGGCTGATCAGGAGCCCGCGTCGCGCGTGGCGGCGCCGGGCCGGAGGTTCTCGCCCATGGCCTCGACCGAGCGGCGCTCGGCCTCGCGCTGCGCCGCGGAGCGGCAGCGCGTGGTGGGCAGGTTGCTGCCGACGCGCACCTCGCGGTCGCAGCTGATCTGGTCTGCCGCCAGCGGCGTGCCGGGCGGCGGCGTGGCGGCGCAGGCTGCGAGCGCGAGGGGCATCAAGAGCAGCAGTCGGTTCATGGCGGATGCGGGGCGGTGTGGAGTGCGCAGGATAGCCGGGCCAGACTGGCGAGTAACTCTGTGTGACACCCGTCATCCCGCAACGCCGCCGGCCAGTTGGAGGTGGGCGGCTGCGCTGATGCGGCCTGGAGTGACCTCATGAAACGAATGGCTCTGGCCTGCGTGCTGATTTCCACCGCCCTGCTGTCGGGCTGCATCATCGTGCCGGGCCGCGGCGGGCACCATCACCACCATGGCTACAGCGGTGGCCACTACCAGGGCCAGGTCTACGGCCCGGCCTACGGACAGCCGGGGCGGCGCTGAACCCCTGCAGGGGTTCAGCGTGGGTCAGCGGCCGGGCTTCTCGTTCGAGCGGGTGCGCCGGGTGGCTTCGGACAGGGCCTCCACGTCGCGCCGGTCGTACTCGCGGTCGGCCGCGGAGCGGCAGCGCACCGCGATGAACTTGCTGCCCGTGGCCTGCTCCTTGTCGCAGACCCGGCCGGTATCGGCCGAGGCCAGCTGGGTGGGCGGCTGTTCGGGGGCGGTTCCGGCACAGCCGCCGAGTGCGGCTGCCAGCAGGAGCAGGGGGAGGAGGCGTTTCATCCGTGGACCCAATCAAGAACGGACGGCGCTTGCCGGGCTTGGCGCGCCGTTCGGAAGGGCCGGAGGATAGAGGCTGCTGACGCCACCGTCATGTGCCATGAGCCATGCTCCTCGCGCGCCGGCCCCGGCTTTCAGGCGTCGCCGCTGGAGGCTTGGCGCCGGCCGCTGCGGCGCTCCTTGTCGGCGGCCTTGTCGGCCTCGCGTTGCGCCTGCTTGCGCGCTTCGTCGTCGGCGGCGGCCTGGCGCCAGGCCGCCATTTCCTCGGGCGTCTCCAGCGTGATGCGGCCCAGCAGACCCTGCCGGTAGTCGATCAGCAGCGCCTCGGCGGCCTTGTGCATCTGCACGCCGCCGCCGCGCACCTTGGCGCCGCGCTTCAGGCCGATGGCCTCCAGCACGGCCTCCTCGTCGCCCAGCTCGGCCAGACCGTAGCGCTGCTGCAGCGCCTCGGGGTAGCGGCGCTTCAGCACCTGGATCAGCTCCAGCGCCACCTCGGCTTCGTCGAAGGCGTTGCGGCCGATCGCGCCGCTGGCGGCCAGGTGGTAGCCGCTCTGCTCGATGGCGATGCGCGGCCACAGCATGCCCGGCGTGTCGAACAGGTAGAAGCCGTTCTCCAGCACGATCTTCTGCTCGATCTTGGTGATGCCGGGCTCGTCGCCGGTCTTGGCGGCGCGCTTGCCGACCAGGGTGTTGATCAGCGTGCTCTTGCCGACGTTGGGGATGCCGCAGATCAGCACGCGCAGCGGCTTGGCGAGGTCGCCACGGTTGGGCGCCAGCTCGCGACAGGCCTTGACCAGTGCGCGCGCCGGCGCCTTGTCCCCCGCATCCAGAGGGATGGCGCGGGTGTGGGGCTGGGCGTTGTAATGTGCCAGCCAAGCTGCGGTCTGGGCCGGGTCGGCCAGATCCTGCTTGTTCAGGATCTTCAGCGCCGGCCGGCCGGTCGTCAGCGCGGCCAGCAGCGGGTTGCTGCTGGAGCCGGGCAGGCGGGCGTCGAGCAGCTCGATGACGACGTCCAGCCCCGCCTTCACGCGATCCTTGATCGCCTGGCGGGTGGAGTTCATGTGGCCGGGAAACCAGTGGATGGGCATGCGGCGAAGGTTCTGGGGATTGCTGGGGCGCGGATTTTCAGGGCTTACATCCGGTTGCCCGGGTGCCTGCGCATGGCCCCAACATTGTCATGTCGTTGTGGAGTGAACATGAGATTCCAAGGAGTACTGAGCGCATGGAACCCGGATGCAGGGCATGGCCGCATCCGGCCGTCGGGCGGCGGCGAAGAGGTCTTCGTGGCCCTGGCCGCCTTCCCGATGGATGGTGACGGGCCGCGCCTGGACGAGGCTTTGAGCTTCGAAATTGTGACGGGCCGTGACGGTCGCAAGCAGGCTGTGGGCTTGAAGCGCCTGCAGACGCCCCGGGTCAACCCGGCGCTGCGCGAGGCCGCCGGTGTCGGCCAGCTGCGGCTGCGCAAGTCGCAGAAGCGTCGGCGCATGGGCATGGCGGCGGGTGCCTTGGTCGCGTTGGCGCTGGTGCTGGCGGTTGGTGGCGCGCGGCTGTGGCCGCCGGCTGCAGTCAGCGGCGAGGTGCCGGTCGGCATGAGGCGCTGAGCCGCCTACAAAAGAAAACGCCGCAGATGCGGCGCTTTTTTCATGCCTGCGAGATGCAGGCAGGTCAGGGGTGATCAGTCTTCGTTCTTGAAGACCAGCTTGACCTCGTGGGTGGCCTTCTCGCCGGGCTCGAACTTCCACTCCATCAGCGCCGCCTTCACGGCGCGGTCGAACACCTTCTTGGGTTCGGCTTCGACGATTTCGACGTCGCTGACCTTGCCATCGGCTTCGATGATGAGCTTGGCCTTGACCGAGCCGGTGGAGATGCCCTTCTTGGCGGCCTCCGAGGGAAACTCGGGCGGCACTTTCTTGACGACCTTGGGGGCGGCCTGGGCCGCCAGGGCCAGCATCAGGCTGGCGGCGAGGACGGTGGCGGAACGCAGGAATGACATGGCAGACCTCTCGACGGATGGTTGGCTGATGGCGTTCAGGCCGCGCGGAAGAAGCCGACGGCTTCGATGAGGCGGGTGGAGGAGTCGCGCAGCGCGTCGGCCGAGCGGCTCAGCTCGCCCACCAGGCTGGTGTTCTGCTGCGTGGCCTTGTCCAGCTCGTTCATGGCGCCGTTGACGACGGTGACGCCCGTGGCCTGTTCCTGAGCCGAGTGCGAGATCTCCTCGATCAGCTGGCCCATGTTGTTGACCTCGTCCACGACGCTGCGGATGGTGACGCCGGCGTTGTTGACCAGGGTCGTGCCGTTCTCGACCTTGACGGTCGATTCCTGGATCAGCACCTTGATCTCCTTGGCGGCGCCGGCCGAGCGTTGAGCCAGCGCGCGAACTTCGGCGGCCACCACGGCGAAGCCGCGGCCATGCTCGCCGGCGCGCGCGGCCTCGACGGCGGCGTTCAGCGCCAGGATGTTGGTCTGGAAGGCAATGCCGTCGATGACGCCGATGATGTCGCCGATCTTCTTGGAGCTGGCGCTGATCTCTTCCATGGTCTCGACGACCTTGGAGACCACGGAGCCGCCGTTGCTGGCGGCCTGGCGGGCCGTCACGGCGATGCCTGCGGCGCGGCGGGTCAGGTCGCTGGCGCCCTTCAGCGTGGAGGCGATCTGCTCCACCGACGCGGCGGTGTTCTGCAGGCTGGCGGCGGAACGCGTGGTGCGCTCGGCGAGGTTGGAGTTGCTGTCGGCGATGGAGCCGGAGTTGGAGGCCACCTCGCTGGCGGCGGTGGACACGTCGCGCAGCACGCCGGACAGCGCGGTCTGCATGTCCTTCATGGCCTGCAGCATCTGGCTCAGCTCGTCACGGCCTTCGACCTTGATGTCCTGAGTCAGGTCGCCGGCGGCGATGGCTTCGGCGGCCTGCTGGGCCTTGCGGGCCGGACCCACGATGGAGCGGGCAATGACCAGACCGCCACCGATGCCGATGAGCACGGCCGCGACGACCAGCGCGGCGGTCAGCATGACGGAGAAGCGGGCCAGGTCGACCCCGGAGGTGGCGAGTTGCTTGCCGCTGTCGAACTGGATGTCGACCAGCTTCTTGATGCCGCCCTGCAGGGCCGTCTGGGCGGGGCGCAGGTCGGTGATCAGGCTTTCGCGGGCCTCGTCGGGGCTGCCGTCGGTCTGGATCTTTAGGAACTTGTCCAGTGCCGCGATGAACTTGACCTTGTGGGCGCGGGTCTCGGTGACGCTGGCCTTCTCCTCGTCACTGACGACGGCGGCTTCGAGCGCCTTGAGCTGCTTCTCGCTCTCATCGGCGGCGTCGGCGATGGCCTTCTTCGCCTTCTTGATGGCGCCGGCCGTGTCCAGCAGCAGCAGGTCGCGCACCGCGCTGGCGATGACGTTGACCTGGCTGTCCAGCCCATTCGCGGCTCCGATCTTCACGAGGCTGGAATTGGCGGTGTTGTCCAGATCCTTGGACAGGCGATTGGCGTTCATCGCGCCGTACACGCCGATGCCTATCAGCAGCAGGATCAGCAAGCCGAAGCTCACGGCCAAGCGCTGGCCAATGCGCAATTGCGTCAGGAAGTTCATGCGAGTCAGATCCTTGTCCGGTGGTGCTTCGGGTGTCGGCGGCGTCATTGCCGCCGTCAACCCAACGATGACTTTAGGCTGGGTGGGCCGTTTTTTACCGGGCCTAAGCACGGCCCGCGCGCAGTGTGTCGCGACCTGTGACGATTTGAATCCTGGCTGCCAGGGTCGGCGTGAAGTCGTTCACGACGACCCCCACGACCGCGGGCTTGTCGTGTCAATGTGCCGCGGTGGCGGTGCGCAGACGCAGCACTTCGACGCTGTCGACCTCGCCGGCGTGGTGACCCCAGGCCTGGCGCAGATGGCTGGCCAGCGCGGCCAGTTCGTCCGCGTCCAGCACGCCGGCAAAGGGCGGCATGCCGTAGGGGCGGGGGTGGCCCGGTGTGGCCGGCGCGTAGCCGCCACGCTCGATGACGCGGATCAGGTTGGCCGCGCTGGCCTGCGTGACGATACGGCTGCCGGCCAGCGCGGGGTAGGCGAG
>DASWWC010000015.1:0-10471 GCA_036401055.1 Roseateles sp.
GCCCGCCCGCCCCTTGCGGCGCGATCAGGCCATGCTGGCGCAACGCGTCCAGGTCGGCCTGCGTCGCGCCCGCGACCAGGCGCAGCCACTCGCCGGCAGGCTTGCTGGCGTCCAGCACCAGCAGCAGATTGCGCGCCGCGCGCGACAGCGGCAGGGCACGCGCGCGGATCTCGGCGCGGCCGGCATCGGTCTTGGAGTGCAGCAGTTCGAGCACGGTGTCGGTCGTGGGGCCCAGGCGAGATCACCGCCTGCGCGGTGCGGCTGCGGGACGAGGCCTCAGGCCTTGTCGCGCAGTTCCCGGCGCAGGATCTTGCCCACGGGCGTCTTGGGCAGGTCGGTGCGGAATTCGACGATCTTGGGACGTTTGTAGCCGGTCAGGTTGGCTTCGCAATAGGCCCGCACATCGGCCTCGCTGAGATTCGGGTCTTTCTTCACGATGACGACCTTCACCGCCTCGCCCGCCTTCGCGTCGGCCACGCCCACCGCAGCGCATTCCAGCACGCCCGGCATCTGCGTCAGCACATCCTCGACCTCGTTGGGATACACATTGAAACCGCTGACCAGGATCATGTCCTTCTTGCGATCCACGATCTTGAAGTAACCCTTTTCATCCACGGTGCCGATGTCGCCGCTGCGGAAGAAACCGTCGGGCGTCATGACCTTGGCCGTCTCGTCGGGGCGCTGCCAGTAGCCGGCCATGACCTGCGGGCCCTTGATGGCGATCTCGCCGCGCTCGCCCGGCGGTACTTCGTTGCCGTCGTCGTCCAGCAGCTTCAGCTCGGTATGAGGCAGGGGCAGGCCGATGGTGCCGGTGTAGGCCTGGCTGTCGGTCGGGTTGCAGGTGGCCGTGGGCGAGGTCTCGGACAGACCGTAACCCTCCACGATGGGGCATCCGGTCTTCTCCAGCCACAGCTTGGCCGTGGCCTGCAGCACGGCCATGCCGCCGCCGACCGAGATGACCAGCTTGCTCCAGTCCACCGAATTGAACTCGGGGTGGTTGGCCATGGCCATGAACAGCGTGTTGACGGCCGGGAAGCTGTGGAAGCTGTGGCTCTTCAGCTCCTTGAACATGGCCGGCAGGTCACGCGGATTCGGGATCAGCACATTGGCGCCGCCCATGTGCATGGACAGCATCATGTTCGCGTTGAAACCGAAGATGTGATACAGCGGCAGCGCGCAGATGGTGACCACCTGTTCGCCGGCCGGGATTTTCTTAAGCGCCGGCTGGTACCAGGCCTCGTTCTGCAGGATGTTGGCCACCAGGTTGCGGTGCAGCAGCACCGCGCCCTTGGACACGCCCGTGGTGCCGCCGGTGTACTGCAGCACGGCGATGTCGTCCGGCCCCAGCTGCGGCTTCTGGTAGGTCTTGCCCCGCCCCTTGGCTAACGCATCGTTGAAGCGCACGGCCCCGGGCAACTCGAAGGCCGGCACCATCTTGCGCACGTTGCGCACGACGTAGTTGACGATGCTGCCCTTCAGCAGGCCCAGCATGTCGCCCATCGCGGCGAGGATGATGTGCTTGGTGGGGACCGAGCGGATGACCTGCTGCAGCACCGAGGCGAAGTTCTCGATGATGATGATGGCCTTGGCACCCGAGTCCTTGAGCTGGTGCTCCAGCTCGCGCGGCGTGTACAGCGGGTTGACGTTGACGACCACGTAGCCCGCGCGCAGCACGGCGGCCACGGCCACCGGGTACTGGAACAGGTTGGGCATCATGATGGCGACGCGGTCGCCCTTCTCCAGGCCCAGTCCCTGCAGATAGGCCGCCAGTGCACGCGAGGCCTCATCGACCTGGGCAAAGCTGATGCTCTTGCCCATCATCAGGTAGGCGGCCTTGTCGCCGTGCTTCTTGAAACCCGTGTCGAGCAGGTCGACCAGGCTGGGATAGAGGGACGTGTTGACGTCGCGCGGCACGGCGGCCGGGTATTGCTTCAGCCAGATCGGCTCCATGGCCTTGTCTCCTTTTTGCGTGCGGGCGATTCTGACCGATGGCTGACAGCGCACCGATGAGGGGATTCGATAGCGCTCTAGGGGGAGCGCTCTAGGGTCGGTTCACCAGCCCTCACTCCACCGCCTTCAGCATGTCCTCGACGACCTTCTTCGCGTCGCCAAACACCATCATGGTCTTGTCCATGTAGAACAGCTCGTTGTCCAGGCCCGCGTAGCCCGCGGCCATGGAGCGCTTGTTGACGATGATGGTCTTGGCCTTGTAGGCCTCCAGGATGGGCATGCCGTAGATGGGGCTGCCCTTCACGTGCGCGGCCGGGTTCACGACGTCGTTGGCGCCCAGGATGATGGCCACGTCGGCCTGGCCGAACTCGGCGTTGATGTCCTCCATCTCGAACACCTGGTCGTAGGGCACCTCGGCCTCGGCCAGCAGCACGTTCATGTGGCCCGGCATGCGACCGGCCACCGGATGGATGGCGTACTTCACCGTGACGCCCTTCTCGTGCAGCTTGTGCGCCAGCTCCTTCACCGCATGCTGGGCGCGCGCCACCGCCAGGCCATAGCCCGGCACGATGATGACGCTCTCGGCATTGCCCATGACGAAGGCGGCGTCGTCGGCGCTGCCGCTCTTCACGTTGCGCTGCTGCGCCGCGCCGGCCGTCGCCGCGGTCGCGTCGCCGCCGAAGCCGCCCAGGATGACGCTGAAGAACGAGCGGTTCATCGCCTTGCACATGATGTAGCTCAGGATCGCGCCCGAGCTGCCCACCAGTGAGCCGGCAATGATCAGCATGCTGTTGTTCAGCGAGAAGCCGATGCCCGCCGCGGCCCAGCCCGAGTAGCTGTTCAGCATCGACACGACCACCGGCATGTCGGCGCCGCCGATGGGAATGATCAGCGTCACGCCCAGCACGAAGCCGAGTGCCACGACGATCCAGAAGTCCATCTGGCTCTGGCTGTGCCAGAAGCCGAACACGAAGAAGGCCGCCGCCAGGCCCAGCAGCGCATTCAGCGCATGCTGGCCCTTGAAGACGACCGGTGCGCCCTGGAACAGCCGGAACTTGCTGCCGCCGGACAGCTTGCCCCAGGCGATGACCGAGCCGGTGAACGTGACCGCGCCGATGAAGGCGCCCAGCGCCAGCTCGATGCGGTTGCCGCCGGGAATGTCACCGCCCTTGGCCGTGATCTGGAAGGCCCAGGGCTCGTAGGCCGCCGCCGCCGCGATGGCCACGGCCGCCAGGCCGATCATGCTGTGGAAGAACGCGACCAGCTCGGGCATCTTGGTCATCTCGACCGTCTTGGCCTTCCAGGCACCAAAGCCGCCGCCAACGACCAGGCCCAGCAGCACCCAGCCCAGGCCCATGGCGGAATCGGCCAGCTTGACGATGAGCGCCGCCGTCGTGAACGCGGCGATGGCCATGCCCACCATGCCGAACAGGTTGCCGCGAATGGACGTCGTCGGGTGCGACAGGCCCTTGAGCGCCTGGATGAAGCAGACGCTGGCGAGGAGGTACAGCAGCGTGACGACGTTCATGCTCATCACACGCCCTCCTTCTTCGCGACGGGCTTGTCCTTCTTTTTGAACATCTCCAGCATCCGCCGCGTCACGAGGAAGCCGCCGAAGATGTTGACGGCCGCCAGCGCCACGGCGACGACGCCCATGCCCTTGGCCAGCGGCGTCTCGGTCAGCGCCGCGGCCAGCATGGCGCCGACGATGACGATGGCCGAGATCGCGTTGGTGACGGCCATCAGCGGCGTGTGCAGCGCGGGCGTCACCGTCCAGACGACGTGGTAGCCCACGTAGATGGCCAGCACGAAGATGATGAGATTGATGATGGTGTGGTCTACGGCTTCCATGCTCAGGCCCTCGTCACTTGTCCGTCTTGGGTCACGCGGCAGGCCGCGACGATGTCGTCATCCAGCGGCACGGTCAGCGTGCCCTCCTTGGTGACGATCAGCTTCAGGAAGTCCAGCACATTGCGTGCGTACAGCGCCGACGCATCGGCCGCCACCAGCGCCGGCAGGTTGGTTTCGCCCACCAGCGTCACGCCGTGCTTCACGACGGTCTTGCCCGCTTCGGTCAACGGGCAGTTGCCGCCGGCCGGCGCCGCGATGTCGACGATGACCGAGCCCGGCTTCATCGCCTTGACCATGTCCTCCGTGACCAGCACCGGCGCCGCACGCCCCGGGATCAGCGCCGTCGTGATGACCACGTCGGCCTGCGCCACGCGCTTGGCCACCTCGACCTTCTGGCGCTCCAGCCAGCTGGGCGGCATGGGCTTCGCGTAGCCGCCCTGCCCTTCAGCCGCTTCCTTCTCCTCGGCGGTCTCGTAGGGCACGTCGATGAACTTGGCGCCCAGCGACTCGACCTGCTCCTTCACCGACGGCCGCACGTCGCTGGCCTCGATGACCGCGCCCAGGCGCTTGGCCGTCGCAATGGCCTGCAGGCCCGCCACGCCCACGCCCAGGATGACCACGCGCGCCGCCTTCACGGTGCCGGCGGCGGTCATCAGCATGGGGAAGAAGCGCTGGTACTTGTCCGCCGCGATCATCACGGCCTTGTAGCCGGCGATGTTGGCCTGGCTGGACAGCACGTCCATGCTCTGCGCACGCGTCGTGCGCGGCGCGGCTTCCAGCGCGAAGCTGGTCAACCCGGCCGCGGCGATTGCCGACAGGCCCTCGCGGTCGAAGGGGTTCAGCATGCCCACCAGCGCGGTGCCCGGCTTCATCAGCGCCAGCTCGTCGGCGCCGGGCGCGCGCACCTTCAGCACCAGCTCGCTGGCCAGCGCGGTGGCCTGGTCGACGATCTCGCAGCCCACCGCCTCGTAGGCCGCATCGGTGACGCTGGCCGCCACGCCGGCGCCCGACTCAATGCGCAAGCTGTGGCCGGCGGCCTTGAGCTTCTTGGCCGTCTCGGGTGTGACGGCCACGCGTGTCTCTCCAGCCGCGCGCTCGCGCGGGACGCCGATCTGCATGCGCTCCTCCAGGGGGCAGGGGTTGCGCGCCAGCTTACACAATGCATGCGACGCCCCACTGCGGGAATTCGAGAGGAAGGTTTCATGCCCGCCACAGAGAGATTCAGACCCAGCGTCACCGTCGCCGCGGTGATAGAGCGGGCCGGCCGCTACCTGCTGGTCGAGGAGGAAACGGCCGAAGGGCTGCGGCTGAACAACCCCGCCGGACACATCGAGCAGGGTGAAAGCCCGCTGCAGGCCGTGGTGCGCGAAGCGCTGGAGGAAACGGCGCGCGCCTTCGTGCCGCGGGCCCTGCTGGGCGTCTACCTGGCCCGTTTCGTCAGGCCGCTGACGTCCGAGGACGTCACCTACGTCCGCTTCGCCTACTGTGGCGACGTCGGCGAGGAGATCGCCGGCCGCACGCTGGACGACGGCATCCACCGCACGCTGTGGCTGAGCCTGGACGAGCTGCGCGCCTCGCGGCAGCGCCACCGCAGCCCGCTGGTGCTGCGCTGCATCGAGGACCACGCCGCGGGCCGCCGGCTGCCGCTGGACAGCGTGACCGCCGACAGCTCGCTGACAGATCCGCTGCGCCTGGGCTGAGCCGCCTCCGTCATGCCGCCGGCACAATTTTCGACCATGCCCCCGGCCCCGTCCGACCATCACCGCCTGTCCCGCGCCTGCCTCGGCCTGGCACTGTGGCTGGCCTGCGCCGCCGGCTCGCTGGCCCAGACCATCCAGGTGGCCAGCTGGGACCGCAACACCAACCCGCTGATCGGCATCAGCGAGGCCGTGCTGACCCGGCTCTACGCCGATGTGGGCCGGCCCCTGCAGTTCGTCGACCTGCCCGCGCGCCGCGCCGGCCTGCTGCTGGCCGGCGGCGAGGTGGACGCCAACGTGCACCGCGCCCGCGACTACCTGGAAGCCAACCTCGGTGTCATCGCCGTGACCACGCCGCTGAACCACGTGGCGCTGCGCGTCTACACGCGCGACCCGGCGCTGACGCTGACCGGCTGGGCCGACCTGTCGCGCTGGCGCGTGGCCCATCTGCGCGGCGTCGTGCGTGTGGAGCAGCTGATGCCCGCCGGCGTGCACCGCATCGAGGCCGGCAGCCTGCGCGAGCTGTGGCGGCTGCTGGCGACGGACGCGGCCGACGTGGCCATCCTCAGCGAGCCCGCCGTCAGCCCGGTACAGAAGCCGGCCGGCATCACCGGCCTGCGGCGGCTGGACCTGGTGCTGGACGAGCACACCGTGCACCACGTGCTGGCCGGCAGGCACCGGGACCTGGCCCAAAAGCTCAACACCGCGCTGCTACGCCTGCAGGCCAGCGGCGAGCTGGAGGCGCTGCGCCAGGCCACGCTGCAGTCCCTGCTCAAGCGCCAGGGCGCGACCGACGGCCGCTAAGACCTGCCGGCCGCGGGCCCAAACCCCGTTTGGGACAATCGCGCCCATGAGTTCCCCCAAGAAGCACCGAGTCGTCGTGGGCCTGTCCGGCGGCGTGGACTCGGCCGTCACCGCCCACCTGCTGAAGCAACAAGGCCACGAGGTCGTCGCCATCTTCATGAAGAACTGGGAGGACGACGACAACGACGAATACTGCTCCACGCGGCAGGACTTCCTGGACGCAGCCTCGGTGGC
Source organism: Roseateles sp. (assembly GCA_036401055.1). Taxonomy (GTDB): domain Bacteria; phylum Pseudomonadota; class Gammaproteobacteria; order Burkholderiales; family Burkholderiaceae_C; genus Pelomonas. The sequence goes on from DASWWC010000015.1 coordinate 6,537, forward strand.
CGACGTGCTGGGCATCGAGATCGAGCACGTCAACTTCGCCACCGAGTACAAGGACCGCGTGTTCGCCGAGTTCCTTCGCGAGTACCAGGCCGGCCGCACGCCCAACCCGGACGTGCTGTGCAACGCCGAGATCAAGTTCAAGGCCTTTCTCGACCACGCGATGCGGCTGGGCGCCGAGAAGATCGCGACCGGTCACTACGCGCGGGTGCGTGAAGTGGACGGCGAGTTCCAGTTGCTCAAAGGCCTGGACCCGCTGAAGGACCAGAGCTACTTCCTGCACCGGCTGAGCCAGGCGCAGATGAGCAAGGCCATGTTCCCGGTGGGCCACCTGCCCAAGACCGAGGTGCGCCGCATCGCGGACGAGATCGGCCTGCCGAACGCGAAGAAGAAGGACTCGACCGGCATCTGCTTCATCGGCGAGCGACCGTTCCGCGAGTTCCTGAACAAGTATTTGTCCCACCAGCCCGGCCCCATCAAGGACGAGCGCGGCCGCAAGCTGGGCGAGCACGTGGGCCTGTCCTTCTACACGCTGGGCCAGCGCCAGGGCTTAGGGATTGGCGGCTTGAAGGACAAGGGCGCGCCGCGCGGCGGTGGCGAGCATGAGCCCTGGTTCGTCGCGGCCAAGGACATCGAGCGCAACACGCTGATCGCCGTGCAAGGCCACGACCACCCGCTGCTGCTGAGCCCGGCGCTGGTGGCGGACGACCTCAGTTGGGTCGCCGGCCGCGCACCCGCGACCGGCATGGCGGCGGCCAAGACGCGCTACCGCCAGGCGGACGCGCCCTGCAGCGTCGCCTTTGACGCGCAGGGCCATCTCACCTTGCGATTTACCGACCCGCAGTGGGCCGTCACACCGGGCCAGAGCGCCGTCGTCTACGACGGCGAGGTCTGCCTGGGCGGCGGCGTCATCGCTCAGGCCTTGCCGGCCTGACGCCGGCGCGCCACCGCGCCCACGGCCGCGAGGCCGGCCAGCAGCAGCGCGTACTGCTCGGGCTCCGGCACGGCGCTGACCGTCAGGCTGAAGCGGTCGCCGACCTGGAAGCCGGCTTGTGCCAGCGTCCAGTCGGCCTTGCCGCCGGTTCCCAGCGCATTGCCCAGTTCGATGTCGAGGTAGTCCTCGGGCGTGAACGTGATCGTGCGCGTGGCACCGCTGCCGCTGATGGTCGTGGCGCCGCCAAACTGGCGCGTCACGCTGCCGACCGAGCCAAAGCTGCCGCGGTCCAGCGTCAGCACCAGGCCTTGCAGGCCGGCGCCGGTGTAGTTGCGGATGACGGCGTTGAAGGCGATGGGCGACAGCAGGTCTTCATCGTCGATGCGCCAGCTCAGCACGGCCGGAGCGCCGTTGGCCAGGTCCAGGTCGAAGGACAGCAGGCCGATGGCGCTGTAGTCCGTGGCCACGGTGGCGCCTTGCGTGACGGCACCTTCGAAGGTCAGCGCCTGCGCGGGCAGTGCGGCGGCCAGCGCGAGCGCGGCGGTGATCAGGGTCTTGTTCATGGATGCTTCCTTGGGGCTCAAAGGCTGCCGCGCGTCCACGGGCCGGTGATGGCCAGCGTGACGCCGTGGTACAGGTTGACGAACAGCACGCGGCCATCCGGGCTGAAGACGCAGCCGGCCCACTCGCTCATGCGCTGGTCGCCCGAGGCGGCGCCCGTCTTGCCGACGGCATCCAGCTGGGCGCGCGTGAAGTTGTAGTTGCTCTTCGCGAACACGTAGCTGCCGCCGGTGGGCGTGACGACCTTGAGGTGCTGCGAGGTCAGCGCGGGCACATTGCCCGGGCCGCCGGTGCCGCCGTCCTCGCAGAACAGCACGCCGCCGCGCGGGCTCACGCACAGGTTGTCCGGCGAGTTGCCGACCTGCAGGCTGTTGCTGACGAAGATGGCCTTCAGCGTCATGCTGGCCAGGTGCAGCGCCCAGATGCGGCCGGCGCGGGCCGGGCTGGTCGTGACCTGCTTGTCGGTGAAGTAGACGATGCCGTTGGCGACCCAGCAGCCCTCGGTCGCGCCGAAGATGGCCGCGCCGTTGGCATAGGCCTGGCGGTAGGGGCCGCTGGCCGACACGTTGCCGTTGACGGTGGACAGCGTCGCGCCGTCCAGGTCGGGGTTGGCCACGTCCGCCCACTCGCAGATGTACTCCTGGCACAGCGTGGGGTCGCGCAGGTCGGCGTTGGCCACGGCGCGCACGCGCAGGCCCTGCAGCGTGCCGCCGGCATGCAGGCTGTTCAGGCCGCCGGCCCAGTTGGCGGGGCGGAAGCGGTACAGCGTGTTGGCATTGCCCTGATCCTCGGTCAGGTACCAGTAGCCGGTGGCCGGGTCGATGGCGCTGGCCTCGTGGGCCATGCGGCCCATCGCGACGATGGGGTTCACGTTGGCCGCGTTGACGCTGGTGTCGGCCGGCACCTCGAACACGTAGCCGTGCTTCTTGCCGGTGCTGGAGACGCTGTTGCTGCGAATCTCCTCGTTGGCCAGCCACGAACCCCAGGTGCTGGAGCCGCCAGCGCAGGGCCGGTAGATGCCGCCGAAGCTGGCGTAGCTGGACACCCATTCGCCGTCGCGCCACACTAGGTTGGTGTTGCCACCGACCTGGTAGCTGGTGCCGGTGATGCCGGTGTCGTACTTGGCGACGTTGGCGCGGCTCGCCCCGATGATGTTGGCCGCGTTGCTGCTGGTGCTGAGCTCATGGTTGCGCACGAGGATGATCTCGGTGCTGCGGCCCACGCGGCGCTGCACGACGACGCCCATGCCGTCGTGCGCGCCGGGCGTCACGAGGCCGTCGGCCATCACGTCGCCCCTCCAGCCGTAGCTCTTGTACGTGAAGCCAGCAGGCAGCTCGATCAGCGGCAGGCCGGTCGTCTGGTCGTTCACCGGCGAGGTGACGCCGTAGGGGCTGTCCTGCAGCGACGAGGCCCCGGCGGCGATGCAGCTCTGCGTGCCGGCTTCGGCGACGCGCGTGGCCAGCGCGCCGATGGGGCCCGCGAAGGCGGCGGCGACGGCAGCGGCGCCGCCCTTGAGCAGGCCGCGACGGCCCGTGTTTGCTTGATCCATGGCTACTCCAACGATTGGGGATTGGCTAGGAAGCCGTGAAGTTCTTCACATCGCCTCCAAGCCGCGCATGCTCGCGGCGGCCCATGAAGCCCGCATGACAATGCGCGCCCATGAACCGCTTCGACCGCCTGCTCGCCCGCCTCGCCGAACCCGGCGTGGTGCTGCGGCTGGCCGCGCTGGTGGTCTGCGCGATGGAACTGGTCAGCGCCGGCGCCGCGCTGCTGGGCGCGCGCACCGAGCCCTACGACGGCCTGGTCGCCCGCATCTGGCAGCAGCTGGGTGGCGACGCCAACGACCGCGGCCTGCTGCTGATCTGCGTGGGTCTGCTGCTGGGCTTCGTGGCGCTGATCTGGCGGCTGGCCAGCCAGGGGTCGGCGGCGGTCCCGGTGAATCGCCGGCTGGCCTGGCTGCTGCTGGTGGACCTGCTGGCCTTCGGCGTCACGCCGGCCCTGCCCTTCCTCGTCACCGCGCTCGCGGCCGTGCTGCTGCCGGCGCGCATGGCGCTGGGCTTCGGCGCCGCGCAGGTGCTGCTGAACACCGCCATCTATGCCGGCCCCGAGGCCAACGCGTGGCTGGACCAGTTCGGTCTGCTGTCCTCCATGCTGGCGCTGCACGGTCTGGCCTTCGGCCTGGGGCGCATGGCCGCCGCCGAGGCCGAGAAGCGCCGCTGGCTGCAGGCCGTGCTGGCCGAGCAGATGGCCGGCGAGCACCTGCTGGCCGAGCAGATGCGCTACAGCGAGCGCATGCAGATCGCGCGCGAGCTGCACGACCTGATGGGCCATCACCTGACAGCGCTGAACCTGCAGCTGCAGCTGGGCAACGCGCTGCTGGCACGCGCCGACGCGGGCGGCGCCGGCCAGGCGCTGGACCGCGCCCAGGGCGTGGCCGCGCAGC
>DASWWC010000016.1:0-10944 GCA_036401055.1 Roseateles sp.
TGCTTCGAGCGGCCCTGGGCTGGGGGGCGTGGGTCTGGCAGCGGCCGGCGGTGTCGCGGCCGGCCTGCTGGCGGACAAGCTGCTGAACGAAAGCCGTGATGAGACTGGCGGGGGATTCCTTCCTGGAAGCTTCGATGCCGACAGCAGCGCGGCCGACGAGCTGGCGCGGCGCGACGTCGAGTTCGGCTGCGGCGACGGCTGGGGCGGCCGGGACACCGGGCTGGGCTTCGAGGATTGGTAGGCCGCCGTCTTTGGGCCGCGATAATCCCGGCCCATGACGCTTGCCGCCTTCACCGGCCAGTTGCTCGCCTTCGTCGCCCGGCTCATCACGGGCGCCCAGGGCCACTGGAAGGGCTGCCCGCCAAAAGCAGAGCAGCGCATCTACATCGCCAACCACCAGAGTCACTTCGACCTAGTCCTGATCTGGGCCGCTTTTCCGCATGAGCTGAGGGCCTCAACCCGCGCCATCGCTGCGCGTGACTACTGGACCAAGAGCGCCTTCAAGCGCTGGCTGACCACCGAGGTTTTCAACGCCATCTACGTGAGCCGCAGCCGCGCCACGCCTGACGAGGATCCGCTGGAGCCGCTGGTCGAGGCACTGGCCAATGGCGACTCGTTGGTCATCTTTCCCGAGGGCACGCGTTCCAACAAGGGCAACCCCATGCCCTTCAAGTCCGGCATCTACCACCTGGCTGAGCAGTTTCCCCACGTGCCACTGATCCCGACCTGGATCGACAACGTGCAGCGCGTGATGCCCAAGGGCGAGGTCGTGCCCGTCCCCATCCTGTGCACGGTCACTTTCGGTGCCCCCCTGCAGCTGCGCGAGGGCGAGAGCAAGGCCGATTTCCTGTGCCGTGCCCGCGAGGCCGTCATGGAGCAGCGGCCCGACCCCGCCTCGGTGGGCCGGGTGGTGGAGTCCGACTGATGGTGGCCTGGCTCAAGCAACTGACGTCCAGCGAGCAGGTGGCGCTGCTCTTTATCGTGTTGTTCGGTTTGCTGCTGCTGCTGAGCATCGGCCTGTTCCTGAACTCGTTGCGCGAGCGCCAGGACGAGGATGCTCGGCTGGCATCACAGCTTGCCTGGGCGCGGGTGCGCCGGGACCTGCGCGCCGCCTGGATCGGCGCCTGCATGTTCTGGGTCGCCTGGATTTCGGGTCCGCTGGGCGCCACGCTGCTGTTCGCGCTTTTCTCGTTCCTGGCGCTGCGCGAGTTCATCACCCTCGTGCACACGCTGCGCAGCGACCATCGCACCCTCATCGTCGCCTTCTTCGTGTTGCTGCCCGTGCAATACATGATCTGCGGCACGCGCTTCTTCGACCTCTTCACCGTGTTCCTGCCGGTCTACGGCTTCCTCGTGCTGCCCATCGTCAGCGCGCTGGCCGACGATCCGCAGCGTTTCCTGGAGCGCAACGCCAAGATCCAGTGGGGCGTGATGGTCTGCGTCTACGGCCTGTCGCATGCGCCGGCCTTGCTGCTGCTGGATTTCCCCGGCTACACGGGCCGCGGTGCCTTCCTGCTGTTCTTCCTCGTCATGGTCGTGGCGGCTGCCCAGATTGCGCAGGAGATCGCGCGTCGCCTGCTGCGCCGCCGGCCGGTGGCGCGGCGCATCAGCCGCAGCTTCTCGATGCGGGCCTGGTGGATAGGCACGCTGACCGGTTCGGCCGTCGGCGGCCTGCTGTTCTGGATCACGCCCTTCAAGGCCGGCCAGGCGCTGGCCATGGCCTTCGTGACGGCCGGCGCGGCCGGCTTCGGTGGCCTCGTCATGAAGGCATTGAAGAAGGACGCCGGTGCGCGCTACTGGGGCAATCGCAGCTCCATTACCGGTGCCGTCGGCCTGCTGGACCGCATCGCCGTACTCTGCTTCGCGGCGCCGGTGTTCTTCCATTCGGCGCGCTGGTACTTCCAGCTGCCACTGGGCTATCGCTGATGCGCATCCTCGGCATCGATCCCGGTCTGCAGACCACCGGCTTCGGCGTCATCGACGCCGAAGGCCCGCGCCTGGGCTACGTCGCCAGCGGCACGATCAAGACCAACGGTGTCGCACTGGGCGACTTGCCCGGCCGACTGAAAATCATCTATGACGGTATCCGCGAGGTCGTCGCGCGCTACCAGCCGCACTGCGCGGCGGTGGAGATCGTCTTCGTCAATGTGAACCCGCAGTCCACCCTGCTGCTGGGGCAGGCGCGCGGCGCGGCGCTGACCGCGCTGGTGTCGGCCGACCTGGCCGTCAGCGAGTACACCGCCGTGCAGATGAAGAAGGCCGTGGCCGGCCACGGTCAGGCCAAGAAGGAGCAGGTGCAGGCCATGGTGCAACGGCTGCTGAGCCTGCCCGGAGTGCCCGGCAAGGACGCCGCCGACGCGCTGGGCCTGGCCATCATGCACGCCCATGCGCGGGTCAGCTTCGAGGCGATGAGCCGCAGCACGACGCTGCAGCGCCGCCAGCACGCGCAGTTCAAGAGCGGCCGGACCTACTGAAAGCCCCGCCTTCCGCGGGGCTGCGGGCGAGGCCGGAGCGGGCTTAGGCCTTGCGACGGCGCGCGATCAGGGCAACGGCACCCAGGCCGCCCAGCATCAGCGCCCAGCCTTCAGGTTCGGGCACGGCGCTGATGTTCAGCGTGCCGAGATGGTCGGCGCCGTTGGCGTGGTAGGTGAAGCCGCTGCTGCCCCAGAAGGACTGCAGCGCCAGCACACCGCCCGACGGCGTCGTGAACAGGGCATTGGGGCCGGTCAACTGGCCGCCGTCGAACTGCACATAGGGGTCCGTCGCCTGGGCCAGCGTGTAGGTCTGGCCCTGGAAGCTGAAGGTCAGCGACGTCAGGTCGAAGCTGCCGTCGAAGCCGCCCGCGGCGGCCACGACATCATCGAAGGAGAACGTGCCGGTCAGGACGCTGGTGGCCGGGTCGGCATCGAAGCTGCCGGTGAAGCTGTAGGTGGCGGCGTGCGCTGCGCCCGCCATGGCCAGGGCCGCCAGGGCCAGCAGTGATTTGCGGATCATCATGATGTGTTTCCTCGGGGAGCTGTTCAGAACTTGAAGCTGGCGGCGGTGACGGCGGTGCAGGCGACGCCCTTGAGCTGCGCCAGGGGCTTGGAGGCCATCGGGCCCGCCGAGCCGTCGGCGTCGATGCCGATGATGGCGCCTGCAGCCGAGGCCGTGCAGGTGACGTGACCGCTGGCCAGCGGGTTGGCGCTGACGATGCCCACCGAGGCAAGCAGCTTGGTCAGCACCAGCGTGTCCATGCCGGGGGTGAAGTCGGTGATGACGTCGCCCGCGTCCAGCATGCTGCCGTAGACGAACTGGTTGCGGCCGCCGTTGCCGGTCAGCGTGTCGGCGCCAGGGCCGCCTTCTATGACGTCGTCACCCGGGGTGCCGACGATGACATCGCGACCGCTGGTGCCGACCAGGCTCTTCACGAGGTTCAGGCCGATCAGCATCGGGTCATGGTCGGAGGCGCGGAACAGGTTGGGCTGGTACCAGTCGTTGCCCGTGGCCTTGTCCTCGGTGTTGTAGTCGATCCACTCGGGTTCGTCGGCGTTGATGTGCCAGCTGGTGGCGCCGGTCACCTTGGTGGCGACGCTGGCCGTGCCCAGGCCGTGGTCCAGGCGGCCGGCTCCGGCATCGAAGACGTAGCTGTACTCGACCGGGTCGAACATGCCCACCAGGTCCACGATGCCGTTGTTCTTCAGCAGGTGGATGGGGTCTTCCTGGGCGTAGGCGTTGAAGTCACCCAGCAGGATGATGTTGTCGGTGCCGGCCGTGGCCTTGACGGTAGGCAGCCAGTCCACCAGGCGCTGGGCCTGCTGCTGGCGCTGCAGGTTCCAGCAACCCTGGAGGTCGCCAGTGTCGCCATTGGCGCCACTGCCGCAGCTGCCCTTGGACTTCAGGTGGTTGACCGCGACAGCGAACTTCTCGCCGTTGGGCAGCACGAAGCCCTGGGCGAACGTCGGGCGGTTGTTGATGGCGTTGGTATCGGCCATCGAGGCGCCGATCAGCGCCAGCTTGGCCGGCTTGTAGATCAGCGCCACACGGATGGCGTCGGTGCCGGTGCCCGCGCCGCCGGCGGAGATGACGGTCGGCAGCGGCACGGCGGCGTAGGTGCCCGCACCCATCGCCCCGTTCAGACCGTCGACGAGGTTCTGCACTGCGAAGTTGCCGTTGTTCTGGATTTCCATCAGGCCGACAACGTCGGCATTCAGTCCGGAGAGCGCGGCCACGATCTTGGTGCGCTGGCGGTTGAACTCGACCAGGTTGTTGGCGCCGCGGCAGCTCACCTGGCAGGTGGAGCCGCTGCCCGGCACGGAGTTGCCGTCGACGAAGGTCGTGAAGAAGTTCAGCACGTTGGCGCTGGCGACGCGCACGTTGCCGCCGACGGACGGCGGTGCAATCGGGCGGGCGATGGGCCGTGCAAACACCGGGGCCGCGGTGGGATGGATCTTGTACGACAGCGGACCGGACGTGGAATCGGTCGACGGTCCGAAGTCCACGACACCGGTCACGCCGTCGGCGGTGTCGCCGGCGCGCACGGTGCCGTCCTGCCAGAGGTAGGGCGTGGGGTTGGGGAACTTGGTGGACAGGCTGTCGTCCAGCACCACGCTGCGCGCCAGGTTGGCCACCTGCAGCGCCTGTGCGGCCGCGCCGGGGCGCACCACATTGGTCGGTGTCAGCGTGCGACCGCCGGCCGACAGTGTCAGTTGGCCCCAGGTACCGACGAAGCTGGTCTGGCTGACGGTCAGCGTGTCGGTGATGCGCACCAGCATGCCTTCGTAGCGTTCCATGTCGGACTGGTTGGACAGCGCGGCCAGGCTGACTTCGACCGGCTGGGGCAATTGGTTGCCGCTGCTGACGATGGTGAGGCCGCTGATGGTGGTCAGCTCGGTCAGCGGGTTGGCCTGGCTGGCGGCGCCAGTCGAGACCGAATACTCCGCGACCTTGCCGGACAGGGTGATCTTGTCGCCGACAGCCACCGTGGGTGCGGTGCTGGTGAAGACGAAGATGCCGTCGGACGTGGTCGGGTCACCGTCGCCGTCCGGGTCCTGCAGATAGAAGCCGTTGTTGATCAGCTTGGTGACGATGCCGCCCGTGGTGACCGTGGCGCCGTCCATCGGGCTCTTGGCGCCGGAGCCCTGGATGGCCGGAATCGTCACGTAACCGGCGACGTTGACCTTGAAGCTGCACGAGGCGGTCTGGGCCTCGTCGTTGTCCCACTTCAGGTTGACCGTGTAGCTGCCGCCGGACAGGCTGGCGCTGACATTGAAAGCCTGCGTGGCAGCCGCGCCTTCGGCGGAGGCTGCCGTGAAGCTGCCCAGCGTGATGCCGCTGGGGAGCGTGCCGACGACAGTCGCGAGGTTGACGCGGCTGTCAGTGTCGCTGGCGCTGACGCTGAAGCTGCTGGCCGCGCCGGCCGTGGCCGCCTGGTCGGGGCAGTTCGGGACGATGGGCTGGTTGATGGGCGTGCCGCCGCCGCCACCGCAGACATTCAGCGGGCTGCTGGCGTTGCGCGGGTTCGCCGCGCCAGCGCCGAAGTCGCTGGCGTTGTTGTCGGTGTCCGCGCAGCCGCCGCCGTTGCGCAGCGCGGCCGTCGTGTTGGACAGCAGGGGGGCGGGGCTGCCGCCTTCTGCGCCGGTGGCCGTCGGGCCCCAGGCGAGCAGGTCCTCGGCGGCGGGGCTCGCGCCCGCCAGCGCCGTCGTGCTCTTGACCAGGGCCACCTTGCCCGTGGTGCCCGACATCGCGATGCTGCCGGTGGTCAGGTCGGCGGGCACGTCCGTCGTGCCGCCGGTGCCGGCGGCTTCGCGAATCAGGTAGTACTGGCCCGGCTGCAGCGTCACGCCCGCGGGAATCGCCGTCACCTGCCAGGAGGTGCCGGCGGCGGCGGCGTACTGCACCGACCACCCGCCGATGGACACCGGGGCCGCACCGGCGTTGAAGATCTCGATGAAGTCTTGCTTGTAGACGGCACCGGTGTTGCCGCCACCGCCATACACCTGACTGATGACGATGCCGCTGGGCGATGCCAGCACCGCAGGGGCAGCAAATGCTGCCGCGAGAAAGGACACCAGGGGTTTGAGTTGCATGACGGGTTAGTAAAAATTGCCCAAGACGGCGCGCATCGTATTGATGCTTCATGACGAATAGATCCACCGCGTTCGCGGGGGTGGTCTGCGGCATAGTCGCGGCCCATGTCACCTGCACTACTTTTGATCGGGGTTCTCACCTATTTCGGGCTGTTGCTCGTATTGGCGCGGTGCGTTTCGCACGGTTCCGGGGCTGAGGGTTTTTACGTGGGGGGTCGGGAAAGTCCCTGGCCCGTCGTCGCCTTCGGGATGATCGGGACATCGCTGTCAGGCGTCACCTTCATCAGCGTGCCGGGTTCGGTCGCGACCAGCGGCTTCACCTATCTCCAGATCGCGCTGGGTCAGGTGGTCGGCTACGTCGTCATCGCCTTCCTGCTTTTGCCGGCTTTCCACCGGCTCGGGTTGGCATCGATCTATGGCTTCCTGGGCGAGCGCCTGGGACCGGCGGCGCAGCGGCTGGGCTCGGCCTTCTTCGTGCTGAGCCGCACGCTGGGCGCCACCGCCCGGCTCTACCTCGTGGTTCAGGTGCTGCACACGCTCATCCTCGCGCCGCTGGGCGTGCCCTTTGCGGTCGGCGCAGCCGTCGTGCTGGCGATGATCCTGCTCTACACGGTGGACGGCGGCGTGAAGGCGCTCGTGTGGACCGACACGCTGCAGACCGCCGGCATGCTGACCGGCCTCGTCGTCTGCGTCGTGCTGCTGTGGCGCGTGGACGCCTTCGCGCAGCTCGACGCCGCAGGCCTGTCGCACGTCTGGGTGGGCGACCCGCTCTCCCGTGACTTCTCGGCCAAGGCGCTGCTGGCCGGCATGTTCATCGCCATTGCAATGACGGGGCTGGACCAGGAGATGATGCAGAAGAGCCTGTCCGTGAAGCGGCTGCGAGATTCGCAGAAGAACCTGCTGGTGCTGGCGGTGCTGATGCTGGTGGTCGTCGGCGCCTTCCTGCTGCTGGGCGGGCTGCTGACATTGTTCGCGCGCGAACATGGCCTGGCAGCGGCGGGCGACACGCTGTTCCCGGCCGTGGTCATGCAGCACCTGCCCGCATGGGTGCAAGCGGTGTTCGTGCTGGCGCTGGTGTCGGCCCTGCTGCCGAGCGCCGACGGCGCGCTGACCGCGCTGACGGCCAGCACCTGCCTGGACCTGCTGCGAGTCGGCAAGGACGACACGCGTACTCGCCGGCGCGTGCACCTGGGCTTTGCAGTGGTGTTCCTCGCACTGGTGCTGGGCTTCAAGGCCCTGGACAACGCCAGCATGATCTACCTCATCCTCAAGCTCGCGGGCTACACCTACGGGCCGCTGTTGGGATTGTTCGCGTTCGCGCTGTTCACGCCGCGGGCGCTGTCGGGGCGGCTGCTCGTCGCGGTGTGCATTGCTGCGCCGCTGTTGTGCGCGGTACTGGATTTCGGGCAGCCCTGGCGCGGCTACCAGATCGGACTGGAGCTGCTGCTGCTCAACGGCGCGCTGACCTGGGGAGGGCTGTGGCTGCTGTCCAGGCGCTGAGCCTATCGCGCATGCTTGCGGGGTTCATCCGCGAGCATTGGCGCGCCTATGCGGCCGCCGGCGCGATGCTGACTTGCATCGCGATGCTGACCGTCTGGATCCCGCGCCAGGTGGGCCATGTGGTCGACGACCTCGTAGCTGGCGATCTGCAAGGCGATGCTTTGCCGCGGCAACTGGGCCTGCTCGTGGTGGCCGGCCTCGTCATCTATCTGCTGCGCGCGGGTTGGCGGCTGACATTGTTCAAGGCATCGTTTCGCCTCGGCGCGCGGCTGCGCACGCGGTTGTTTGCGCAGTTGGCGCTGCAGGGGCCGGCCTACTTCCAGTCGCAGCGCACTGGCGACCTGATGGCGCTGGCAACCAACGACATCGACACGGTGGAGCAGGCGGCCGGCGAGGCCATGCTGGCGGGTTTCGACGGCTCGCAGACGCTAATCCTTGTGCTTGCGATGATGACCATCGCGATCGACTGGCGCCTGGGCCTGGCGGCGTTGCTGCCCTTCCCCCTGATGGGGCTGGCGTTCTGGTGGATCTCCAAGCATCTGCATCAGGCCGCACAGGATTCGCTGACCCGATTCGGCGACCTGAACCAGCAGGTGCAGGAGAGTCTGGCCGGCGTGCGCACCGTGCGCTCGCTGGGCTTGGTGGCGCGCAGCGAGGCGCAGTTCGGCGGCCTTGCCGACCGCGCGGCAGAGGCCAGCTTCCGCTCGCAGCGCTGGGAGGCGGCCTATGAGCCGGCCGTCGGCATGACGCTGTCTGCCGCGACGGCCATCGCACTGGGCGTGGGTGGGTGGCTGGTGGCGCGCGGCGAGATCAGCATCGGACAGCTGACGGCCTTCACGATGTACCTGGGCCAACTGATCTGGCCGATGTTCGCGGCCGGCTGGGTGCTGGCGCTGCTGGAACGCGGCCGCGCGGCCTGGGGCCGGCTGGCGCCGGTGCTGGATGCGCCGCTGACACTGGCCGATGAGGGCAGGGCGGCGCTGCCGGCGCAGGCCTCGCTGCGGGCCGAGTCGCTGACGTTCAGTTTCCCCGGCGCCAAGCGGCCTGCCGTCGAGCAGGTGGACTTCACGTTGGCACCGGGCCGTACGCTAGGCATTGTCGGCGCGACAGGTGCGGGCAAGTCCACGCTGGTGCGCCTGCTGCTGCGCCAGGCCGAGCCCGATGCGGGCCGACTCACGCTGGGCGGCGTCGCGCTGCCCGAGCTGCCGTTGGCGACGCTGCGCGGGCACATTGCCTGGGTGCCTCAGGAGCCCTTCTTGTTCTCGGCGTCAGTGGCCGACAACATCGCGCTGGCCAGGCCCGCCGCCAGCCGAGATGAGATCGAAGCGGCGGCGCGGCTGGCGGCCGTGCACGACGACATCGCGCGGCTGCCCGGGGGCTATGCCACCGAGGTGGGCGAGCGCGGCGTGACGCTGTCCGGCGGCCAGCGCCAGCGCGTCGCCATCGCCCGTGCCCTGTTGAGCGATGCGCCGCTGCTGGTGCTGGACGATGCGCTGTCGGCCGTGGACACCGGCACCGAGACGGCCATCCTCGACCACCTGCGTGAGCTGAGGTCGGCGCGGCCCGACCGCAGCGTCATCGTCATCGCGCATCGCCTGTCGGCGGTCATGGATGCGGACGAGGTCATGGTGTTGAAGCAGGGCCATATCATCGAGCGCGGCACGCACCAGCAGCTGCTGGTGCTGGGCGGCTGGTACGCCTCGCAATGGCGCTATCAACAGATCGAGGCCAGCCTTGAGAGCGCCTGAGACTGCGAAGAACCACGAGAAGCCTTGGCAGAGCGTGGGCCTGCTCCTCGACGCCGCTCGGCCCGAGAAGCCGCACCTGCTGCGTGGGGGGCTGTGGCTGGTCATCGCCGCCGGCCTGGAGGTGCTGGCGCCCATCCTCGGCAAGCGCTACATCGACCACCACCTGCTGCCGGGCAGTTACGATTTCGGCGAGATGGCCACGCTGTTGGCCCTGGTGCTCCTGACCGGCTGGGCCGCGTCGTGGGTACGCTACGCGCAGCTGTCGCGCATGGCCGGTGTCGCCCGCCGCTCGGTGCTGCGGCTGCGCGAGCGCGTCTACGCGCATGTGCTTGCGTTACCCATGGCCTTCTTCGACAAGGCCATCACCGGGCAGCTTGTCAGCCGCGTCACCAACGACACCGAGTCGGTCAACCAGCTTTACCGACAGGTGCTGTATGTGATGCTGGACTCGACCATCGTCGTCGCCGGCTCGCTGGTCGCGATGGCCTTCCTCGACTGGCGGCTGATGCTCATCGTCGCGACGCTGGTGCCGGCCATGGTCGTCATCATCCTGGGCTACCAAAAGCTTTCTGCGCCAGCCGTCGCGCGCACGCGCCAGCTGCGCAGCGACATCAACGCGCAGATGGCCGAGAGCATGGCCGGCATGGCGGTGCTGCAGGCCAGCGGCGCGGCCAGCCGCTTCGGTCAGCGCTTCGAGACCACCAACGCCGAGCACCGGCTGTCACGCATCGCCGAGCTGCGCGCGAACGCCTGGCTGCTTCGTCCGGCACTGGACCTGATGAACGTGCTGCTGCTCGTGACGGTCATCTACAGCTTCGGCCGACGTGAGCTGTCGGGACTGGAAGTGGGCCTGCTGTATGCCTTCCTGGCCTACATCGCCCGTGTCGTGGAGCCGCTGATCCAGATCACCATGCAGTTCGGCCAGTTGCAGCAGGCCATGGTGGCTGCGGCACGAGTGCGCACGCTGCTGGAGGAGGACGAGCGCCGCGGCCCGGCACAGGACGGCCATGGAATCGCTCAGGGCGGCATCCGCATCGAGGGCCTGAGCTTCGGCTACGACCCGGATCGGCCCGTGCTGCACCATGTGGACGTGGACATCCCGGCTGGCACATTTGTTGGCATCGTGGGCCACACGGGGAGCGGCAAGAGCACGCTGCTGTCGCTGCTTTTGCGCTTCTACACGGCTCAGCTGGGCCGCATCACGGTGGACGGCCAGTCTCTGGCCGCCATCCCCGACGCCGCCTTCCGCGATGCGGTGGGCCTGGTGCCGCAGGAGCCCTTTCTGATGTCGGCCAGCGTGCGCGACAACATCGCGATGGGCCGGCCTGGCATCTCGGAAGAGGACGTCGAGGATGCGGCCCGGGCTGCCCGCGCCCACGACTTCATCGCCGCACTGCCACAGGGCTATGACACCCGGCTGGGTGAGGGCGGCGCTCGCGTTTCCACTGGCCAGAAGCAGCTGCTCGCGATGGCACGGGCACTGGCCGGCGCGCCGCGCATCCTGTTCCTGGACGAGGCTACCAGCAACATCGACAGCGCAACCGAGCGGCTCGTCGGCGAGGCACTGGCTGCGCTCCACGGGCGCGTGACGGTGGTGGCCATCGCGCACCGCCTGTCCACCATCCGCG
>DASWWC010000017.1:0-38247 GCA_036401055.1 Roseateles sp.
GGTGGACTCCACGAGCGTGATGGCCTTTGCCAGCGCACGGCGCTGGCCGGCCTTGAGCGGTGCGGCCAGGCTCATGCCACGGTCTCCCAGCGGTACTCGATGTCGAAGTCCCGCTCCTCTACGGCGCGGAAGCCATGGCGACGGTAGAAGTCGTTGGCACGGCTTTCGCGCAGCGCGGCCAGCGTGATCGGCAGCCCCTGCGCCTTGAGGCGCTCGAGCACCCAGGCGCCGATGCCGCGGCCTTGCGCCGACGGCCTCAGGTACAGGTGGTGCAGGCGCAACTCGCCTTCGCCCGGCTCGACCGTGAAGTAGCCCACGCGCTCGTCATCCACGACGAGATGCTGCATCCACTCAGGCCGGAACTGGCTCCTCAGGCGCGCCCGCGCCACGGCCGGATCGAAGCGACCCAGCCGCTCTAGGCTCTCGCGCAAGGCCTCGATGCGCAGGCTCAGCATGGCCTCGAAATCCTCATCGACGACGGGAGCCAGCGTCGGCGTCATCAGGCGGGCACTCCCGCCAGCTGCGCCTTGATCGCCTCCAGCACGCCCTTGGCACTGGCCGGGATGGGCGTGCCGGGGCCGTAGATGCCTTTGACGCCGGCATCGAACAGGAAGCCATAGTCCTGCTGCGGGATGACGCCGCCGACGAAGACGATGATGTCGTCCGCACCCTGCTTCTTCAGCTCGGCAATGATGGCCGGCACCAGCGTCTTGTGGCCGGCGGCCAGCGTGGATACGCCCACCGCATGCACGTCGTTCTCGATGGCCTGGCGCGCGCATTCCTCAGGTGTCTGGAACAGCGGGCCGATGTCGACGTCGAAACCCAGGTCGGCGAAGGCTGTGGCGACGACCTTGGCACCGCGATCATGGCCGTCCTGGCCCAACTTGGCGATCATCACGCGCGGGCGGCGCCCCTGTTCGTCACCAAATGCGGCAATCTCGCCCTGCAGCTTGGCCCAGCCTTCAGCCGAATCGTAGGCGGCCGCGTAGACGCCGCTGACCTTGTGCGTGTCGGCACGATGGCGGCCGAACACGGACTCCAGCGCGTCGGACACCTCGCCCACCGTCGCGCGCAGCCGCATCGCCTGGATGCTGAGGTCCAGCAGGTTGCCCTCACCATTCTCGGCCGCGCGCGTCAGCGCGCCCAGGGCAGCCTGCACGGCGTCCGTGTCGCGCGTGGCCTTGATCTTCTTCAGCCGTTCGATCTGCGCCTCCCGCACCTTCACGTTGTCCACGTCCAGGATCTCGATCGTGTCTTCCTTGGCCAGCTTGTACTTGTTGACGCCAACGATGACGTCCTGGCCCGAGTCGATGCGTGCCTGCTTCTCGGCAGCGCTCGCCTCGATCTTGAGCTTGGCCCAGCCGGAGTCCACCGCCTTGATCATGCCGCCTTGGGCGTTCACTTCCTCGATGATGGCCCAGGCCTTGTCGGCCATGTCCTGCGTGAGCTTCTCCATCATGTAGCTGCCGGCCCAGGGGTCGACGACGTTGGTGATGTGAGTCTCCTCCTGGATGATGAGCTGGGTGTTGCGCGCAATGCGGCTGCTGAACTCGGTGGGCAGCGCGATGGCTTCGTCCAGCGAGTTGGTGTGCAGGCTCTGCGTGCCGCCGAACACGGCTGCCATGGCCTCGATGGTGGTGCGCACGACGTTGTTGTACGGGTCCTGTTCGGTCAGGCTCCAGCCCGAGGTCTGGCAGTGGGTGCGCAACATCAGGCTCTTGGGCGATGTGGCACCGAAGCCCTTCATGATGCGGCACCACAACAGGCGCGCGGCGCGCATCTTGGCGATCTCGAGATAGAAGTTCATCCCGATGGCCCAGAAGAATGACAGTCGCGGCGCGAAGTCGTCCACGTTCAGCCCCTTGGCCAGGGCCGTCTTCACGTACTCCTGGCCGTCGGCCAGCGTGAAGGCCAGCTCCAGTGCCTGCGTGGCCCCCGCCTCCTGCATGTGATAGCCGGAGATGGAAATGGAGTTGAACTTGGGCATCTCCCGCGCCGTGTACTCGATGATGTCGCCGACGATGCGCATCGACGGCTCCGGCGGGTAGATGTAGGTGTTTCGGACCATGAACTCCTTGAGGATGTCGTTCTGAATGGTCCCGGCCAGCTGGTGCTGGCCCACGCCCTGCTCCTCCGCCGCAACGACGTAACCCGCCAGCACCGGCAGCACGGCGCCGTTCATGGTCATGGAGACAGACACCTTGTCCAGCGGGATGCCGTCGAACAGGATCTTCATGTCCTCCACCGAGTCGATGGCCACGCCAGCCTTGCCGACATCGCCGGTCACGCGAGGGTGGTCGCTGTCATAGCCGCGGTGGGTGGCCAGGTCAAAGGCCACCGACACGCCCTGCCCGCCAGCCGCCAACGCCTTTCTATAGAAGGCGTTGCTCTCCTCGGCGGTGGAGAAGCCGGCGTACTGTCGGATGGTCCAGGGCCGGGCCGCGTACATCGTGGCCTGTGGGCCGCGGAGGAAGGGCTCGAAGCCGGGCAGTGTGTCGGCATGCGGCAGGCCGGCGGTGTCGGCAGCCGTATAGAGCGGCTTGACCGTCAGCCCCTCAGGCGTCACCCAGTCTAGTGCCGCCACGTCGCCGCCTGGAGCAGACTTGGCGGCGGCCTTGCTCCACTGCTCCAGCGTGGCGGTCTTGAACTCCGGGGCGTCCCCGGCGCGGCTGGCGTCCGACATCGAAACTCTCCTGTAACTGGCCCGACATCATAGCGGCCCGTGATTCATAATTATGAATTCAAAAGCACTACACTGAGCTGACATTTCCCTTCGCCATGCCAGATCAGACCGTCGCCCCCCTCACTTCCACCGCCTTGTACGAGCAGGTGGCCGACCGGCTGCGTCAGCGCATCCTGGCGCGTGAACTGGAGCCGGGGGCGTGGATAGACGAACTCAAGCTCAGCGGCGAGCTGGGCATCAGCCGCACGCCACTGCGCGAGGCGTTGAAGGTGCTGGCCGCCGAGGGCCTGGTGACGATGAAGTTACGCCGCGGCGCCTACGTGACCGAGATGAGCGAGCGAGACGTGCGGGAAGCCTATCAACTGCTCGCGCTGCTGGAAAGCGACGCAGCCGCACGTGTCGCTACTGGCGCCAGCGACGCCGAGCTGGCCGAGCTGGCCGCCCTGCACCAGCAGCTAGAAGCCGCCTTGCCTGACCGCGACGCCTTCTTCGCGGCCAACGAGCGCTTTCACCTGCGCATCCTGGAGCTGGAGGGCAACCGCTGGCGCCAGCAGATGGTGCACGACCTGCGCCGGCTGATGAAGCTGAACCGCCACCACTCGCTGTTCCGCGAGGGACGGCTGGCGGAATCGCTGGCCGAGCACCGCGACATGCTCGCGGCGCTGCGCGAACGCGACGCCGAGGCTTGCCGGCGGCTCGTCATCGCGCACTTTGACAACGGCCTGGCCGCGACCGCCGCGCCCTGAGCGCGCGCCGGCTTCAGACCGCGCCTCAGCCGCCCAGGTAGTCGCCCTTGCCGAGCGGCACGCCGGCGTGCCGCAACAGCGCGTACGTCGTCGTGGCGTGGAAGTAGAAGTTGGGCGTGGCGTAGTGGCGCAGATAGCTCAGGCCGTCGAACTTCAGGGGATCGCCGGAGCGGCGAGGAATGGTGATCTCGCGCTCTTCGCTGCCCACGAAGGCCTCGGCAGGCACGGACAGCACGTAGTCACGCGTCTTCCGGATGCGCTCGGCCAGGTCGTCCAGCGTCGCCTCGTTGTCTTCGTACTTGGGGACTTCCTGACCGGCCAGACGGGCCACGCAAGCCTTGGCGGCGTCGCTGGCGATCTGGATCTGCTTGGTGAACGGCAGCATGTCGGGCGCCAGGCGCAGCACCAGGTAGTTGTCGGCCGGGAACTTGCGCGCCTCGGCATGGGCCTTGGCGGCCTCCAGCCAGTTCAGCATGTTGCCCAGCATCTTCGCGAAGGCCGGGGCGCTGGCGGCGTGCATGGAAATCGTGGTCATGGATCGGGTCTCCTTGAGGGAAACCGATGGTAGCCATCTGCGCCAAAGCGCGTGGTGGGCCACGGCACAATGCCCCGCAAAACCTGTAGCCCATGAACGTCATCATCCTCGACGACTACCAGGATGCGGTACGCAAGCTGCGCTGCGCCGCCAAGCTGGAACCGCTGAACGCCAAGGTCTTCACCAACACCGTCAAGGGCATCGGCCAGCTGTCGGTGCGACTGCGCGACGCCGAGGTGCTGGTGCTGATCCGCGAGCGCACCGCCTTCCCTCGACAGTTGCTGGAGAAGCTGCCCAAGCTCAAGCTGATCTCGCAGACCGGCCGGGTCGGCAGCCACATCGACGTGGACGCCTGCACGCGGCTGGGCATCGCAGTGGCCGAAGGCGTCGGCGACCCGGTGGCGCCGGCCGAGATGACCTGGGCGCTGATCATGGCCTCCATGCGCCGCCTGCCGCAGTACATCGGCAACCTGAAGCATGGCGCCTGGCAGCAGGCGGGGCTGAAGTCGGCATCCATGCCGGCCAACTTCGGCCTGGGCATGGTGCTGCGCGGCAAGACACTGGGCGTCTGGGGCTACGGCAAGATCGGCCAGCGAGTGGCCGGCTATGGCAAGGCCTTCGGCATGAAGGTCGTCGTCTGGGGCAGCGAGCCCTCGCGCCTACGTGCCGAGGCCGACGGCTACGAAGCCTCCGCCAGTCGCGAGGCATTCTTCGCCGAGGCCGACGTGCTGTCCGTGCACCTGCGCCTGTGCGACGCCACGCGCGGCATCGTGACCGCCGAAGACCTGGCGCACATGAAACCCACATCGCTGTTCGTCAACACATCGCGCGCCGAGCTGGTGACCGAGGGCGCGCTGGTGTCGGCGCTGAACCGCGGCCGCCCCGGCATGGCGGCCATCGACGTGTTCGAGAGCGAGCCGATTCTGCAGGGCCACCCGCTGCTGCGGCTGGAGAACGCCGTCTGCACGCCCCACATCGGCTACGTGGAGCAGGACAGCTACGAGCTGTATTTCGACGCGGCCTTCGACAACGTGCTGAACTTCATCAGGTCCGAGCCGACGAACATCGTCAACCCCGACGCCTTGAAGGTGCTGCGCTGAAGGTCGTGCCTTGAACCGCCCGCAGTCGCTGACCGAGCTGTTCGTCGAGTTCACGCGGCTGGCGCTGCAGGGCTTCGGTGGCGTGCTGGCGATCGCCCAGCGCGAGCTGGTCGAGCGGCTGGGCTGGATGAGCCAGGAGGAGTTCGTCGAAACCCTGTCCATCGCACAGGTGCTGCCCGGCCCCAACGTGGTGAACCTGTCCATGATGGTCGGCGACCGCTTCTTCGGGCTGCGCGGCGCCATCGCAGCGCTGGCCGGCATGCTGACGGTGCCGGCACTGATCGTGCTGGTGCTCGCCGCGGCCTTCGATCAACTGGGCGCTCACCCGATGGCACAGAACGCGCTGCGCGGCATGGGCGCCGTGTCGGCGGGGCTCATCATCGCCACCGGCATCAAGCTGCTACCGGCGCTGAAGAACAGCCCGCTCGGCCAGCCGCTGGCGGCAGGCCTGGCGCTGGTGGCCTTCGTGCTGATCGCGCTGCTGCGCTGGCCGCTGATCGGCGTGCTGGCGTTGCTGGGCGGCGGCGGCATGCTGCTGGCATGGTGGAGGTTCCGATGAACGGCTTCGACCTCCTCAGCCTGTTCCTGCATTTCCTGACGCTGTCGCTGCTGTCCATTGGCGGCGCGATCTCGACGGTGCCGGAGATGCACCGTTTCCTCGTGGAACGCCAGGGCTGGTTGACGGAATCGGGCTTCACCTCCTCCATCGCGTTGGCCCAGGCCGCACCCGGCCCCAACGTGCTGTTCGTGGCCGTGCTGGGCTTCAACGTGGCGGGCCTTGAAGGTGCCGCGGCCGCGATGGCCGGCATCATGCTGCCGTCCACGGTGCTGACACTGGCCGCCACGCGCTGGATGCGCGCCAACCGCGGGCATGTCGGCCTGCGCGCGTTCTCGGCCGGCATGATGCCGCTGACGCTGGGCCTCATCTTCGCGACGGGCTGGCTGCTGGCCTTGCCCTTCCTGCGCGACCAGGCCCATCGCTGGGGCGCGCTGGCGCTGATCGCCGCCACCGTCGCACTGACCCTGAGGACGAAGCTGGGCCTCGTCTGGATGGTGCTGGGCGGCGGCGTGCTGGGCGCGCTGGGTTTGGTTTAGGCACCACCAGCCCGGAAGGCCGCGGGCGGCCGGCCCAGCCGGCGCACGAAGGCACGCCGCATGCGCTCTGCATTGCCGAAGCCGCAGTCCTCGGCCACCCGCAGCACCGACGCGGCCCCGCCCTCCAGCGCGGCGCGCGCGGCCTCCACGCGCAGCCGCTCCACCACCTGCGCGGGCGTGGCGCCGGTCTCGTCGCGGAAGCAGCGCGCAAAGTGGCGCGGGCTCATGCACGCCCGTGTGGCCAGGTCTTCGACACCATGCGGCTGCCGCAGGTCGCGGCGCACCTCGTCCAGCAGCGCCGCGAACCGGCC
This sequence comes from Roseateles sp., assembly GCA_036401055.1. GTDB lineage: Bacteria > Pseudomonadota > Gammaproteobacteria > Burkholderiales > Burkholderiaceae_C > Pelomonas. The sequence continues at coordinate 6,471 of DASWWC010000017.1, forward strand.
GTCGGGGCGCTGCAACTCCAGCAGCGCAGAGAACTGCGTCTGCCCGCCGGGCCGGCGGCGCTCCACCACCAGTTGCCGGGCCGCTTCACGCGCCAAGTCCTCGCTGTGGTCGTGCGCCACCAGCGCCAGGCACAGGTCGATGCCCGCCGTCATGCCGGCGCTGGTCCACAGCTCGGGCAGGCCGCGCCGGGCCGGTTCGCGCACATAGATGCGGTCGGGTTGCAGGCGCACCGCGGGGTGCTCCGTCGCGAACTGCCGGCCGCGCGACCAGTGCGTGGTGGCGGCGCGATGATCCAGCAGACCCGCGGCGGCGAGCACCAGGCTGCCGCTGCAGATGCTGGCGATGCGGGCACCTGAGCGGCTGGCACGCTGCAGCCAGCGGATCAGCGCCGCATCGCGACAGGCGGCGTCCACGCCGTCGCCGCCGATGACCATGACGAGATCCAGCTCACCCAGTTGCCGCGGCAGCCCCTGCACCGGCCAGGCCACGCCAGCGGAACTGCGCGCCACCGGCGGCGCGCTGGCCACCAGGCGCCAGTCGTAGCTGCCGGGAAGCGCCCGTTTCGCCACCTCGAACACGGCCATCGGGCCGGCCAGATCCAGCTGCTGGAAGCCAGGAAAGAGCACGAAGGCGATGCGGCAGGTCATACCTGCATGTTGGCAGAAAAGGTGGGAACTGCGTCATGGCGGCCAAGCACCCGACGATCCACACTGCCGCTCATCAAGACAGGGCGCACCATGAACGGACAAGACCTCATCACCATCACTTCGCGGCCGGACACGGTGTTCGTCGACGGCCAAGGCGCCTGGCTGACCGACGAGACCGGCAAGCGCCACCTCGACCTGGTCCAGGGCTGGGCCGTCAACAGCCTGGGGCACAGCCCGGCGCTCATCACGCAGGCGCTGCTGGCGCAGTCGCAGCGGCTGCTCAACCCCAGCCCGGCCTACTACAACCGCCCGCTGCTGGACCTGGCGGCGCGGCTGGTGGACTTGAGCTGCTTCGACCGCGTCTTCCTCGCCAACACGGGCGCCGAGGCCAACGAGGGCGCGGTGAAGCTGGCGCGGCGCTGGGCCAGCCTGCACCGAAACGGCGCGCACGAGATCATCGGTTTCGACGGGGCCTTCCACGGTCGCACGCTGGCGATGATGAGCGCCTCGGGCAAGCCCGGCTGGAGCGACATCTACCCGCCCATGCCCACCGGCTTCGTGAAGGCGCGCTACAACGACATCGCCTCGGTCGAGCAGACCCTCAGCGAGCGCACGGCGGCCGTGATGATCGAGCTGGTGCAGGGCGAGGCCGGCGTGGTGGTGGCCGACAAGGGCTTTGTGCGCGAGCTGCGCGCGCTGACGGCCGAGCGCGGCGTGCTGCTCATCGTCGACGAGGTGCAGACGGGCATCGGCCGCTGCGGCGCGGCCTTCGCCCACGAGCAGTTCGGCATCGAGCCCGATGTGATGACGCTGGCCAAGGGCCTGGGCGGCGGCGTGCCGCTGGCTGCGCTGCTGTGCAAGGAGGCGCTGAACTGCTTCCGCCCCGGCGACCAGGGCGGCACCTTCTGCGGCAACCCGCTGATGGCCGCGGTAGGGCTGGCGGTGGTGGACGAGGTCTGCCGGCCGGCGTTTCTAGCGGGAGTGCGCGAGCGTGCTACGCAGCTGTCAGCGGGCCTGCAGGCCGTGGCGCGGGATCATGGCCTGGTGGGCGAGCGGGGTCTCGGCCTGCTGCGGGCGCTGGAGCTGCCCGCGGACGTGGCGCCGCAGGTGGTGACGGCCGCGCAGGCGCTGGCGCCGGTGGGCCTGCTGCTGAATGCGCCCCGCCCTCACCTGATCCGGCTGATGCCGGCGCTCAACATCAGCGCGGCCGAGCTGGACGAAGGGCTGGCGCTGCTGCGCCGGGCGCTGCGCGAAGTCGGGCTTTAGCCCTCTTTCGTCCCAAAAATCTTGTCGCCGGCGTCACCCAGGCCGGGAATGATGTAGCCCACATCGTTCAGATGGCTGTCGATGGCGGCCGTCCAGCAGCGCACGTCCGGGTGGGCGGCACCCAGCGCCTTCACGCCCTCGGGCGCGGCCACCAGCACCAAGGCCCGGATGTCCTTGCAACCCTTGCTCTTGAGCAGGTCGATGGTGGCGATCATGGAGCCGGCCGTGGCCAGCATGGGGTCGATGATGAGGGCCGTGCGCTCATCCAGGTTGCCAACGAACTTGTCGAAGTAGTTCACCGGCTTCAGCGTCTCGTGGTCGCGGGCCAGGCCCACGACCGACACCTTGGCGTTGGGCAGGATGTCCAGCACGCCGTCCAGCATCCCCAGGCCCGCGCGCAGGATGGGCACCACGGTGACCTTGCGGCCGGCGATCTGGTCGCACTCGGCCGGGCCGCTCCAGCACTCGATGGTGACCTTCTCCAGCGGGAAGTCGGCCGTGGCCTCGTAGCACAGCAGCCGCGCCACCTCGCCGGTCAGCTCGCGGAACTTCTTCGTCGAGATGTCGGCCTCGCGCATCAGGCCGATCTTGTGCTTGACGAGGGGGTGCTTGACTTCGATGACGGCCATGACGGGACTTCCTAGTTTTTCTGGATAGTCAGAATTATCGACTGCGCTGGCGCAGCGCCTCGTACAGGCACACGCCCGACGCGACGGACACGTTCAGGCTCTCGACCGCGCCGGCCATGGGGATGCGCACCAGCTCGTCGCAGGTCTTGGCCGTCAGCTGGCGCATGCCCTCGCCTTCGGCGCCCAGCACCAGCGCCACGGGGCGCTTGAAATCGACGTCGTAGATGGAGCGCTCCGCCTTGTCCGAGGTGCCGACGACCCAGATGTCGCGTTCCTTCAGCTCATTCAAGCTCCGTGCCAGGTTGGTGACCATCAGATAGGGCACGGTCTCGGCTGCGCCGCTGGCGACCTTGGCCACCGTGGCGTTCAGGCCCACGGCGCGGTCCTTGGGCGCGACCACCGCATGCGCGCCGGCCCCGTCGGCCACGCGCAAGCAGGCACCCAGGTTGTGCGGATCGGTCACGCCGTCCAGCACCAGCACCAGCGGCGGGCCTTCGACGGCATCCAGCACGTCGTCCAGCGAATGCGGCTGGGCAATGGCGGCCACGCGGGCCACCACGCCCTGGTGGCGGGGGCTGCCGGCCAGTTGGGTCAGGCGCTCGTCGCTGCTTTCAACCAGCTTGGCACCGGCCTCCCTGGCGCGCTCGATGAAGGCACGCATGCGCTGGTCGCGCCGGGCGGGGTCGAAGTGGACCTCGGCGACGGAGTCGGGGTGGGTCTTGAGGCGGACGGTGACGGCGTGGAAGCCGAACAGGACGGACTTGGCAGAGCTCATGGGCGCATTGTCGGGCCGAGCGCCGGGCCGCCCCAAGCCGGACCGTCCTGGCGATGTGCTTGCGGCTCAATGCCGCAAGCATCGCCGTCCCCCTGGGGGACCGGCCAAGGTACTCCTTGGACGAGGGGCCCCATACCCTTCAGCGACCTGCCTGGCGGCGCGCGTTCTCCATGATGTTGACCATGGAGTCGGTCCAGAAGCGGGCCTTGTGCTTCGCCAGGTGATCCAGCAGCTGGTCGTGCGCCTGCTTCGTCACGCTCAGGTGCTCCGCGCCCACGCCATGGAACAGCAGCGACACCATGGCGCCCTCGGCCGCGGCCTTCTCGACCAGCGCGATCAGTTGCTCGCCGCTCCAGCCTTCGACGAAGTAGGCCGGCATGGCGTAGGGGTCCAGCTGCGTCGTGTCCGTCGTCAGCGCCGGCGGCGCGGCGCGGAAGGCGACGAAGTGCGGCTGCAAGGCCTTCGCGAAGTCCTGCCCGCCCGCCGTCAGGTCGAAGCACGGCGGCGTGAAGGTGCGGCGCGTCCTGCCGTCCAGCGACTGCAGCCAGGTGTTGGCGGCGATGACCTGTTCCTGCACCTGGGCCGCCATCTGGCGCTCCAGGTCGCGCTGCGGCTGCACCCACTCGCGACCCGGGCCCTTGGCCGAGCAGCCGTGGAACAGGCTGTGGTTGCCCAGCTCATGGCCGGCCGCCGCGGCGGCCCTCCATTCGTTCTGCCGACGGGGCAGCGTGGGGCCGTTGATCGGGATGTAGAAGCTCGCGCGCAGGCCGCGCTGGTTCAGCGCGGGAATGACGTGGTCGAGCTGGCTGTCCAGCGCATCGTCATAGCCCAGGCTGACGGCCGCCTTGGCGCCGCCAGGCCAGTTGAACGGTGCGGCGGTGGCGGCCACGGTGGCGAGCAGGCCCAGCATGGCCAAGAGCATCTTCTTCGTCATGTCATCTCCTCAACGCAGCAGTTGGACGGCCATCAGCAAGCCGATCAGCACCGGCTGATGAACCATGTAGAAACTCAGCGACCAGCGCCCCAGCACCGCCAGCGGCCGTGGCGCGGCGCCCTGCCACAGCTGTGGCCGCGCCCGCGTGACGACAAAGCCCAGCAGCATCACGCCCAGCCAGGGCAGCACCGGCACCCAGTCTTCGGTGATGGGCTTGTGGGTGACCAGCCCCAACCAGTTGGTCCAGCGCGAGTCGAAGAACGGCAGCTGCACCCAGCGCGGCGCGGCGATGGCCAGCGCGGCCAGACCCAGCAACACGGCATCGGGCAGCCGCGCCAGCCCCAGGCGCAGCAGCAACAGCATGGCGGCCATGCCATGCAGCACGCCGAAGCTGATCCAACTGTTGGGGAACATGGCCCACGAGCCCGCCGACACCAGCACCGCGCAGCCCGCCACCTGGCCCCAGCGCCGCCAGAACCGCCCGGCGCCCTGCCCGGCCCGCAGCGCCAGCGCCTGGCCGCCGCCGGCGCAGAACAGGAACAGGCTGACGATGGCCGTGCGCTGCCAGGTCCAGACCGGGTCGCGGTAGAAGTCCTGGCGAATCCAGCCGAAGTGGTTCAGGTCGAACGCGAAATGGTAGGCCGCCATCCAGACGATGGCGGCGCCGCGCAGCGCGTCGAGACGGTCGGAACGTGAAGGCGCGACAACCGCGGTCATTGAAGAAAAGGTCAGGGCAAGGGCGTGGAGGCCGGATTCTGGCCCCGCTGCAGCCGCTGCTCGGCGCGGCGCTGCTGCATGCGCTCCTCGGCGATGCGCCGGCGCGCGATGCGGTCGCCCTCGTCGGGGTCGGCCGCGGCATGCATGTCCTCGGCGCGCACGCGGGCGTCGCGGCGCAGGCGCTCGCTCAGCTGGCTCTGCGCGGCCTGGGCCTCGCGGCTGATGGCCCAGTCGGCGTCGCGGTAGCGCCCCTGGCCGCTGCGGCACTGGCGCACCCGGCGCACCTCGTCCTGCATGAAGCGGCGCTCGGCGTCGCCCAGCGTGGTCGAGTTGGCCCGCGTCTCCATGCCGCGCAGCTCGCCGTCGCCGGGGCAGCTGTTGCCAGCCGGCACGGGCGCCGCCGCCGACGCCGGGGCGGCGCCCAGCGCCGCGCGCACCACCTCGGGCTTCAGGCTGTCCACCACATTGGGCTGGAGCGTGCGCTCTGACACCGGCTGCCCGGACTGCGGGCAGGGCTTGTCGCTGAACACCAGCTTGCCGGCCACCTCGCACTTCCAGACCTGCTGCGCCGCAGCCCCCGTCGAAGCCAGGCACCAGGCCAGGCCCAAAGCCATCCACTTCATCGCCACACTCCCGTCTTTGCCCACAATGCGGGCCGTCAACATTGCCACATCGACCGCGCCATGCCACAGCGCCTGCTCGCCATCACGCTCGCCGCATTGTTCAGCACCGTCGCCCTGCCGCCGGCGCTGGCCCAGAACAAGGCCGCCCAGCCGCGCGCCGTCAGCCCCCGCGCCGCCCCGCTGGACGCCGAGGAGCTGAACAACGTCAGCGTCTTCAAACGCGTCAGCCCGTCAGTGGTGCACATCACCACGCTGTCCGTGCAAAGAGATTTCTTCTCGCTGCGCACCAGCGAGCAGCCCAGCGGCACGGGCACCGGCTTCGTCTGGGACGAGGCGGGCCACATCGTCACCAACTTCCACGTCATCCAGGGCGGCGACCGCGCCACCGTCACGCTGAACGACCAGAGCAGCTACCCCGCCAGGCTGGTGGGCGCCTTCCCCGACCGCGACCTCGCCGTGCTGCGCATCGAGGCGGCGCGCGACAAGCTGCCGGCCATCCACCTGGGCACCAGCCGCGAGCTGCAGGTGGGCCAGAAGGTCTACGCCATCGGCAACCCCTTCGGGCTGGACCAGACGCTGACCACCGGCATCGTGTCCGCGCTGAACCGCGAGATCGAATCCGTCACCCGACGCACCATCAAGGGCGCCATCCAGACCGACGCGGCCATCAACCCCGGCAACTCGGGCGGACCGCTGCTGGATTCGGCCGGCCGGCTGATCGGCGTCAACACGGCGATTTACAGCCCCAGCGGCGCCAGCGCGGGCATCGGCTTTGCCATTCCGGTGGACGAGGTCAACCGCATCGTGCCGCGGCTGATCCGCGACGGGCGCTTCATCCGGCCGGCGCTGGGCGTCACGTCAGGCGCACCACAACTGGCTCAGGCCCTGGGGGCGCCCAAGGGTGTGCTGCTGGTCAACGTGGCCGAGGGCAGCCCGGCCGCCGCCGCCGGCCTGAAGCCTTTCGGCCGCGACCGGCTGGGCCGCATCGTGCAGGGCGACGTCATCACCGCCGTGGACGGCAAGGCCGTGGCCGACCTGGACGACATGCTGTCGCTGCTGGAGACGCGGCAGATCGGCGAGCGGGTGACGCTGGCCGTGTGGCGGGCGGGGCAGACGAGGAAGGTGGTGGCGACGCTGGGGAGTTCCGATTGAACCGGCCGTGATGCGTCAATCCAGCGCCTCCGGCTGCGAACGAGTCACGCCCCATCTTCCGGTCAGCGGCACACCTCCGCCCCCTGATCAAACACGATCTCCCACCCGCCCGCCGACAGGCGTCGCCACACGGACTGAAAGCGCGCGAACACGCGACCCTCGGGATTGGTGACCGGGCCGCTGCTCTGCGCCAGGTCGCCGCTGGGCAGCACCACGACCAGATCGGGCGCCCAGGAGAACGGCGCCTTTGGAGCTTCGAAATACCTGCTCCAGACACCCATCACGGCGTCGGGGCCCTGCAGCGGCGTCTTGCCGTTCAGCCAGATGGTGTCCGCCGCCAGATAGCGGCGAAAGGCCGCCGCGTCACGGTCGGCCATGGTCTTGGCAAAAGCCGTCTCGGTGGCCGTGACCTCGGCCACGCGGCGGGCGATCTCGTCGGCGCCGGGCCAGCCGGCTTGCGCGGTGGCCATGGCGGTGGCGCCGACGGGCAGCGCGGCGGCGGCGAACAGGGCGTGGCGGCGGGTGGGGGTCATGGGCGACTTTCGTGGCAGACAAGCCGCCAGCATGCCCCGCGCGCACGGCCCTGCCGCAAGTCACCGGCGGCCGCCGCCGGGGAGCGGCGTCAGAACGCCGCGATGCCCGTCTGCGCCCGACCCAGGATCAGCGCATGGATGTCGTGCGTGCCCTCGTAGGTGTTCACCACTTCCAGGTTCACCAGGTGTCGGGCGACACCGAATTCGTCGGAGATGCCGTTGCCGCCCAGCATGTCGCGCGCCATGCGGGCGATGTCCAGGCTCTTGCCGCAGCTGTTGCGCTTCATGATGGACGTGATCTCCACGGCCGCCGTGCCCTCGTCCTTCATGCGGCCCAGGCGCAGGCAGCCCTGCAGCCCCAGCGTGATCTCGGTCTGCATGTCGGCCAGCTTTTTCTGGATCAGTTGGTTGGCCGCCAGCGGCTTGCCGAACTGCTTGCGGTCCAGCGTGTACTGGCGGGCGGTGTGCCAGCAGTCCTCGGCCGCGCCCAGCGCGCCCCAGGCGATGCCGTAGCGCGCGCTGTTCAGGCAGGTGAACGGGCCCTTCAGGCCGCGCACCTCGGGGAACGCGTTCTCCTCCGGGCAGAACACCTTGTCCATGACGATCTCGCCGGTGATGGACGCACGCAGCCCCACCTTGCCGTGGATGGCCGGGGCGCTCAGCCCCTTGGCGCCCTTTTCCAGCACGAAGCCACGGATCTGGCCGCCGTCGTCCTTCGCCCAAACCACGAACACGTCGGCGATGGGGCTGTTGGTGATCCACATCTTGCTGCCGGTCAGCTCGTAGCCGCCGTCCACCTTGCGGGCGCGCGTGATCATGGAACCGGGGTCGGAGCCGTGGTTGGGTTCGGTCAGGCCGAAGCAGCCTATCCATTCGCCCGAAGCCAGCTTGGGCAGGTACTTGCGCTTGGTCGCCTCGTTGCCGAACTCGTTGATGGGCACCATGACGAGGGACGACTGCACGCTCATCATCGAGCGGTAGCCCGAGTCCACGCGCTCCACCTCGCGGGCGATGAGGCCGTAGCAGACGTAGTTCAGGCCGGCGCCGCCGTACTCGGTCGGGATGGTCGGGCCCAGCAGGCCCAGCTCGCCCATCTCGCGAAAGATGCCGGCATCGGTCTGCTCGTTGCGGAAAGCCTCCAGCACGCGCGGGCGCAGCCGGTCGTTGCAATAGGCCGCCGCCGCGTCGCGCACCATGCGTTCGTCGTCGGTCAGCTGTTCGTTCAGCAGCAGCGGGTCATCCCAGTGAAAGCTTGCCTTGTAGGCCATGGCGGTCTCCTCATGTTGCGCGGGCGCCGGTCGGGCGCGTATGGCGCCCAGTATTCCCCCGCTGACCGATTCGTGTCCAATTCAAGAAACGACTTCGACCATTCGCCATGCCTATCGATGTGACGCGCTCGCTGGAATTCCGCCACCTGCGCTACTTCCTCGCGCTGGCGGAGGAGCTGCACTACGGCCGCGCCGCCCAGCGCCTAGCCATCTCGCAGCCACCGCTCTCGGTGGCCATCCAGCAGCTGGAGGCCAGCGTCGGCGCCCGGCTGTTCGACCGCGACAGCAAGGGCGTGCGGCTGACGCCGGCAGGCGCCGCCTTCCGCGCCAGCGCCCAGAGCCTGCTGGACCGCGCCGAGGACGCCTGCGCGCTGGCCCGTGAGGTGCAGGCCGGCGAGGTCGGCCGGCTGCGGCTGGGCTTTGTCGGCTCCACGCTGTTCAACGGCCTGTCGAGCTGGCTGCAGGCCTTCCAGGCCAGCCATCCGAAGGTCGAGGTCGTCGTCGTGGAGCTGAACTCGCAGGACCAGATCGACGCACTGCTGGGCGAGGACCTGGACCTGGGCCTGGTCCACACCGACCGCCTGCCGCCGGCGCTGGCCTCACAGCCCCTCTACAGCGAACCCTTCCTCGCCTGCCTGCCGGCCAGCCATCCGCTGGCGGCGCTGGACGAGATCCCGCTCGCCGCCTTGAGCGAGCAGCCCTTCATCCTGTTCTCCCGCAAGGGCTCGCCGGACTACCACGCACGCATCGTCGAGATCTGCCGCCAGCACGGCTTCTACCCGCGGCTGCAGCACGAGGGGCGACACTGGTTGTCGGTGGTGTCGCTGGTGGCGCAGGGGCTGGGCGTCAGCATCGTGCCGGCGGCGTTCCGGCAGGCAGGCATCCAGGGCGCGGTGTTCCGGCCGCTGGCCGAGGCCATCGAGGCGTCGGCCGTGTTCGCCGCATGGCGTCAGGACGGGGCGGCCGTGCTGCGCGAGCACTTCCTGGCTGCACGCCCGACGGGTTGACAGGCAGTTGGAATTAACCGACACCACGACCGTCCAGGCAACGCTATGGTGCCGCCCGCCATGAGCCACACGACGCCCCGCCTCTGGGACATCTCTCCCACCGTCGCCCCCGACACCCCCCTCTTCCCGGGCGACGAGCCCTACAGCCTGCGCTGGACGGCGCAGCTGTCGCCCGGCTGCCCGGTCAACCTCAGCGCCATCACGATGAGCCCGCATGTCGGCGCGCATGCGGATGCGCCGCTGCACTACGCCAACGACGCACAGGCCATCGCCGACGTGCCGCTGGACAGCTATCTCGGCCGCTGCCGCGTCATCCACGCCATCGGCGCCACGCCGCTCGTCACCGTCGAGCACCTGCTGCACGCCGCCAACGACCTGCCACCCCGCGTGCTGGTGCGAGTCTGCGAGCGCGCCGACACGGCCTGGAACCCCGCCTTCACCGCCTACGCGCCCGAAGCCGTCGCCTGGCTGGCCGCGCGCGGCGTGAAGCTGATCGGCATCGACACGCCCAGCGTCGACCCGGCCGACTCCAAGGTGCTGGACAGCCACCAGCAACTGCGCCGGCTGGACCTGCGCGTGCTGGAAAACCTGGTGCTGGACGACGTGCCCGCGGGTGACTACGAGCTGATCGCCCTGCCACTCAAACTCCAAGGCGCCTGTGCCAGCCCGGTGCGCGCCGTCCTGAGGGAATTGCCATGAATCTCGACGATGCCAAGCGGCTGGACGCCGCCGACCCGCTGCGCGGCCTGCGCGACCTGTTCACGCTGCCCGAGGGCGTCACCTACCTGGACGGCAACTCGCTGGGGGCCTTGCCCCGCGCCACGCCGGAACGCATCCAGCGCGCCGTGGCGCAGGAGTGGGGCCAGGGCCTGATCCGCAGTTGGAACAGCGCCGGCTGGATCGACCTGCCGCGCCGCCTGGGCGACCGGCTGGCGCCCTGGCTGGGCGCGCGGCCCGGCGAGGTGCTGGTGGCGGACTCGACCTCCATCAACCTCTACAAGGTCTTGCATGCCGCGCTGCAGCTGCAGCAGGGCAAGCGCCGCATCGTGGTCAGCGAGCGCAGCAACTTCCCGACCGACAACTACATCGCGCAGAGCGTGGTGCGCGCGCATGGCGGCGAGCTGGTGCTGGTGGAGTCCCCCGAGGACATCCCGCCGCTGCTGGACGAGCACTGCGCGGTGCTGATGCTGACGCACGTGAACTACCGCAGTGGCCGCATGCACGACATGGCGCTGCTGACGCGCTGGGCCCACCAGGCCGGCGCGCTGGCCGTGTGGGACCTGGCGCACAGCGCCGGCGCCGTGCCCATCGACCTGCTGGGCAGCGCCGCCGACTTCGCCATCGGCTGCGGCTACAAGTACCTCAACGGCGGCCCCGGTGCACCGGCCTTCGTGTGGATGCACCCGCGTCACGAGGGCCAGGTCTGGCAGCCGCTGACCGGCTGGCTGGGCCACGCCAATCCCTTCGATTTCGACAGCGAGTACCAGCCCGCGCCGGGCATCCAGCAATACCAGTGCGGCACGCCGGCCGTGCTGGCCATGAGCGGGTTGGACAGCGCGCTGGACGTGTTCGACGCCGCCCAGGCGCTGGGCGGCATCAAGGCGCTGCGCAACAAGTCGCTGGCGCTGACCGAGGCCTTCATCGGCGGCGTGGATGAGCGCGTGCCCGGCGCCGTCATCGCGACGCCGCGCGACGCGGCGCTGCGCGGCTCGCAGGTGTCGTTCTCGCTGCCCAAGGGCACCGACGGCTATGCCGTGATGCAGGCACTGATCGCCCGCGGCGTCATCGGCGACTACCGCGCCGGCCACCCCGAGCTGCTGCGCTTCGGCTTCGCGCCGCTGTACAACGGCTTTGCGGACGTGGTGCAGGCTGTGGACGCCATCGCCGACATCGTCACGACGGGTTCGTGGAACGCGCCCCAATTCACCAACCGCTCCAAGGTGACCTGACCGTGACGAAGCTTGAACACCACGGCGCCCAGCTCGACTTCTCGCAGGACATGAGCTACGGCGACTACCTGCAGCTCGACCGCATCCTCAGCGCGCAGAAGCCGCTGTCGCCCGACCACAACGAGATGCTGTTCATCGTGCAGCACCAGACGTCCGAGCTGTGGATGAAGCTGATGCTGCACGAGCTGCAGGCGGCCGTCGCCAACGTGGCGGCCGACCGCCTGCCCGAGGCCTTCAAGATGCTGGCGCGGGTGTCGCGCATCATGGAGCAGCTGGTGCACGCCTGGGACGTGCTGGCCACGATGACGCCGCCCGAATACTCGGCCGTGCGGCCCTACCTCGCCAAGAGCAGCGGCTTTCAGAGCGCGCAGTACCGGCGCATCGAGTTCATGCTGGGCAACAAGAACGCCGCCATGCTGAAGCCGCACGAGCACCGCCCCGACCTGCTGGCCCAAGTGCAGGCGGCCTATGAGGCACCGTCGCTGTACGACGAGGTGCTGCGGCTGATGGCCCGCCGCGGCATCGCCGTTCCGGCCAACCAGCTGGAGCGTGACTGGACTCAGCCCCGCGCGGCGGACGACGGCGTGAAGGACGCCTGGCTGACCGTCTACCGCGACCCGCAGGCCCATTGGGACCTGTACCAGATGGGCGAGGAGCTGGTGGACCTGGAGGACGCCTTCCGTCTCTGGCGCTTCCGCCATGTGACCACCGTGGAGCGCGTCATCGGCTTCAAGCGCGGCACCGGCGGCACCGGCGGCGTCAGCTACCTGCGCAAGATGCTGGACGTGGTGCTGTTCCCGGAGCTGTGGTCGCTGCGCACGGAGCTGTGAACGCGGGGAGGCCCACGCCTCCCCATGGCGCGCACCTCAGGGACTGACGAAGGTGTTGATGCTGCCGGGATCGACCCAGGCCGTGCCCTGGCCGTTGGTCATCGTGATCGTGCCGGCGCCCGCGTTCGAGTAGCTGGCCGAGGTGCGCGTCTTGGCGAACGACGCCACCGAGCCGGCCTGCAGGTTGAACACCAGCTGGCGCTGCGACGTGCCCGTGTTGAGGGCCACGATGACCAGCTTGCCGGCGGCGTTCTTGTAGGCCGTGACAAACACGTCGGCATGCGGCTTCTCGGTGGCGGCGATGCGCTGCCAGCCCGGCCGCACGTAGCGCGCGTACTGGGCCATGATGTAGCCGCGCTTGCTGACCGCGCCGTCCTCGGTGAGCAGGCCGTAGCTGCGCCGGATGTACCACCACACGTAGGCGTTGTAGTTGGACACCATGCTCGCGTGCAGCTCCTGCGCCAGCGGCATGGCCTGGGCCCAGTCGTTGGCGTCGTTGGTGTTGGTGATGTGCTCGGTCATCCACAACTCCTTGCCCTTGCTGCGCGCCAGTGGGTAGTCGCTGGGCGTGGCGCCGTACAGGTGGCCGCCGATGATGTCCACGTGCTGCACGGCGGTGGCGTCGTTCAGCATGGGGTCGGACAGCGACTTGTTGAATCCCAGCGCCTCGGGCGCGATGACCTTGAGGCTGCCGAAGCGCGAACCCTGGCCCTGCAGGAAGCTGACGAACTGCGCGGCCGTCCAGGCACAGCTCTCGTAGTCCGGGTGCCAGTCCGGCTCGTTCTGCACCGAGATGGCATGCAGCGCCGCATTGCCGGAGCTCATGTAGCTGGCGAAGCTCAGCAGGTGGGACGCGTAGTCGGCATAGCGGGACGTCAACAGCGTGCCGCCGTTGATGAGGCTGTTGTTGGACTTCCAGGCCGCCGGCGGCGTCCAGGGCGTGGCGAACAGCGTCACGCCCAGCGACTTGGCCAGCTGCGCCGTGGGCAACTGCGTGGCCCAGTTGGCGCTGTTGGGGTCGATGCGCATGCGCATGATGGACAGCCCGACCTGCCCGTTGCCCGTGCCGAAGGCCGTGTTGGCCTGCGCGGCGGTGAGGTCGGGGATCCAGCCCGCGCCGTTCATGCCGCCGAAGCCGCGCACGGTCTGGTACACGGTGTTGGGGTTGAGGTTGACCGTCTGCGCGAACGCCTGCGGCAGCAGCGCCGCGAGCGCCAGCCCGGCCAGAAGCCGGCGGGCGCCGTGAGTGAAAGCCTTGGGTTTCATGTCGTTTGTCTCCGTTTTTCTAGGGGCGAGCCGGGGATTCCGGCGATGGGAACGCCCACCGCGGCGCCAGGCGCCACCAGGGCCGGGCCATGCTAGGAAGCCGCCCCGCGCACGACCAATCACTTGTCTGGCGGCGCCGATCCGGCTGTGGCAATCGACCACCTCAGATGCGCGACGGCATCGCCGCCCCGCCGACCGGGGCCGGAGCGCCCTTTTTGCGAGAATCCGCCCACATTGACCCAGGCCGCCGCCGACCCGGCCGCGTCCGCCCTCCAAGGCTCCAACACCATGGACACCCGCACCTCCGAGACCCGCCTGCGCATCGAGCGCCTGCGCGACGCCCTCCTCGCCCATGACGCGCACGCCGTGCTCGTGCCGTCCAGCGACCCCCACCTGTCCGAGTACCTGCCCGGCCGCTGGCAGGGCCGCGAGTGGCTGTCGGGCTTCAACGGCTCGGTGGGCAGCCTGGTCGTCACGCGCGACAAGGCCGCGCTGTTCGCCGACAGCCGCTACTGGGCCCAGGCCGAGGCCCAGCTGGCCGGCAGCGGCATCGAGCTGCAGAAGATGAACTCGGGCGCCTCCACGCTCTACATCGACTGGATCGCCGACGCGCTGCAGCCCGGCCAGACGCTGGCCGTGGACGGCCAGGTGCTGGGCCTGTCGCTGGCCAAGGCCTTGCGTGCCGGCCTGAGCCGCAAGGGCGTGCAGCTGCGCACCGACACCGACCTGTTGGCCGCCGCCTGGGACGACCGCCCCGGCCTGCCCACCGAGCCTGTCTACGAGCACCTGCCGCCGCAGGCCGCCGTGGCCCGCGCCGACAAGCTGGCCCACGTGCGCGCGGCCATGGCCACCGCCGGCGCCACGCATCACCTCGTGTCCACCGTGGACGACGTGGCCTGGCTGCTGAACCTGCGCGGCGCCGACGTGGAGTGCAACCCGGTCTTCATCGCCCACCTGCTGCTGGACGCCGCCGGAGGCCGCCTTTTCATCGCCGACGGCAAGGTGCCGGCCGATGTGGTGGGCCGGCTGGCGGCGGACGGCATCCAGCTCGCGCCCTACGCCCAGGCCGGCGCCGCACTGGCCGCGCTGCCGGCCGACGCGACGCTACTGGTCGACCCGCGCCGCATCACGCTGGGCCTGCGCGAAGCCGTGCCTGCGGCCGTGAAGGTTGTCGAGCAGATCAACCCCAGCACGCTGCTGAAGAGCCGCAAGAGCGCCGCCGAGGCGGTATTCATCCGCGAGGCCATGGCCGAGGACGGCGCGGCCATGTGCGAGTTCTACGCCGAGTTCGAGGCCTCGCTGGCCCGCGGCGAGCGCTGGAGCGAGCTGGACATCGACACCCGCCTGTCCGCCTGCCGCGCACGCCGCAAAGACTTCGTCGGCCTGAGCTTCTCGACGATCGCCGGCTGGATGGCCAACGGCGCCCTGCCCCACTACCGTGCCACGCCCGAGTCATTCGCGCAGATCGAGGGCAACGGCCTGCTGCTGATCGACTCTGGCGGCCAGTACCTGGGCGGCACGACCGACATCACCCGCGTCTGGCCCATCGGCCAGGTGTCGGACGCGCAGAAGCGCGATTACACGCTGGTGCTGAAGGGCACCATCGCGCTGTCCCGCACGCGCTTCCCGCGCGGCACGCTGAGCCCCATGCTGGACGCCATCGCCCGCGCACCGCTATGGGAACACGGCCTGGACTACGGCCACGGCACCGGCCACGGCGTCGGCTACTTCCTGAACGTGCACGAAGGCCCGCAAAGCATCAGCAAGGCCATCCCCGACGCCACGATGGCGATGGAGCCCGGCATGATCACGTCCATCGAGCCGGGTCTGTACCGCCCGGGCCTGTGGGGCGTGCGCATCGAGAACCTGGTGTTGAACGTCGCCATAGCCACGCCGGAGAACAACGCCTTCGGCGAGATGCTGGCGTTCGAGACGCTGACGCTGTGCCCCATCGCGACGAGCTGCATTGATCTGACGCTGATGCGCGCCGACGAGATCGCCTGGCTGAACGCCTACCACGCCACCGTGCGCGAGCGCCTGCAGCCGCTGGTGAGCGGTGCGGCGCTGGCCTGGCTGCTGGCCGGAACCGAGCCGCTGGCCGCATGAGGCGGCTGGCCGCGCTGCTGCTGATCGCGGCCGGCGCGGCCTCCGCCCAGGCCACGCAGACCCGCTACGAGGGCTTGTGCGATGCGTCCGCCGCGGTGGCGCTGGATGCTGGCCACTTCGTCGTCGCCGATGACGAGCGCAACACGCTGGTGGTCTACCGGCGCGGCGACGCACAGCGCGTCGCCGAGTTGGAGCTGGCCAAGTTCCTGAAGGCGAAGAAGGAGTCCGACCTGGAGGGCGCGGCCCAAGTCGGCAGCCGCATCTACTGGATCGCCTCGCACGCACGCAACAGCGCGGGCGAGCTGCGCGAGGACCGACACCGTTTCTTCGCGACCGAGGTGCGCGGCACGGCCGTCGTGCCGGCGGGTCAGCCCTACACGCGCTTGCTGGCCGACCTGCTGGCCACGCCGGCGCTGGCGCCGCTGCTGGCCGAGGCGTCCCGGCGCGCGGCCGAGGCCGACGGTGGCTTCAACATCGAAGGCCTGTCCGCGGCGGCCGACGGCGGCCTGCTGATCGGCCTGCGCAACCCGGTGCCGCGAGGTTTGGCCCTCGTCGTGCCGTTGTTGAACCCGGCCGCGCTGGTGGACGGCCAGGGTCCGGCGCGCTTCGGCACGGTCATCCGGCTGGACCTGGGCGGGCGCGGTGTGCGCAGCCTGGAGCGCGTGGGCAACGGCTACCTGATCGCCGCCGGTCCGACCGGCGACGAAGGCAGCTTCGCCGTCTACCGCTGGAGCGGCAAGGCCGGCGATGCGCCCGTGGCGCTGAAGCTGGACCTGGGCACGCTGCGGCCCGAGGCGCTGTTCGCCTGGCCCGACGGCCGGCTCACGCTGCTCAGCGACGACGGCGGCGTGCTGGTGGGCAAGAAGGCCTGCAAGGACGCGGGCAAGTCCAAGCGGGCCTTCCGCGCGCTGGACTTCAGGCCCTGACCAGCACCGGGTAGCGCCACACCAGCGCCGCGCTGGCCATCAGCTGCACCAGCACGCCACAGAACACCGGCACCGCGCTGCCCTCGCCGCCCAGGAACGGCGCCACCAACTGCGTGCCCAGCGCACCGGCCGCCAGCAGCGCCAGCACCAGCAGGGCCGTGGCGCGGCCCATCTGCGCGGGCGGCACGGCCAGCGCGTCGACAAAGGTGGCCGGCCCGCGGAGGGCCAGCGAACCGCAGAAGCACATCCAGTAGGCCGCCACTGCCGCATACGGCAGCTGCCCCAGCGACGCGCCCAGCAGCGCCAGCGTGCAGGCCAGCACCTGCACCGACGCGCCCAGCCGCACCACGCGCGCATGGCCCAGCCGCTTGGCCAGGCGCCCGGACTGCGATGCACCCAGCATGAACGAGCCCACGCCCAGCACCTGCAGCAGCGCGAAGGCGTCGGAGCCCAGGCCCAGCGAGTGCTGCAGCAATTGCGGCGCGCTGGCCAGGAAGGTCAGCAAGGCGCCGATGCACAGCGCGTGCGACAACGCCAGCCGCAGGTAGTTGCGGTTGCGCAGGATGGCGGCATAGCTCGCGTCGTGGTCCAGGTTGAGCCCGGGCAGCTGGCGCGGCGCGATCTTGACGACCCAGGGCAGCACCAGCAACGACAGCGCGGCCAGCACCCAGAAGGTGCCGCGCCAGTCGGTCACCTGCAGCAGCAGCGCGCCCAGCACGGGGCCGGCCGCAGGCACGATGGCCTCGACCATGGAGATGGCGGCGATGCCGCGCACCACGTCCGCATCCGCCAGCGTGGCGCGCACGACGGTGGGCGCCACCACGGTGGCCGCGGCCGCCGCCAGGCCCTGCAGCAGCCGGAACACCAGCAGCGTCTCGATGTTGGGCGCCAGCGCGCAGCCCAGGCTGGTCAGCGTCAGCAGCGCCAGGCCGATCTGCACGCAGCGGCGCGGGCCCAGGCGGTTCAGCCACTCGCCCCACAGCAACTGCGCGGCGGCCAGACCGGCCAGGTAGACGGCCACGGTGGCCTGAGCCAGCGAGATGCTGATGCCCATGCCGACCTGCAGCGCCGGCACGGCGGGCAGATAGAGATCCATCGCGGCCATGCTGACGCCGGTCACGAAGGCCAGCGGCAGGATGGTCCGTATGGAGGCGGAAGATGAAGAAGACATGCACAACCCTTTTCACAAAGGGCGCCCTTGTCCAGTCGTCTCCCCCGAGCGTGGCGAAGGCATCGTGGCCTTCGTCGCAGCACCCCTCGGCGGGACGGCGCCGCTGAGACGGCGCGTCACGGATTCTAGGCAGAGCCGCCTGATAGGCTGATGGTCATGGACCAAGTGGACATTGCCGTCATCGGCGCGGGCGCCGTAGGCCTGGCCATCGCACGCGAGCTGGCGCTGCGCGGCCGCGAGGTCGTGCTGATCGAGGCCGCCAACGCCATCGGCACCGGCATCTCGTCGCGCAACAGCGAGGTGGTGCACGCGGGCCTCTACCACCCGGCCGGCAGCCTGAAGGCCCGCCTGTGCGTGCGCGGCAAGGCCTTGCTGTACGACTACTGCGCCGCGCGCGGCGTGGCGCACCGCCGCTGCGGCAAGCTGGTCGTCGCGACGCGGCTGGCCGACCTCGGCCGGCTGGAAGCACTGGCAGCCCAGGGTGCGGCCAACGGCGTCGATGACCTGCGCCTGTTGAGCCACGCCGAGACGCTGGCGCTGGAGCCAGCACTGCAGGCCGCCGGCGCGCTGCTGTCCCCGTCCAGCGGCATCGTGGACAGCCATGGGCTGATGACGGCGCTGCTGGGCGATGCCGAGAACGCCGGCGCCATGCTGGCGCTGGCCAGCCCGGTCACGGGCGGCGCGCGCGACGGCGAGGGCTGGCGGCTGCGCATCGCCGATGGCTTCGAGCTGGGCGCGCGGCTCGTCGTCAACGCGGCCGGGCTGTTCGCCGGGCGGGTGTCCGAGGCGCTGGGCGTGCCGGCGCCGCAGCTGCGCTTCGCGCGCGGCCACTACTTCTCGCTGGCGGGCCGTGCGCCGTTCTCGCGGCTGATCTATCCGCTGCCGGTGGACGGCGGCCTGGGCGTGCACCTGACGCTGGACCTTGGCGGCCAGGCCCGCTTCGGGCCGGACGTGCAATGGCTGCCCGACAGCGATCCCGCGTCGTTGAGCTACGCCGTCGACCCGGCGCTCGCGCCCGCCTTCGAGGCGGAGGTGCGCGGCTACTGGCCCGGCCTGCCGGCGGGCGCGCTGCAGCCGGCCTACAGCGGCATCCGGCCCAAGCTCAGCGGCCCGGGCGAGGCCGCGGCCGACTTCATGATCGACACCGGCACACGCGGCCTGGTGCAGCTGCTGGGCATCGAGTCGCCGGGGCTGACCGCCTCGCTCGCCCTGGCCGAAGAGGTCGTGGCCCGGCTCTGAGCGGCTCAGGCCGTCGTGCTGAGCTGGGTCGCCGTGGCCGCCGGCTGCAGCCAGTTGCGTTCGATCTGGTCGTAGAGCTTCTGCGCCAGCTCGGCGATCTCGGTGTTCAGCGGGTTGGCCGAGCCGTCGTCGTTCGCGCTCTGGGCCAGCTCTTTCAGCTCGCCGGCCAGCCGCTCGATCTGGGACACGGTGCCGTCCTGGTTAAGGTCCAGCGGGTCGATCTCGGTCGTGGCGGCGCTGCCGCCGGTGCCCGACGCGACCGGCGGCGGCATGCCACCCGGCGGCGGGCCCGACGGCCGGCCGGCCTCGAACTCGGCGCGTGTCAGTTGGCCATCGCCGTCGGCGTCCAGCTCGCCGAAGACATCGACCTCGTCGTTGGCCGCGCCGCGCGACTGCGCGAAATTCAGTGTCGACGACGGCGGCGGCATCAGCTCACGCAGGCCCTGGCTCAGTTCGTCGCTGCTCAGGCTGCCGTCGCCGTTGCCGTCCATCTGTTTCAACAGCTCGGCACTGTCGCCGGACTGGCCGGTGTGCTCCAGCATCGCGCCCAGCTCTGTCGCATCGACGCCGCCGCTGCCGTCGCTGTCCACCTTGGCAAACATGCGGGCCTCGTGCTCGGCCTTGCGACTGGCGCCGCTGTCCCAGGATCGGTTCACGCCGCCCAGGCCGCTGATCGTGCTCATGGCTACTCCTTCAGAAAGAGGTTGGAATGCGCCCGCGCGCCGGTGGCGGCGGGCAAATTCATTCTTCTGAGGCGCAGTAAGCCGTTCTTGTTCGCTATGTATCGGGGCCGACACAAAGCGGGTTTCGATGCCGCGAACTGGCCGGTGATGCCGGCGCAGTTCGGTCGATCAGATTGCCAGCGCCGCGTCGGCCGCGCCGGCAAAGCCCCGCGGCCACAGCGCCAGCCCGCCGCCCAGGCTCCAGGCCTGCTCGTGGCCGAGCCGGCGCAGGGCCTGCGCCGCCTGCGCGCTGCGGTTGCCGCTGCGGCAAAAGAACACCACCGGCGTCTCGGCCGGCAGGGCCAGCCACGCGGCCAGCGCATTGGGCAGGCCGGACAGCGCGACGGCCTCGCGGTGCACGCTGGCGGCCAGTTCGGGCGCCTGGCCCAGGCGCTGCTCGTAGGGCTCGCGCACGTCCACCAGCCGCAGGTCAGGGTGCCGCCCCAGCAGGTCCAGCAGCGCCTGCGGGCCCAGCTCGCTGGACGCCAGCGCACAGCCGCCATCGACCCGCGCGCCGCAGGCCACGGTCTGGTACTCGGTGAAGGCCAGGCCTTGCTCCAGCCCGGCCTTGGCGGCGGCAAAGCCGGCGGCATCGATGCGACCGCCCAGCACGTCGGCCAGCAGCGGCTGGGACGCGCATTCGACGGCCAGCGTGCTGGCGAAGCGGTCGTCGTAGTCGTGGCCGGGCAGCAGCAGCGTGTGCGGGCCCACGGCCTGCTCCAGCCGCGCCAGCGAGGCCGCGTAGTCCAGCGGCGCGCTCTGCTCGAAGTCGCTGCGGCCCAGCGCGCCGGGCATGACGGTGTCGCCGACGAAGGCCAGGCGCAGTCCTGCCTCGTCGTGCATCAGGTAGGCCGTCGAGTCCTGCGTGTGGCCGGGGATGGCCAACCGGGTCAGCCGCAGTGCGCCCAGCACGATGGCATCGGCGCCGCGCGGCCAGCCCAGCCCATCGACCTCGCCGCGCAGCTGCTGCAACGCGGCCAGCAGCTCTGTGGCGGACGAGGCGTGGTCGCCATGGCTGTGCGTGTCCAGCACCGCGGCAAGCGCATAGCCCTGGCAGCCCAGCCATTGGGCAAGCCGCTCGGTCAGCTCGGGCAGCGGATCGATGACCACGGCGCGTCGGCTGGCCGCGTCTGCCAGCAGGTAGCAGCAGGCACCGTCCACCACGAAACGCGTCAGGCCATCGGCCGGCAGCGCCTGGCCCGGCGCGCTGGGGTCCAGGCAGCTCTCGCGCAGCGATTCGCCGCAGATGCGGATGCGCGCGCAGGCCTCGGCTATGAAATCGGCATCGGCCACCGGCCCGAACGACAGGCGCACGGCGGACGCTGTCTGCCAGGCCGGCAGGCCCATGGCCTGCAGCACGTAGCTGGGCTGGGCCTTGGCCGCGCTGCAGGCCGAGCCGCCGCTGACGCGCAGCTCGGCGGCGTCGAACAGGTCCAGCAGCAGCTTGGAGCTGATGCCCGGCACGGCGAAGTTCAGCGTGGTCGGCAGGCACAGTTCCAGCGGCGCGTTGAACACCAGCCCCGGGAAGGCCTGCTGCAGCGCGGCGGCCAGGCGGTCGCGGTAGCCCGACAGCGTGGCTTGGTCGCGGAACACGCGGCCCTCGTCCAGCGCGGCCAGCACGGCGCCCAGCGCGGCGATGCCCGACATGTTCTCGGTGCCCGAGCGCAGCGCGCCCTCCTGGCCGCCCCCGGCAAGCAGCGGCGTGAACGGCGCGCCCTCGCGCACGTACAGCAGGCCGATGCCCTTGGGCGCGTAGAGCTTGTGGCCGGAAAACGGCGCGTAGTCGATGCGGCGCTCGGCCAGCCGCAGCGGCAGCTTGCCCAGCGCCTGCACGCCGTCCACCATCCACAGCGCCGGGCTGCCGGCCAGCGCGGCGGCGATGCCGTCCAGGTCGCTGACGACGCCGGTCTCGTTGTTGGCGGCCATGGTGCAGACCAGCCCGGCGCGCGGCGCGTGCGCGCGCAGCCAGTCCAGGTCGTGGCGACCGTCGCGGCCCACGGGAATGGCCAGCACCTCCAGCTTCAGGCCCAGCAACTCGTTCCAGTGCCGCAGGGCCTCGGGCACGGCCTTGTGCTCGGTCGCGCCGTACAGCAGCAGCTCGGGTCGGTGCTCGGCCTGACGCAGCGCGCTCAAGGCCGACAGCACGGCCGTCTGTATGCCTTCGGTCGCACCGCTGAGGAACAGCAGCTTGCCGCTGCCCAGACCGAGCACACGCCGCGCACGGGCTCGCACGCCGTCCATCAGCGCCCTCGCCTTCAGGCCGGTGCTGTGGATGCTGCTGGGGTTGCCGAAGTCCTCGGCCATCGCGGCCAGGGCCGCCTCGCGCGCTTGTGGCAGCACGGGCGTCGTGGCGTTGGCATCCAGGTAGATTTCCATGGCCGCGATGTTAGGCGCAGCCCCGCGGGCTGGCTCAGCGCCGCACCACGGCCTGTTTGCCGGACACCGGTGCCGTGACGCCACCGGCCAGGAAGTCCACGGTCTGGCGCACGAAGGTCTCGAAGGCGTCCTCGTTGGCGTCGTTGACGCGGCCATGCGACTCCACCCACAGGGCCAGCGCAAAGGTGCCGTGCTGGTAGGCCATCTCCGCCCGCTGCAGGAAGACCGGCAGCGGCAGACGCTCGACGGCCTTGCGGCCCAGCGCCCGCACCAGCTCGTTGCCCGCGCCCAGCTCGGCCGGCACCATGCTGCCCAGGTCCAGCTCGGGGTGGAAGAACACCTGGGCCAGCACGACGACGAAGTCCGGCCCCCAGGGCTCCAGCCGCACGGCGTCGGCCGCGACGCGGAACGAGGTGTCGATGATGGCGTGGACGTCGCCGGCCCGACCCGCCTTGGACAAGGCCTGCAGCCGCTGCAGGCGCTGCTTGTTCAGCACCCACAGCCGGCGCGCCAGCATGGCGCCCAGCAGGCCCTCGCGGCTGCCGAAGTGGTAGGCCACCGCCGACACATTGCGCTGGCCGCTGGCCGTGACGATGTCGCGGAAGGACACCGCCTCGATGCCGCGCTGCGCGAACAGCTGCTCCGCCACGTCCAGGATGTGCCGGGCCGTAGGGGTCAGCTTCTCGTCGGGCGCCGGCCCGACCTGCCAGCTCTCGCCGGGCACGGGTTCCACGGGGGCGGCACGCTCCGCCGGGGTCATTCTGCTTGCCATCTCAAAGGGGTGGGGAAGGTGGCGCACCCCGCCTGCAGCGGGTCACGGATGGCGGACATTTTAATTCAATCGACTGAATTGAAAGTCATCTGTCGTTCAACTGTCGTGCAGATGCCGACACGATTTGCGGCCTAGGCGACCACTATGAGCTCCACGGCCGATCCTGGGCGAGACCGGCGTTCAGCGTGAAGGATTTGGCTTCTTCAAAGTAAGTCACTTTTCTTACACTTACGACGGTCGATTTATTTTTCAATCGAACCAATTACATCATCGGGATGTCGGCGGCCAGACCGCCCGAGCACGGCCCGAGTCGCCAGACGCTCCTCATCCCGAACCGCGAGCCATGACCCTGAACACCATCCGACGCCTGAGCCTGGGCACCAAACTCACCACCGCCAACATCGCGCTGACCGCGTTGATGTTCGGCGCCTTCCTGCTGGCCATCAGCATCACGCTGTCGCGCTCCGTCGAGCAGCAGGCCAAGACCGACGTGTCGGCCAAGATCGAACTGCTGGTCAACATGATCCAGGCCGCCGACCAGGACCTGCGCCAGCGCACCGAGGGCCTGGCCAAGGTCTTCAACACCAGCCTGAACGGCGGCTTCGAGCTCAAGCCCGAAACGGTGGACATCAAGGGCCGCGCCACGCCGGTGCTCAGCCTGGGCGGCCGCACGCTGAACCTGGACTTCACGGCGGTGGACGCCTTCAGCGCGGCCACCGGCGGCGTCGCCACGCTGTTCGCCAAGAGCGGCGACGACTACGTGCGCGTCAGCACCTCGGTGAAGAACGAGAAGGGCGAGCGCGCCGTCGGCACGCTGCTGGACCGTGAGCACCCGGGCTACAAGGCCATCGCGGCCGGCAAGAGCTATGTCGGCACGGCCACGCTGTTCGGCCGCCAGTACATGACGCGCTACGACCCCATCGCCGACGCCGCCGGCCGCACCGTCGGCGTGCGCTTCGTGGGCCTGGACTTCAGCGACCTCGTCGCAGCCATGAAGGCGACCATCCGCGAGATGAAGATCGGCGCCACCGGCTACTTCTACGTGCTGGACGCCCGGCCGGGCAAGACCCAGGGCCAGTTGCTGGTGCACCCGACGCAGGAGGGCAGCAACCTGCTCGACGCCCAGGACGCCAACGGCCACCCTTTCGTCAAGGAGATGCTGAACACCGGGCGCGGCGTCATCGCCTACGACTGGCTGAACAAGGCGCGCGGCGAGACGCAGGCGCGTGAGAAGCTGGTCGCCTTCGCGCCGGTGGCGGACTGGAACTGGCTGATCTGCGGCGGCAGCTATGCCGACGAGTTCACCGCCGAGGTGCGCCAACTGCGCAACCGCTACCTGGCGCTGGGCCTGGCCATGCTGGCGCTGATCTCCGCCGTCACCTATTTCCTGATCCGCGCACTGGTCAGCGAGCCGCTGGCCCGCGTACACGGTGCCGCCGCCGCCATCGCCGACGGCGACCTCACCGTGCGGCTCAAGACCGTGCGCCTGGACGAAGTCGGCAAGCTCATCGCCGCCACCAACCGCATCGGTGCCAATCTGACCACGGTGGTCGGTGCGGTGCGCGAGAACTCCGAGAGCGTGGCCACGGCCAGCGCGCAGATCGCCCAGGGCAACCATGAGCTGTCGTCGCGCACCGAGAGCCAGGCCAGTTCGCTGGAACAGACCTCGGCCGCCATGCAGCAGCTGGGCAGCACCGTGCAGGAGAACGCCGGCGCCGCCGTGGACGCCAACCAGCGCGCCCGCCAGGCCAGCCAGGTGGCGGCGCGCGGCGGCGACGTCATGACCGAGGTGGCCGCCACCATGCAGGGCATCAACGACGCCAGCCGTCGCATTGCCGACATCACCAGCCTGATCGACGGTATCGCCTTCCAGACCAACATCCTGGCGCTGAACGCGGCCGTCGAATCGGCCCGCGCCGGCGAGGCCGGCCGCGGCTTCGCGGTGGTGGCCGGCGAGGTGCACAGCCTGGCCGCACGCAGCGCCGAAGCCGCGCGCGAGATCAAGAGCCTGATCGCCGACAGCGTGGCCCGCGTCGAGAGCGGCAGCCGCCTGGTGGACCAGGCCGGCCGCACCATTGCCGAGGTGGTCGCCAGCATCGACGATGTGGCCCGCCTGATGACCGGCATCAGCGGCGCCAGCCAGGACCAGGCCACTGGCGTGCAGCAGGTCGGCGCCGCCGTCGTGCAGATGGACCAGAGCACCCATGCCAACTCGGCGCTGGTCGAGGAGATGGCCGCCGCCGCCGACAGCCTGCGCGGCCAGGCCCAGTCCCTGGTCACGGCCGTGTCCATGTTCAAGATCGCGGCCGCCTGAGCGCCGCCGCAACGCACTCCCCCACCCGCAATGAACGCACTTCTCCCGGCCCCGGTAGCGAGCCAGGCCGCCGCATTGACGCTTCGCGCCGAACCGGCCGCACGCGGCTACCTGTCCTTCCGCATCGACGGCGAGCACTACGGCGTCTGCATCCTGCACGTGCAGGAGATCCGCCGCTACGAGTCCCCCACCCGCCTGCCCGGCACCGCCACCCACAGCCTGGGCGTGCTGGACCTGCGCGGCGAGATCGTGCCCGTGACCGACCTGCGCGTCCGGCTGGGCGCCCCGGTGGGCTTCGACGCCACCACGGTCACCATCATCCTCAGCGTCGCGGGCCGTCGCCACGGGCTGGTGGTGGACGCCGTGGCCGACGTCCACCCCCTGAGCACCGCCGACATCATGCCGGCCCCGCCGCTGGGCGGCGCGCTGGACGCCGACTGCATCGACGGCATCAGCGCGCTGCAGGACGAAGCGGGCGAGCGCCTGCTGGTGCTGCTGGATGCCGAGCGCCTCGTGGCGCGCATGCACTGAGCACCTCGCCCCACGAAGGAAGCTGGCGGGTCTCTGGCGAAACGGCCGCCCTCCCCTCCGCGCTGTCGACGGGAGCCGACACCGCCGCAGAAGGAACAACAACTGGCTTCGTGTCCGACAGCACTGCTGGCTGGCCAGGGCTCGCGCTAGGCGCAAGCATTGCCACCAATGCTGCGAGCGCCCCAGCGGCATCCCCGCGTTGCGCGAGCCGCACCACGGCAGCCAGCGGTTCAACGGGTTCGACACCAGACTCCGTAGCACCAGGACTGACCGGGCGTCGCTAGCGGGCCGTCTTCAGACGCCCTCGCCGCTCTTCGAGCGCCCCACGCGCACGAATGAACTCCTCCTCGAGGCGAGCCTGTTACCCGAACGCGAACAACCTGCTGAACTCGTGCGGCCTTTGGCTGGACGGGGAGCAGGTCACGAAGCCGCTGAAGTTCGCCACCGACGACTGGCAACAGTTCATTGACGCGCTGCTGACCTTCGCTGCCGCCGCCCCAAAGGAGAAGTCTTGACTGCCTTCTACATCACCGGCCTGGAGGTGTTCGACGAACAGTCGCTCAAGGCCGTGATCCGCGCCGAGGATGTCTGCTGGCATGTCGATGTCAGGGACAGCATCCACACGCCCGATTCGTGGGCAGAGCTGGCCGCCGACATTGGCCGGGCTATGCAGTTCGCGCACGACCACAACGAGGCTCAGGACGCCACGAAGGAGGCGCCGTGAGCCTGCCCTTCCTGACCGACGAAGAGATCGACGGCATCTGCGCTGGGCTCAGGCAGCCCGCCGCGATGGTGCGCTACCTCCGCACGGTCGTGAAGGTGCCGGTGGAGCGCAAACCCAACGGCCGGCCGCTGGTGCGCCGCACGGATTGGGACCGCCTGAACCTGCAGGCGCAGAATGACGCCCCCGCCGAAGGGCCGAACTGGAGCCGCGCCGCATGAGCCGAACCCGTGACCGGGAGAGCCAGAAGGGCCTGCTGCCGCGCATGGAGGCGCGCGTGGGCAAGAAGGCAACGACCTACCGGTATCACCCGCTGGGCGGCAAGCCTATCAACCTTGGCCAGGACCGCGACGAGGCGATCCGCAAGGTGCTGGACTTGAACGGCCAGGCCGCCGACACCGGCACGCTGGCCTGGGTGTGGGGCAAGTACAAGCTCAGCCGCCGCTATCTGCGCCTGGCCGAAGCCACCCGGACCGACTACGCCCAGTGCTGGGAAGCCATCAAGCCCGTGCTGGGCCGGATGCAGATCGGGCGCATCACGGCGCCGATGGTCGCCCGCTATGTGCGCGTTGAGCGGCAGGGCGCCGAGGTTCGGGCCAACCGCGAGAAGTCGCTGCTATCCAACCTGTTCGCCCATGGCATCGACCTTGGCGTCTGCGAGAGCAACCCCGCCAAGCAGGTGCGCCCCAACGAAGAGGAGCCGCGGACGTCGGCGCCGCGGCCCGAGCTGCTGGCCAGCTTTCTGGCCTGGGTCGCTAAGCAGACGCCGCAGCGCCGCATCGTGGGCCTGGCGGCCGAGTACGCCAGCCTGGCCGGGAATCGAAAGGTGGAGTTTCTGGACCTCGCGTGGCCCCAGGTCGACGATGAAGCTGGCGTCGTGCGCGTGAAGCGCGGCAAACAGCGCGGGAAGCAGCGCGGCGAGATCATCGAAGAGATCGCCATCAGCCCGGCCCTGCGTGCCTGCCTGGACCGCCTGAAGGCCATCCGGCCGGCCAAGGAATGCCTCTACGTCTTCCCGACGCGCGACAACAACGCCTATTCAGCCCGGGGCTTCAAAACCCTGTGGCAGCGGATCGTGATCGCAGCCATCGCGGCAGGCGTTATCACGAAGGAAGACCGGTTCACGTTCCACGACCTGCGTGCGTTCTACGCAACACAGCACAAGGCCGAGAAGGGGTCGCTGCCCGACCTGCACAAGAACCCCGAGACCACCGCCAGGGTGTACGACCGGACCAAGATCGTCCGCCGCTCAGCCCGCTGATATTCCCAAAATGAGCCGTGGAATTCCCAAAAGCAAAACGGCCTAGAGATTTAATTCTCTAGGCCGTTGATTTGCATACTAATTTTTGGGGTGGCTGATGGGACTCGAACCCACGACGACAGGAATCACAATCCTGGACTCTACCAACTGAGCTACAGCCACCGCAGAGCCAAAGAGTATAGCGCAAAAATCAGGGTGCGCTTGCAGCCGATGCAGGAGCCGCAATATTAATGGCCGCTTTGTATTGCGACTTCAGCGCGGCCATGTAGGCCTGGCCTTCGGCGCGGGCCCAGGCGGCGGCGTACTGGCGGGCCGCAACCTGGTCATCAACGACGGCCGGGTCGCGCGCCTGCAGCTGGTTGATGCGCACGACCACGTAGCTGCCATCGTCGGCTGCGACGCCCACGGCTGCGGGCAGCTTGGTGGCATCGGCGCCCAGCACGGCTTCGAGTTGCGCGCGGCTCAGGCCCTGGGGCTTGGCGCGCGACACGGTGACGGCGGCGTCCAGGCCGGACAGGTCGGCCGCGTTGGACTTCAGCGCGGCCAGGCGAACCTCGCCGGCCTTCTTGGCTTCGGCGGTCGCGAGCTTCTTCAGCAGCAGTTCGCGCGCCTTGTCCTTCACGTCGGCCAGCGGCGGCACGCGGGCGGGGCTGTACTGCACGACCCGAGCGGCAACCAGTTGGCTGGGGCCGGTCTCGGTGGCTTCGGTGTTGCGCTTGTTGTTCAAGGCCTCGGGGCCGAAGACGGCGTCCAGCAGCTTGGCCGATGCCAGCGGGCCCACAGCGCCCGGCTGAGGCTTGCGGCCCACGGTGGCGGTCTGGATCTGCAGCTTCAGCTTGTCGGCGGCGGGCTGCAGCGAGTCGGACTGCTCGTAGACCAGGTTGCCGAACTGCTCGGACGCTTCGCTGTATTTGCGCTGGGCCAGTTGCTTGCGCACCTCGGCCTCGACCTCGGCCCGCACAGCCTCGAAGGGCTTCTTCTCGCCGCCACGGGCGCCGGTCATCTGGATGATGTGGAAGCCGAAGTCGGTTTCGACCAGGTTGCTGATCTCGCCGGGCTTCATCGCATAGACGGCCGCGTCGAACTCCTTGACCATGGCGCCACGGCCGAAGAAGTCCAGGTCGCCGCCATTGACGGCCGAGCCCTCGTCCTGCGAGTTCTTCTTGGCCACCTCGGCGAACGAAGCCGGGTTCTTGCGCACGTCGGCCAGCAGGGCTTCGGCCTTGGCCTTGGCCTTGGCGCGCTCATCGGCCGGTGCGCTGCGCTCGGCCTTGATCAGGATGTGGCTGGCGCGGCGCTCCTCGGGCACACCATAGCGCGAAGCGTTCTCGTCGTAGTACTTGCGCAGGTCTTCCTCGGTGAAGCTGACGTCCTTCTTCAGCGCCTCCAGGTCCAGCACGACGTACTGGATCTGAGCCGATTCAGGCAGCTGGAACCTGGCCGCGTTGGCTGGCTCCTTGTAGAAGGCCTCGATGTCCGTGTCGCTGGGGTTCAGCTTGGCGGCGAACTCCCGCACGTCGAAGCGCTGCACCTGCACCTCGCGCTGCTGCAGCAGCGAATCGAAGGCCAGCTTGGGCGCGGCGGCACCGACGGTCACCGACGACTCGACGGGCGCGGTCACTTGGCGCACGGCGTAGTCCTGGCGCAGACGCTCCATGAACATGGATTGCGTCATGCCCTGGGCGGCCAGCATGGCCTTGTTGACGGTGGTGCCGTCTGCGTTGCGCAGGAAAGCGAACTGCGGGTCGGCCCAGAAGCGCGCCTTGACCACATCGCTGCTAGGCGTGAAGTGCTGGTGCTGCGCAGCGGCCTGCAGCGTGCGCTCGGTGACCAGGTTTTCCAGCGCCTGGTGCTTGGCCTCGGGCGTGTCCAGCAGCTTGGGGTCCACGCCCGGGCTCTGCGAACGGATGCGGTCGGCGAACTGGCGCTGCGCGGCCTCCCATTCGCCCTGAGTGATCTTGCGACCGTCAACGCTGGCCACGGCCGTGTTGGCGCCGCCCATCATGCTCGTGTAGCCCTCGATGCCCACGAAGGCGAACGAAGGCAGGATCAGCAGCAGCAGGATGAACTGGAACAGGCGGTTGTGCTGGCGGACAAACTCGAACATCTCGAAAGCCTTGAGGATCAGGGCGCGCGGTGGCGCGCGTCAAACGCGACGAAGGCGAACCGGGGTTCGCCTTCGAGGGGAGTCGCATTCTAAGTGCGGAAGAATGGGAGGTCAGATGGTGGGTGCTGACGGGATCGAACCGCCGACCTACGCCGTGTAAAGGCGCTGCTCTACCGCTGAGCTAAGCACCCGGTAAAAACCGGCCGGATGAATTCAGTTCACGGCGT
The DNA here is from genome assembly GCA_036401055.1 of Roseateles sp. GTDB lineage: Bacteria > Pseudomonadota > Gammaproteobacteria > Burkholderiales > Burkholderiaceae_C > Pelomonas. The sequence goes on from DASWWC010000017.1 coordinate 36,541, forward strand.
CCTTGAGCGCCTTGCCCGGCTTGAACTTGGGAACCTTGGCAGATTTGATCTTGATCGCCTCGTTGGTGCGCGGGTTGCGGCCGGTGCGCGCAGCACGCTTGGTGACGCTGAAAGTGCCGAAGCCCACCAGCGAGACGGTGCCGCTCTTCTTCAGCGTCGTCTTCACGCCGGCGATCACGGCCTCAAGCGCACGGCCCGCTGCGGCCTTGGAAATGTCGGCCTGCTTGGCGATGTGCTCGATCAATTCGGACTTGTTCACTCGTGCCCCCAGGTTGGACGATTCAGCGGACTTCGCGACCCTGCAGCCGTGGCCGGGCGCAGGCTTGCGATGACGGGTCGGCCCGCGCACTGCACCGCCCATGAGAGCCGTCTGACGACGGGCCCGAGCGCCGCGGGGAAGCGGATTCTAGACGCGCCAACTGCGGGTTCCGGGGAGGGAAAAGTCCCGATACAACTCGTTGTCCGGTCGCCCGGCCGATAGCGTCTCAAGCGGCGTCTTCAGCGCGCCTTGGCGCGGATCTCGGGCAGGGCCTTCTGCAGGTAATAGACCATGGACCAGATGGTCAGCACGACGGCGGCATAGATCAGCCAGGTGCCCCAGACCCGCGTCGGAATCAGCCCGAACAGCGGGCCGTCGTACAGCAGGAAGGGAATGGCCACCATCTGCACGGTGGTCTTGAGCTTGCCGACCATGTGCACGGCCACGCTGCGCGATGCGCCGATCTGCGCCATCCACTCGCGCAACGCCGAGATCGCGATCTCGCGGCCCACGATGACCAGCGCGACGAAGGCGTTGACGCGGCCAAGTTCCAGCAGCACCAGCAGCGCCGAGCAGACCAGGAACTTGTCGGCCACCGGGTCCAGGAAGGCACCGAAGGACGAGGTCTGGTTGAGCTTGCGCGCCAGGTAGCCGTCCAGCCAGTCGGTCAGCGCGACGACGATGAACAAGCCAGTCGCGAACAGGTTCTGGTGGGCGGATGCCAGGTCCAGGTGGAACACCCCGACGATCAGCGGGATGGCCACGATGCGGGCCCAGGTCAGCAGAGTCGGCAGCGTCAGGAACATGCGCTGATTGTGCCCAAGCCTGGGGCGGGCACGGCGCAGGCTGTGGCGGCCAGTCCTCAGTCCAGCGAACGCGGCTTGAAGCGGCGGTGTTCGTCGAACAAAAAGGTCTCGGTGAAACGCCAGGGTTCGGGCATGCGGCGCACATCGCCGAAGGGCGCGGCACGATGCACGGCGTCGATGGCCATCTGCAACGTCTCGGGGCCGAACTTGGGCGGGCGCACGACGTGGATCTTGCGCACGCTGCCGTCGGCCTTGACCTCCACGTCCAGCACGATGACGGTCAGCAGGTGGGACGGCGCGGGCGTCATGTAGCTGCGCTCGGGGTTGGCCATCACCAGCCGCTGCGCGGCCTGGCGGCGCAGCTCCTCGTTCGTCCGCACCGGCTTGGGGGCGGGCAGGCCCTGGGGCTTGGGCAGGCCGGGTGCCGCGTTGACGGCAGGGGCCGCCACCGCGACGGGTGCGGGAGCCGGCGCAGGGGCAGGCACGGGCGCTGGTGCCCGCGGTGCGGCGCCGCAGGCCGCCAGCACCGGCGCAGCCAACCATCGGGCGGCACGCTTGAGGGTCGTAAGCATGGGCATAGGGCTCCGATTCTCGATCAGTGCAGCGCGCGGTAGATGTCTTCTGCCAGTTCGCGCGAAATGC
>DASWWC010000018.1:0-6705 GCA_036401055.1 Roseateles sp.
CCTGGACGGCCGCTGCGAGCTGGAGCTGGCGCACGACGGCCGGGTGCTGCAGGGCACGCTGTATCGCCTGGGCCCGGCCTCGGGGGCGGCCTGCTTCGGCGTCATCCTGCGGCGCCAGGACGGGCCGGCCTCGGACCCGCAGCTGCAGGCACTGACCCGCCACCTGCTGGAGCAGGAGAAGAACACCGGCCGCAAGCTGGCCCAGAGCCTGCACGACGAGCTGGGCCAGAGCCTGGCCGCGTTGCGCCTGCACTGGGAGGCCTACCGCGGCGCCGACGCATCAGGCCGCGAGCGCATGGACGAGCGCATCACCAACCTGGTGGTGCTGGCCAACCGCCAGCTGCGCGGCGTGCTGGCCGACCTGCGCCCGCCGCTGCTGGACGAACTGGGCCTGGCCGCCGCGCTGGACAACGAGATCCGCCAGGCCGGTGCCGACGGCCGCGTGCAGCTGCACGTGGGCGACGCCGCCCAGCTGCAGCGCTGGCCGGCCGACGTCGAGTACGCGGCCTTCATGATCGGCCGCGAGGCGCTGCTGAATGCGCTGCACCACGCACAGGCCGACAGCATCCGCGTGAACCTGGACGGCGACGCCGAGCTGCTGGAGCTGGTGGTCAGCGATGACGGCCACGCCCCGCCGACCGACGACCCGGCCCGGCAACTGGGCCTCATCGGCATGCGCGAACGCGCGCTGGCCATCGGGGCAAGTCTGTACGTTGACGGCCGGTCCAGCGATGGCACCATGGTCGCGCTGACCTGGATGCCCCCCGATGAGCCGGATCTACCTCATTGACGACCACGCCATCATGCGCGACGGCCTGCGCGTGGTGCTGGAGTCGGCCGGCCACCAGGTCATCGGCGAGGCCGCCGGCCCCACGCCCGCGCTGGCCGAGCTGGGCCGGCTCATGCCCGACGTGGTGCTGCTGGACCTGCGGCTGGGCCAGCGCTCGGGCTTCGAGCTGCTGGACGAGCTGCGCAAGCGCGGGCTGAGGCTGCGCGTCATCGTGCTGACCATGTCCGACCAGCCGCGCCACGTGGCCGAGGCGCTGAAGCTGGGCGCCTGTGGCTACCTGCTGAAGGGCTCGCCCAGCGCCGAGGTGCTGCAGGCCGTGAAGACGGTGGCCGAGGGAGGCCGCTTCCTGAGCCCGCAGGCCGCCGAGTTCGCCGCCGCGATGCTGACCGAGGGCGAACCGCGCGAGGGCGCCGCCGCGCTGTCGCCGCGCGAGCGCCAGGTGCTGCTGCTGGTGGCCCAGGGCGCCACCAGCAACGCCATCGGTGAGGCGCTGCACCTGTCGCCCAAGTCGGTGGACACCTACCGCAGCCGGCTCATGAAGAAGCTGGGGCTGAACGACATCGCCGCGGTCGTGAAGTGGGCATTGCGCGAGGGCTTGATCAGCCTGGACGAGAACTGACGCTCGGCTCGGGCAGCGGTTGACTCGCCCGAGGGGCCGCTGGCAGACTGACGGTCCTCATCAATCCAGCCGCAAGGAGCAAGCCATGGAAAAAGCAGATCGTGACGCCCTTTGTGCCGGCTGCCTGAGCGCCCTGCGCCACTGACCACGCGTCACCCGCGGGTCCATTGATCGCCGCGCCAGTCGCGGTCGGCTTCTCTCCCTTCATGTCCCGCGCGCGCCGCCGTGCGGACGTGGTTCGCCCCTGCGCGAACGAAGCCTCTTCAATGGATTCCCATGATCGAAATCAACTTCGAGATGCTGCGAGCACTCGGGCTGACGGACGCCGTCGCCAGCCGTGCCGCACAACGGCCATCGCCCGAACCCGGCCTGCGCCTGGCGCGCGTGACCGAGGTGCAGCGTGAGCGCCTGACGCTGCATGACGGCAGCACCGAGCAGCCCGCCCGCGTGCTGCCCCGGCTGGTGCAGCAACTGCAGGCCACCGCCCAACAACTGACCATTGGCGACTGGGTCGGCATGCAGGTCGACGCGCACGGCCAGGCCTGGGTCGTCGCCCGTCTCGACCCCGTCACCGAGATCGCCCGCCGCGCCAATGACGGGCGACGCCAACCGCTGGCGAGCAACGTCGACGCGGCGCTGCTGGTGATGGGGCTGGACGCCGACTTCAACGCCCGCCGCATGGAGCGCTACATCGCGATGGTCCGCGCCTGCGAGGTTGCACCGGTCGTCGTGCTCACCAAGCTCGACATCGCGCCGGACGCGAAGGCGCGCGTCGCCGAGATGTGCGCCCGCCTGCCGGCGACCGTGCCCGTGCTGGCGGTCAACGCCAGGTCGCGCCAGGCCTGCACCGAGATCGGCCCGTGGCTGCACGCCGGGCAGACGCTGGTGCTGCTCGGCTCGTCGGGCGCCGGCAAGTCCACGCTCATCAACACGCTGACCGACGCCAGCCAGCAGACGGGCGCTGTGCGCCGAGGCGACGGGCGCGGCCGCCACACCACGACGGCGCGCTCCCTGCATGCCTGCCCGCAGGGCGGCTGCATCATCGACACGCCGGGCCTGCGCACCTTCCGGCCCGATGCGGATGCCCGTACGCTCGCCGCCACCTTCGAGGACGTGCAGTCGCTGGCGCTGCAATGCCGGTTTCGGGATTGCCGCCACGACAGCGAACCCGGCTGCGTGGTGCTGGCCCGCGTCGACGCGGACCGCCTCGACAACTACAAGAAGCTGGTGCGCGATGCCCAGCGCGGCGAGATGGGGGCGCTGGAGCGCATCGAGCTGCGCAGCAAGTGGAAGGCGATCGGCAAGGCCGGCAGCCAGCGCGCTCGCGACAAGCGTGCCTGAGGGCGATGCGGCGGCCCGAAAGCGCTCGCATGACCGCGACGTGACGCTCGACGCGCTGTCATGTGCGCGCCCTAGGCTGAGCCCCATGACCACCGCTCCCGCCTGGGCCTGGGCCCTGTTCGCCACCCTGGCGCTGTCCGTTGCGCTCGTGAGCCTGCAAGGCAGGCTGCTGTTCGGCCGCACCTGGCGCATTCGCCGCGCCGACCCCGGGCCTGCGGCAGCCCGCCGCCGTGCCGAGGCCGTCTGGCTGGATCGCCCCGGCGGCGTGCGGCTGCAGGGTTGGCTGACGCTGGCGCTGGACATGCCGCCGCCCACCCGCCTGCTGTTGTGGTTTGGTGGACGCAACGAGCACGTGGCCTGGACGCCCGACCTCGCCGGCTGGCTGCCCGACGACTGCGCGCTGCTGGCCGTCAACTACCGCGGCCTCGGCCAGAGCAACGGCTGGCCGTCCGAGACCGCCTGCGTGGCCGACGCCGAGGCCTGCGCGGCCTGGGGGCTGGCACGGCTCGCGCTGCCACCTGGCGCACTGCATTTGGCTGGGCGCAGCCTGGGCACCGGCGTGGCCATGCAGCTCGCCGCCCGCCTGGCTGGCTCGGGCCGCCCGGTGGCCGGCGTCGCGCTGATCAGCCCGCTGAAGAGCCTGCGGGCGGTGCTCGCGCGTAACCCGCTGCTTGCGCTGCTGACGCCGTGGCTGCGCTCGCCGCTGGACTCCGTCGCCGCCGCGCAGGCTTTGAGCTGCGAGGTGCTGGTGCTGCTGGCCGAGCGCGACCGCCAGGTGCCGCTGGCCCACTCGCGCACGCTGGTCGCGGCGCTGCGCACGGCCGGCTGCGCCGTCACCGTGTACCAGCTCGCCCGCACCGACCACCGCAGCCTTGCGCGCACGCCGGCAGCCATGCATCGCCTGGGCGCCTGGTTGCTGGAAGAATCGCCGTCACGATGAAGAAGACGCTGCAAACCCTCGCCCTGGCCGCCGCGGTGGCGCCCGCCGCCCCGACGCACGCCGCCGACGGCCAGTTCCAGCTGCTGGTACTGGCCATGCCCACCAAGTACCACTACGAGTACATCCCGGTGGCGCGGGAGAGCTTCGAGAAGCTCGCGAAGCTGCATGCGTTCGACATGACCTGGGTGGCGCAGCCGGGGGCTTTCGAGGGCGACCTGAGCAAGTACGCGGCGGTGGTGCTGCTGAACAGCTCTGGCGAGGAGTTCAACGAGGCCCAGCGCGCGGGGCTGGAGCGCTACATGAAGGCGGGTGGCAACGCGGTCGTCGTGCATCGCGCCATCATCAGCAAGCCGGGACTGTGGCCCTGGTACGAGAAGCTCGTCGGTCGCTCGTTCATCATCCATCCGATGCTGCAGACGGCGGTCGTCACCAAGGCCGATGTGTCGCACCCTGCGACCTTCGGCCTGCCGGGCCAGTGGATCTGGTCGGACGAGTGGTACGAGTTCAGCAACCCACACGGCGTGACCATCAAGCCGGTGCTGCGGGTGGACGAGCGCAGCTACGACCCCACCAAGATCTGGCCCGGCCAGGTCGCCAAGGGCATGGGTGCTGACCACCCGGTCGCCTGGTGGCAGGCCTACGAGAAAGGCCGCGTGTTCGTCACCGCGCTGGGGCACGCCGGCGTGATGTACCGCGACGAGCGCTACCTGGACCACCTGTGGGGCGGCATCTGGTGGGCCGCGACGGGCATGGGGCGGCCGGCGAAGTAGCCGGCCCGCCCGTCAACCTGATGAGCGGTTGCGGCGACCGGCAGCCATGACGGCTCCGTGCCGGCACACTGCACCGTCATGAACCGCCAGCGTCGCCTCATGACTCTCCTGCCCCTGGCCGGCCTGCTGCCGGCATTGACCCTCGCGGGCACCGCGCCCACCGTGCTTCCCCTGTGGCCCGAGGGCGTGCCCGCGGCCCGCCGTGCCGATGCGCCCGCCGCACGCGGGGACATCGGCGCCGAGCGCGAGGAGCGCGGCGGCATCGCCAACGTGTCCCAGCCGACGCTGACCGTCGTGCCGCCCGCGGTGGACCGCCCCAACGGCACGGCCGTCGTGCTGTGCCCGGGCGGCGGCTACAGCTTCCTGTCGTCCAACCGCGAGGGCCAGCAATACGCCGCGTGGCTGAGCACGCTGGGCATCACCACCTTCATCCTGAAGAACCGGCTGCAGGAGTGGGGCCACCCCGCGCCGCTGCAGGACGTGCTGCGCGCCATCCGTATCGTGCGCTCGCGCGCGGCCGAGTTCGGCATCGACCCCAAGCGCATCGGCGTGATGGGCAGCTCGGCCGGCGGCCACCTGGCGGCCAGCGCCAGCACGCTGTTCGACCACGCCGACGGCCGCACCGGCGCGGCGATTGACGCGGTGAACGCTCGGCCCGACTTCGCCGTGCTGGTCTACCCCGTCATCACGATGATGGACCCCGCCGCCCATGCAGGTTCGCGCAAGGCGCTGCTGGGCGCCAACCCCGGGCCTGAGCTGCTGACGCTGATGTCCGTGGAGCGGCAGGTGAGCGCCGCCACGCCGCCGACGCTGCTGCTGCACACGCAGGGCGACCCGGCCGTGCCGGTGGAGAACAGCATCCTGTACTACCAGGCCCTCACGCGCTACCGCGTGCCGGCCGAGCTCTACGTCTTCGAGCAGGGCGGCCACGGCATCGGCATGCGCGACGGGCTGGGCACGGCGTCGGCCTGGCCGCGGCGCGTGGAAGATTGGTTGCGCCAGCGCGGCCTGCTGAACAAGGAGGCTGCGCGATGAAGCGGCGTGATCTGCTGACGAGCGCTGCGCTGGCCGGCGCGCTGCCCGCCTGGGCGCAACCCGCGGGCACGATGACGCTGCCCGAGATGGACCTGCACGACCCCTTCGTCGTGACCGACACGGCCAGCCAGACCTATTGGCTGTTCACGAAGAACCACCCGTCGTTCAGCGGAGAGAAGGCCGTCGGCGTGATGGCCTATCGCAGCCGTGACCTGAAGCACTGGAGCAAGGCCGAGCTGGTGTTCCAGCTGCCCGCCGGCACCTGGGCCGTTGAGGGCTGCTGGGCGCCCGAGGTGCACCGCTGGCGGGGCAAGTGGTACTTGTTCGTTACCGTGCACAACGAGAGCTTGCCGCTGGCCGAGCCCAGCCCCGTACCGGGCCAGCGCACCTATCGCCGCAGCACCGTGCTGGCCGTGGCGGACCAGCTGAGCGGCCCCTTCACGTTGGTGCGCGACGGCGAACCGGTCGTGTCCAAGGAGCTGATGACGCTGGACGGCACGCTCTACGTGGACCCCAAGGGCAAGCCCTGGATGGTCTACGCCCACGAATGGCTGCAGCTGCGCGTGGGTGCCTTCACCGCCGTGCCGCTGGACGACGAACTGCGCGCCATTGGAGCGCCGCGCGAGCTGTTTCGTGGCGACGCTTCTCCCGCCGCCAGGCCGCAGCAAGGCCAGGGCATCATCGTCACCGACGGCCCGCAGCTCTACCGCACGGCCGACGGCGGCCTGCACATGCTGTGGTCCAGCTGGGGCGACGATGGCTACTTCCAGACCTTGTCGCGCTCGAAGTCAGGCGACCTGTTCGGGCCGTGGGAGCACCTGCCCGTCTGGCTCGCCAAGGGCTCGGGCCACGGCATGCTGTTCCGCATGCTGGACGGGCGCTGGATGCTGGTGGTGCACCGGCCATTCAAGAACGCGCGCGGCAAGCTGTACGAGGTGGCCGAGCACGCCGACCGCTTCGAGCTGCTGCGCCAGCGGGTGGACCTGGACCTCGACCCCGCCCCGTTGCCGCCGTCCGCGGTTCAGCTGCCGAAGGCCGCGTCGTAGGCGACCTGGCCGGCCGGCAGGGGCGGCGTGGCATCCAGCTGCAGCGCCTGGAAATGCGAGGCGGGCACGCCCGGTAACACCAGCCCGGGCCGGGCCGCGAAGCCGAAGCGCGCGTAGTAGGCCGGATCGCCCAGCAGCACGCAGCCGGCGGCGCCCGCGGCGCG
>DASWWC010000019.1:0-4140 GCA_036401055.1 Roseateles sp.
CGTCAAGGCCGCGCCGGCCCGCACCGCCGCCACCCGGCCCGAAGACGAGATGCCGCCGCCGCGCTGCCCGCCGCCGGCCAGCAGCGCGCCGGCCGGGCACGACATCGTGGGCCTGCGCCTAGGCATGGACTTCGACACCGCGCTGAACCACGCCCGCTGCGCACTGCCCGACGGCGTGTTCGCCGCCAGCCCGCGCTGGTTCCAGCAGTTGCGCCCCGGCCAGGTCGCGCTGAGCCGACAGGCCTTCAGCATCCAGCGTGGCGAGACCAGCGAATGCAGCTTCAAGAAGCTGGGCGACGCACAGAAGTGCGGCCTGGGCCGGCGCGTGTGGGAGCACGTGGACGAGCTGGTCAGCGTCGCCACGCCGGGGCTGGAGGGTCGCCAGGCCGTGGCCGGCATCTGGCGCCAGCAGCAATGGAAGCCGGGCCAGATGCCGTCGCGCGACGCCGTGCTGGCCGCGCTGCGCGACAAGTACGGCCGTGAGGGCGAGTTACGCAACGACCCGCACGGCACCATCCACTGGCGCTGGGATGCTGCCGGCCAGCCGCTGGCCACGCCGGACGCACGCTTCCAGCAGTGCTGGGGCATCACCGCCCGGCCCGGCGGCTCGCAGCGCTGGAGCGAGGGCTGCGGCCTGTCCATCACCGCCGACCTGGTGCCGGCCCGCGACAACCCGCAGCTGGTGCAGGCGCTGTACGTGGGCATGGCCCACCAGGAGCGGCTGCTCGCGCTGAGCACCGCCATGCAGGCCGAACTGGACCGGCTGGACGCCGCGCGCCGCGCCGCCGAGGTGCAGCAGGCAGCCAGCACCGCCCCCCGACTCTGAAACGCTGAACCCATCCCGACGGAACTCCCATGCATCCCTTGTCCGCCCGACTGCTGAGCGCCGCGCTGGCGCTGACCGCCTCCTTCGCCGCCACCGCCCAGGGCATGTGCCCCGGCGAGCCGCTGTGCCGGCAGACGGCCAGCTTCACTGCCACGGTCACCGACTTCCGCGTCAGCCCCTCGACCCAGGGCAACCGGCCGGTGGACGTGACGCTGCGCTTCACCAACCGCTCCGGCCAGCCGCTGATCCTGGGCCAGGTGGCCGGCACCGCCGCCGCCTACGACGACCGCGGCCACCGCTACACGCTGCAGAACACCCGCCTGCTGACCGGCATGGGGCTGGTGGAGCGCAACCGCTTCGACCCCAAGTTCAGGCTGGGCCCCGGCGAGAGCGCCGACGCCCGGATGACGCTGAACTTCTACGCGAAGAACGTGGTCGTCGGCACGCGCTTCGACCTGGAGATGAGCGTGCGCGAGATCGAGCCGCTGCCCGGCCAGCAGTACCGCCTGGGGCGCGAGCATGCGCTGAGCTGGCAGTCGCTGGGACAGGGCGCTGCGGCGGTGCCCATGCCCGCCTCCCCCGCCGCGCCCAAGGCCGCGGAGCCCCATGCGCCGCCGGCCAGCGATGCCTGCCAGGGCCTGGCCCATTGCGCCACCAGCGGCCCGGTGCTGGCCCGGCTGGTGGGCGCCACGCCGTCCACCCGCGGCAACTACCACCACGTGACCCTGCGCATCGCATTCCAGAACCAGGGCGCCACGCCGCTGATCCTGAATTACAAGCAGAACACCGGCCAGGCCATCGACGAGCGCGGCGAGCGGTATGCGGTGGACACCTACCGCGAGGCGGTTCAGGGCATGCCCATGGCCACGCGGCAGCGGGCCAGCTCGCAGTTCACGCTGGCGCCGGGCGAGTCGCGCACCGCGGCGTTCGACTTCCGCCGCTTCACCGGCAAGGTGCCGGCCGGCAGCGTGCTGACGCCGTCCATCGCCGTGGAGCAGTATGAGCTGCTGCCCGCCAACCAGCTGCAGCTGGTGCGCGAGCATGCGCTGAGCTTCGGCAGCGTCCCGGCCGGCGGGAGCCTGCAGCCGCAGCAGCTGGGCGACGCACTGAGGAACCTGGGCGAGGCGCTGAAGAGGGTGCGGCCCTAGAAGCGGAACTGCGCCACCGCGCCGGTCAGCAGCTGTAGCTGCTGACGCAGGCTGTCGGCCGCCGCGGCGGACTGCTCGACCAACGCGGCGTTCTGCTGGGTCATGTTGTCAAGCTGCGTGACGGCGCCATTGATCTTCACGATGCGCGCGCTCTGGTCGGACGCGCCCTCGGCCACCTCGCCGATCATGTCGCTGACCTTCTGCACGTTGTCGACGATCTCCTGCATCGTCGTGCCGGCATGCTGCACCAGGCGGGCGCCCGCCTCGGCGCGCTCCACGCTGGTGGCGATCAGCGTCTTGATCTCGCGCGCCGCGCCGGCCGAGCGCTGCGCCAGCGCCCGCACCTCGCTGGCCACCACCGCAAAGCCCCGCCCCTGCTCGCCCGCACGCGCCGCCTCGACGGCCGCGTTCAGCGCCAGGATGTTGGTCTGGAAGGCAATGCTGTCGATCAGGCCCACGATGTCGGCAATGCGCCGCGAGCTGTCGTTGATCTGGTCCATCGTGCTGACCACCTCGGACACCTCCTGTCCGCCGCGCCGCGCCACCTCGGCGGCGCCCTGCGCCAGCTGGCGGGCCTTGCCGGCAGCGTCGGCGCCGTGGCGCACGCCGCTGGTCAGGTCTTCCATGGAGCTGGTGGTCTGCTGCAGGCTGGACGCCGCCTGCTCGGTGCGCTGGCTCAGGTCCTGGTTGCCCGACGCCACCTCGCTGCTGGCCGTCTCGATGCTGTGCGCCGAGGTCTTCACCTGGCGCACCAGCTCGCGCAGGCTGGACTGCATCGCATCCAGCGCCCGCAGCAGGTCGGCCGCCTCGTCGCGCCCCTGCACGCGGATGTCGTTGCCCAGCTCGCCGCCGGCGATGGACTGGGCCACCGTGCCCGCGTAGCGCATGGGGTTGATGATGGTGGCGGAGTTGATCAGCGTCAGCGGCACCACCAGCACCATGACCAGCACCAGCACGGCCAGCGAGCGCCAGCCGATGCGCGCCATCTCGGCGCCGAACTCGGCCTCGGCCGCCTTGGCCTGCTGCTCGATGAGGCCGGCCACCTTCTCCACGCGCTGCTCCATCTCGCGCATGGCCGCCTTGGGGCGGTTCAGCATGCGGTCGGCCACCTTGGCGGTGTCGAAGCCACCGGCCTCGATCTGGTTCAGCACGCCCTGGGCGCCGCTGCGGTAGTCCTGCAGGAACTTCAGCGCCTCGGCCGCCACGGCCTTGTTGTCCTGCTGCTTGCCGTCCTGCAGGCCTTGCAGTGACTTCTGCAGGCGCTCCGCGGCCTCGTTCCAGCGCTGGCGGAACTGCTTGACCTGGTCGGCGTCCTCGTAGGCGATGACCATCTCCTTTTCCTGCAGGCGCACGTCGGCCAGCCCCTGGCGGATGGCAGCGAGGTTCTGCAGGTCGCGCATCGCGTGCGTCGTGACCTCGCTGTTGAGCGTCATGAGCTGCCGCCCGCCCAGCAGGCCGGTCAGGCCCAGCGCGGCAAACATCAGCAGCACCAGCAGGATGGCCCCGTGCATGCGGGTGCGGATGGTGAAGCTGCGCATCCAGGTGGCGAGGTGCATGGCGTCTCCTTGATGTTGGAAGGCCATGCTAATGAAGCGGGCGTCGAAGGCAAGTCCCCGCGGGCCGAAGAGGAGTCGGCGGCCACGCAGGGGCCAGATGCCATGACGGCTTCGTCGAGCGTGCAAAATCGTCTCGGATCATGAGCCCCACACCTGTCCTTCCCCCCTCGCGACGCTCGGTCCCCCGGCCCAGCTTCGGCCGCGTCAGCGTGGGCGTGCACGGCCGCGTCATGGTGTCCATGGCCGAAGGCCCCTTCGACACCGAGCTGATGGTCGCCACCCGGCGCGCCATCGCGCTGGCCGGCAAGCGCCTGCCCATGGACCGCCGCTTCGGCGACCTGCTGGAGATACGCGGCAGCCTGCGGATGGACGCCGATGCGCTGGCCGCGCTGCGCGCCAGCATCGACAGCTTCGGGCGCCGCGGCATCGTCGCGCTGTCTACCGTCTTCCTCGTCGGGCCCGGCATCCCCGGCATCGAGCGCCTGCCGGCGTTGATGGACATCTGGCGTGCCAGCCGCCCGGTGCGCCGCGCCGAGACCTTCGAGGCCGCCTGGTCGCTGGTCAACGCCGACCTCGTCGCTGCCGGCCTGCCGCCGCAGCAGCCGCCGCC
>DASWWC010000020.1:0-18461 GCA_036401055.1 Roseateles sp.
GCCGGAGCGCCTCCGCTGCCGCCGCGGCTGCCGATGGCACTCATCCTGGGCGCCGTCGAGTCGCGCTCGGCCTTCGGGCTGGACCTGGCCCTGGACCCCGGCCTGCTCGCGCGCGGGCCGGCCGCCGCGCTCATCGCTGCGCCCGAACATGACGGCGACAGCCCGCTGGTCATCACCGTCTCGTTCAACTGAGCTCATGCGCCGCCCACCGCGCCTGGCCTGGGCCCTGGTGCTGCTGGCCGCTGCCGGCACCGCCCCGGCCCAGACGCTGACAAACACCGGCGCGCTGTCCTTCGGCAGCTTCACGGCCGGCGCGGGCGGCAGCGTGACGGTCTCGGCCGGCGGCGCGCGCAGCAAGGCCGGCTCGGTGATTCTGGTCAACCAAGGCACCTCAGCCGCGGCCGCGCAGTTCACCGTCAGCGGCACGCCCAGCGCCATGTTCGACATCACGCTGCCCGCCGACGGCACGGTCTTCCTCAGCGACGGTGCCTCCGGCAGCATGGCCCTGAACAACTTCATCAGCAGCCCGGCGACCAGCGGCATGCTGTCGGGCGGCGGCACGCTGACCGTCAGCGTGGGCGCCACGCTGACGGTGGGCAATGCGCAGACGCCCGGCAGCTACAGCGGCAGCTTCAACGTGACGGTGAACTACCAGTAAGCGCCGGAACTCCGGCGCTTTTGCGCCCATCGCCGCAAAGCCGGCCGGCCACCATGCCGGCATGCTTGCAATCCGCTCCGCCACCCGCCTGGCCGCCCTGGCCTTGCTGCTGCTGTGCCGCCCGGCGCTGGCGGACCTGATGCTGTTCCCCACCCGCATCGTGTTCGACAAGCAGCGTGCCGCGCAGGTCGAGCTGATGAACCAGGGCAGCACGCCCGAAACCTACCGCATCCACCTGGTGAACCGCCGCATGGGCCCCAACGGCGAGTTCATCGCCGTCGACACGCCCGGCCCCGGCGAGCAGTTCGCCGAGCCCCTGCTGCGCTACTCGCCGCGCCAGGTCACCATCCCGCCCGGCGGATCGCAGATCGTGCGCATCCTGCTGCGCAAGCCCGACGGCCTGGCCGACGGCGAATACCGCTCGCACCTGCAGTTCGACCGCGTCGCCGAGGCCAGCGGCAGCAGCAGCGTGGAAGACCTGGCCCGCCGCGACCAGAAGGCCGTGGGCGTGGTCATCCAGGCCCTGGTGGGTGCGTCCATTCCGGTCATCGTGCGCCAGGGCGACACCCACGCCAAGCTGGACCTGACCGACATCGCCGTGCAGCCGCCGGCCGCCGGCAGCGCCGCGGGTCAACTGAGCTTCCAGATGCGCCGCGAGGGCAACCGATCGGTCTACGGCGACCTGCTGGCCACCTTCACCACGGCCGAGGGCGTGACCTTCGAGCTCGCCCGCGCGGGCGGCGTTGCCGTCTACACGCCCAATGCGGCTCGCCGCGTGCAGCTGCCGCTGCAGATGCCGGCCGGCGGCAAGCTGCCGCCCGGCGTGCTGCGGCTGAGCTTCAAGGAACGCCCGGAGTCCGGTGGCAAGCTGGTGGCGGAGGCCAGCGTCAGCCTGCCCTGAGGGGCTCCATGTCCCGCCTGCTCCTCACGGCCCTCGCTCTCGCCGGCGCCCTGCTGGGCGCACAGGCGGCGCCCGACGACGACACCTCGCCGCTGCGCAAGCTGGAGGTGCAGGTCGACGGCCGCACGCTGCGCGAGCCGCTGGACCTCTACCAGACCGACTACCAGGTGCTGTTGCCGCTGGCGGCCGTGTCGCGCCTGCTGGGCTTGGACACGCGCGTGCAGGCCGCGCACGGCCGTGCGGCCGGCACGCTGCCCGGCAGCGGCGAAGCCTTCTGCCTGGACCTGAACGACGCCAGCATGCGCGTGGGCGAGCGCCGCTCCAGCTTCGAGCCACGGCTGGCCCAGGTCATTGGCGACGACATCTACGTGTCCACGCAGTTGCTGTCGCGCTGGCTGAAACTGGAGCTGGCCGTGGACCTGCCGCACTGGCAGCTGCGCTTACGCACGCCCGGCACGCCCGGCACGCCGAACCAAACCGCAGTCGCCGCGGCCCCCGCGCCGCCACCGGTCGCCGCCACGCGCCGGCTGGACGACAGCAACCTGCTGGTACTGGAGGTGCAGCTGGACGGCATGGTGTTGTCCGACAGCCTGGCCGCCTACCAGGACGGCGGCCAGACGCTGCTGCCGCTGGGCGAGCTGGCCCGGCTGCTGACGCTGGCCATCCAGGTGCAGCCCGAGCGCGGCAGCGCCAACGGCACGCTGCCGGGCGACAAGGCCTTCGGCCTCAACCTGGCCGATGCGCAGGTCACGCTGGCCGGCCGCGAGCAGGGCTTCGAGCCTCGCCTGGCCGGCTTGGTGGGCGACGACATCTACGTGTCCCAGCGGCTGCTGGGCCGCTGGCTGCCGGTGGACTTGCAACTGAACCTTGCCGCGCTGCAGCTCAAGGTGGTGCCGCGCGAGAAGCTGCCGCTGCAGGCGCGGCTGGAGCGCGAGCGCCTGGCCGCCGCGCTGGCCGGCGCGGGCGCGGCCGACACGCGGCCCAACTATCCCTACCAGCCTTCCACGCCGGGCCTGATCGGCGTGCCCAGCATCGACCAGTCCTTCGGCGCCGATGCCCGCTTCGGCCGCGACTCGCGCCAGTTCAAGGCCGCCTACACCGCCTACCTGACCAGCGACCTGCTGGGCATGGAAGGCTCGGCCTATGTGCTGAAGACGCGCGACAAGGCCCGCCCCGACCTGCGCCTGACGCTGGCACGCCACGATCCCGAGGCCGAGCTGCTGGGGCCGCTTCGTGCGCGCTCGGTGGCGCTGGGCCACCTGGCCCTGCCCAGCGTGCGCAACCTCATGCCCGGCAGCGCCGGCGGCAACGGCGTGGCCGTCAGCAACCGGCCGCTGGACCAGCCCAACAGCTTCGACCGCCACAGCTTGCGCGGCGAGCTGCCGCCGGGCTGGGACGTGACGCTGTACTACAACGAGCAACTGCTGGGCTTCCAGAGCTCGCGCGCCGACGGCCAGTACGCCTTCGACGACCTGCCGCTGTCCTTCGGCAACAACGAGTTCCGGCTGGTCTTCCACGGCCCGCTGGGACAGCTGCGCGTGGAGCGGCAGAGCTTCATGCTGGACCGCGCCAGCCTCCAGCCCGGCGAGCTGCAGTACACGCTGGCCTCGCAGCTGGCCGACGACGGCTCGGTACGCAGCGTGGCCCAGGCCGAGCTGGGGCTGGGCCAGCGGCTCACGGGCCAGTTCGGCTGGGTACGCCGGCCCGGGGCCTTGAACCGCACGCCGCAGGACTACGGCCAGCTGGGCCTGCTGGCCTATTTCGACCACATGATCCTCAGCTCCCAGCTGAGCGGCCTGCGCGGCGGCGGCCTGCTGGGCGAGCTGGGCGTCAAGACCCGGCTGGCCGGCATGGCCGTGGACCTGCTGCACACGCAGCGCCAGCGCGGCTTCGCCAGCGAGCAACTGGCCGGCGTGCGCCAGCGCACCGAGCTGCGGCTGCAAGGCGGCTGGCGGCTGTTCGGCCTGCCGCGGCTGGTGCTGGACTTCAACGCCCAGCGCAACGCCACCGACGGCGGCGGCAGCAACACCCAGCTGGGCCTGCGCAGCTCGGCCATGCTGTGGGGCACGGCCGTGTCCAACAGCCTGCGCTGGCAGCGCACCGGCGACGACACCCGCACCGACGGCGCGCTGCAGCTCAGCCGCCGCATGGCCGACATCGGTTTCTCCGCCCAGTTCAACTACCGCGTGCAGCCCGGCGCCAGCCTGCAGGCGGTGGCCATCAGCGCCGACCGCAACCTGGGCGATGGCTACCAGCTCAGCGCCGGCCTGCTGCGCGCGATGGACACCGGCCTCACGCTGGCCTCGGCCGGCTTCAGCAAGAACCTTGGGGCATTCGGCCTGGCGCTGAGCGCCAGCTACTCCAACCAGCGCGAGCTGGCGCTGGGCCTGCAGCTCTTCGTTGCGCTGGACCGCGACCCGCGCAGCGGCCGCTGGCACCTGGACGGCCAGCCGCTGGCCGGCAGCGGCGCCGTGTCGGCCCGCGCCTTCGTGGACCGCAACATGAACGGCATCCGCGATGCCGACGAGGAGCTGGTGCCCAACGCCGGCTTCATCCTGAACGGCGGCGGCCGCCACCCGCGCCTGACCGGCCCCGAGGGCACCGCGCTGCTGAACCGGCTGGCGCCGGGCCGCTATGCCGACATTGCGCTGGACCCGACCACGCTGGAAGACCCGCAGTGGCGCCCGCTGACACCCGGCACCCGCGTGCTGCCGCGACCCGGCCGCGTGGAGATGCTGGAGTTCCCGGTCATCATGACCTCCGAGGTCGAAGGCACGGTCTGGCTGGTGGAAGCGAACGGCAGGAAGCGCGGCATCGGCGCGGCGCAAGTCGAGCTGGTGGACCACGACGGCCAGGTGGTCGCCACGACGACCAGCTCGGCCGACGGCTACTACCTGTTCCACCAGGTGGCGCCGGGCCTGCGCCGGCTGCGCATCGCGCCCGATCAGGCAGCCAAACTCAAGCTGCAGGGTGCGCTGGAACGGGACGTGGACGTGCCGGCCAGCGGCGATTTCCTCAGTGGGCAGGATCTGACGCTGCGCCTGCAGTGAGCAGACGCTCGGCCAGCGCAAAGTCTTCGGGCCAGGTCACCTTGAAGTTGGCCATCGAGGCCCGCACCAGCCGTGGCGCCAGGCCCAGCGCCTCCACGGCACTGGCTTCGTCGGTGGCCGCCGCGCCCATGGCCTGCAGCGCGCGCTCGACCAGGCCCAGGCGGAACATCTGCGGCGTCTGCGCGGCCCACTTGTCGCGGCGGTCCACGGTGGCGGTCACGCGGCCATCGGCGTCGCCGGCCTTCAGCGTGTCGGCCACCGGCTGGGCCAGCAGGCCGCCGACGGCGTCGGTCGCGCAGGCGTCGATCAGCGCATCCACCCACTCGGGCCGCAGCAGGCAGCGCGCGGCGTCGTGCACCAGCACCCAGTCGTCGTCCGTCGCGCCGCGGCGGCGCAGCTCAGCCAGGCCGCCCAGCACGCTCTCGGCCCGGCTGGCGCCGCCCACCCGGGCCACCCAGGCGGCGCAGCCGGGCAGCGCGGCCTCGAAGCGGTCATCGGCCGGCGACAGCACCACCAGCGTCTGCGCGATGCGCGGCACGGCGGCCAGCGCGGCCAGCGTGTGGGCCAGCATGGGCCGGCCGGCGATGGGCACGTACTGCTTGGGGCCGGCGGCACCGGAGCGCTCGCCGACGCCGGCGGCGGGGACGAGGGCGAAGAAGCGGGGAGACGTCATCGCCCGGATTGTCAGCCTTGGTCCGGCAACCGGGCGCGCCCGAGGGGCTGGCGAAGCGGGTCGGTGGCAAGGCGCGACGACGAAGTGGGCTGATGCCCACGAGGAGGAGCAACGCGGCCAGCGGCCCGAGGCGACAGACCAGCGGGCGTGGCTGGCTGTCGGACCAAGGCTACGTGTCGTGGCCGGGGCTCTGCCGCGCCAGCCGCCGCAGCAGCCCCGGCCAGGCCAGCGAGGCCCCCGAGCCGCGCATGACCTTGTCGCTCTGCGCGCGGATGCCGGCCAGGATCTGCGGCGGGATGCGGATCAACTCCCCGCCGCCGGCCTGCGCCGCGATCTGGATCTCGCAGGCGCGCTGCAGCATGAACATCTTCAGAAACGTGTCGGCTGCGCTGCGGCCCAGCGTCAGCAGGCCGTGGTTGCGCAGCATCATCAGCGACGTGTTGCCCAGGTCGGCCACCAGGCGAACCTTCTCGTCGGGGTTCAGCGCCACGCCTTCGTAGTCGTGATAGCTGAGCGATGCCAGCGGGAACAGGCTGTGCTGCGAGATCGGAAGCAGGCCCTCGCGCTGCGCGCTGACCGCCACGCCCGCCACCGTGTGCAGGTGCATGACGAACAGCGCGTCCTCGCGCGCCTCGTGCACGGCGCTGTGGATGATGAAGCCCGCGGGGTTCACGTCGAACTCGCTGGCCTCGACCTTCTCGCCGGCCTGGTCCACCTTCACGAGGCTGCTGGCCGTGATCTCCTCGAACATCATCCCGTAGGGGTTGATGAGGAAGTGGTGCGCCGGCCCCGGCACGCGAGCGGAGATGTGCGTGAAGATCAGGTCGTCCCAGCCGTGCAGCGCGGCCAGGCGATAGAGGGCTGCGAGGTCGCAGCGGACTTGCCATTCTTCGGGGGTGCAGGTTAGGGGCATGGGCGTTCTCCTGGAGCCGCGCCAGCATAGGCCGGGCGGGGCCGGCGCGGCCGACGCCTCGGGGACAATGCGCCCCTCCATGCTGATCTCCGACCTCCGCCAGCGCCTGCGCGCGCTGGGCGCCAACCCCGCCCACGAAAGCCGCGTGCTGCGCCACTGGGTGCAGAACCTGCCGCTGGACGCCGGCAAGCAGCCGCTGCAGGGTTGGCTGCCCAAGGCGGTCATGGAGGCGCTGCCCGGGCTGATGGCCGAGTTGGACGGGCTGCTGGCGGTGCGTAGCGAACACGCCGGTAGCGACGGCCTGTCGGCCCGACTGCTGCTGGGCCTGAACGACGGCCAGACCGTGGAGACCGTGCTGCTGCCGCGCGACGGCGTCTGCGTGTCCAGCCAGGTGGGCTGCGCGGTGGGTTGCCGCTTCTGCATGACCGGCGTGGACGGGCTGATCCGCCAGGTTGGCAGCGCCGAGATCGTCGCCCAGGTGGTGCTGGCGCGGCGCAAGAACGCCAGGCTGAAGAAGGTCGTCTTCATGGGCATGGGCGAGCCCTCGCACAACCTCACCAACGTGCTGGACGCGATCGCGCTGCTGGGCCGCGAGGGCGGTTTCGCGCACAAGCAGCTGGTGTTCTCCACGGTGGGCGACGAGCGCGCGTTCGCGGCGCTCAACGAAACCGACGTGAAGCCAGCGCTGGCGCTGTCGCTGCACACGACCGATGCCGCCAAGCGCGCCGACCTGCTGCCGCGTGCGCCGCGCCTCTCGCCCGAAGACCTGGTCGACGCCGCCGACGCCTATGGCCGGGCCAGCGGCTACCCCGTCCAGTACCAGTGGACGCTACTGGACGGCGTCAACGACGGCCCGGACGAACTGGATGGCATCGTGCGGTTGTTGAAGGGCCGCTACGGGCTGCTGAACATGATCCCGTTCAACGCGGCCGAGGGCCTGCCCTTCCAGCGCCCGGACTGGGAGCGCGCCCGCGCCATCGCGGCCGAGCTCTCAAGCCGCGGCGTGCTGACCAAGCTGCGCGACTCGGCGGGTCAGGACGTCGAGGGCGGCTGCGGCCAGCTGCGCGCGCGTGAGGCCAAGGGTCGCCCGGCCAAGGTCGTGAGGATTCACGCCTGACGGAGGGAAAGCCACCGGAAACGGTGACGCCCGCAGGCTTCTGGCCCCGCAGAATGCGCCTGCCGCAGCGACGCGGCGAGAAGAACACCCCACGGAGAAGACATGACACAGCCCTGGACCGCACGCGGTCGCATCGCGATGGCAGCAGCAGGCCTGGCCCTGTGCCTGCAGGCCGGCGCGGCGCCTACCGTCAACAAGTTCGAGCCCACGGCCCAGCTGGGCGGCAGCGCACTGCAACTGAACGGCAAGGGCACCCGCGTGCGCCTGTTCTTCAAGGCCTACGACATCGGCCTGTACACCACCAAGCGCGCGACCACGCCGGCCGAGCTGCTGGCGCTGCCCGGCCCCAAGCGACTGCAGTTCACCGCGCTGCGCGAGCTGCAGGGCACGGAGCTGGGCCGGCTGTTCCTGCGCGGCATGGGCGACAACACGCCTAGCGCGCAGATGACGCGCCACACGCTGTCGACGACCCGCCTCATCGAGATCTTCTCCGGCAAGCCCAAGCTGATGCCCGGCGACACCTTCGCGATGGACTTCATCCCCGGCAAGGGCACTCAGTTCTACATCTCGGGCCAGGCCCAGGGCGAGCCGGTGGGCGACGACGAGTTCTTCACGCTGGTGCTGAAGATCTGGTTCGGCGATTCGCCAGCCGACGCCAAGCTGCGCGACGCGCTGCTGGACGGCGGCAAGGACTGACGCCGCCCCGGCGTCAGTTGCCCAAGGCGACGCGCGCCATGTCGAAGCGCGTGCCGTCGCCATGCGGCGTCACGTGCACCACGCGGAACTGCTTGCTGGTGCCGACCCGGAACTCGTACTCGCCAG
Organism: Roseateles sp.; assembly: GCA_036401055.1. GTDB lineage: Bacteria > Pseudomonadota > Gammaproteobacteria > Burkholderiales > Burkholderiaceae_C > Pelomonas. The sequence continues at coordinate 8,135 of DASWWC010000020.1, forward strand.
CCGGCGGCGCACTGCCGTCGCAGCTGAGCTTGTCCGAGTCCTTGGGCGGCTTCACGCGGGCGGCCGGTTCGCGGCAGTCCAGCACCCGGCCGTGCTGGCCCAGCGCCGTGGCGTAGAAGGCGGCGACGCGGACCGGAGCGTCCGCCACCTGGAACTTCATCGCGCTGACGCGCAGGCCAAAGGCACCGGCCCAGGCACCCAGCGTGACGGCCGGCTTGTCGCCCTGGCTCTCGCTGTAGGGCACGGCACCCGGGTAGGCCGGCAGGCCCACGTCGGCCAGCGTGGCCCGCTCATTGGCCTGCAGGCCGACGCTGAAGCTCTTGCCCTCGTCGCCGGCCCAGGCCGGCGCGGCCAGCAGGCAGCCGGCCAGCAGCCAGGCGGTGGTGCTCTTGCTCATGCGATCTCCTCGTGAAATGGGCGCAGCCTATCGGCCGGCCCACGGGGCGAGGAGCGTCCGACGATGCACCGCAGCGCCGGACGGACAGGCTGCAGCCGGCAGCGACGGAGCGGATCAGCCGCGCTGGCGCTGCGCCACCCACTCCATGACCAGCTCGCGCAGCACCGGCATCGGCACCTGGCCCGCCGTCAGCACGACGCGGTGGAAGCCCTTGATGTCGAACTTCGCGCCCAGCGCCTTCTCGGCCTCGGCGCGCAGCCGGGTGATCTCCAACTGGCCGATCTTGTAGCCCAGCGCCTGGCCGGGCCAGACGATGTAGCGCTCGACCTCGGACACCACGTCGCTCTCGGCCATGGACGAGTTGTCCAGCATGTACTGGATGGCCTGCTCGCGCGTCCAGCCCTTGTGGTGCAGGCCCGTGTCCACCACCAGCCGCATCGCACGCAGCTGCTCGTCGGACAGGCGCCCGTACCACTGGTAGGGGTCGGTGAACAGGCCCAGCTCCTTGCCCAGGCTCTCGGCATACAGCGCCCAGCCTTCCACATAGGCCACGTAGAAGCTGCCGAAGCGGCGGAACTTGGGCAGGTTCTGGTCTTCCTGCGCGATGGACACCTGGAAGTGGTGGCCCGGCGACGCCTCGTGCAGCGACAGCGTCTCCATGCCGAAGATGGGCTGGGCCTTCAGGTTGAAGGTGTTCACGTAGAACACGCCGGGGCGCGAGCCGTCGGTGGACGGGCTCTGGTAGGACGCGCCCGCCGCACTCTCGGCGCGGAAGGCCTCCACCTCGCGCACCTCGTAGTCGGCCTTCGGTTGAATGTCGAACAGCTTGGGCGTCAGCGCGTTGATCTTCTTTTGCAGGTCGCGGTAACCGGCCAGCAGGTCGGCCGGCTGGGTGTAGTAGTACTTGGGGTCGTCCTGCAGGTGCTTGAAGAAGGCCTTCAGGTCGCCGGGGAAGCCCACCTGTTTGCGCACGCCCTCCATCTCGCCCAGGATGCGCGCCACCTCCTTCAGGCCGATGGCATGGATCTCGTCCGCCGACAGCGCCATGGTGGTGGACTGGCGCACGCGGTGCGCGTACCAGGCCTTGCCGTCGGGCAGCGCGGCCCAGGCCGTGCTGGCGCGCGCCTTGGGCGTGTACTCGTCGCGCACGAAGGCCAGCAGGCGGGCGTAGGCGGGCAGCACCTTCGAAGACAGCAGCTCGCGCATGGCGGCGGTGATGCGCTCGCGGTCGGCGGCCGGCACGGCGTCGGAGAAGTTCTTGATCGGGCCCCAGAACAGGCTTTGCTCGGGATCGGTTACGGCCAGCGCGGTCAGCTGCGGCAGCACCTTGTCCATGACGGCACGCGGCTGGGTCACGCCGGCCTTCAGGCCGTCGCGCATGTTGGCGATCGTGCCGTCGAAGATGAGCACCGCCAGCGTCAGGCGCTTGAGCCAGTCGTCGTAGTCCTTGGTGGTCTTGAACGGCTGGATGGACTGGCCCGACCCCATCTGCGCCAGGAAGCTGGGCATGCCGCCGATCTGGCTGATGGGCTGCATCCACTCGGGGAAGCGTTCGCCCGCCAGGTTCTGCTCCAGGTCCAGCTTCAGCATGCTGTAAGACACGCGGTCCTTGGGCTCCAGCTTGGCCTTGTCGAAGCCCGCCAGCGCCTTCAACTGGCCTTGCAGCTCGCGCTTGGCCTGGGCGCGGTAGGCCGCGGTGGTGGTGTCAATGAGGCGGTCGTTGTAGCGCGGGTCGCCCAGCGACGTGGCCAGGATGGGCTGGCGCTGCAGCACCAGCTCCCATTCGGCGTCCAGCCACTGGTGGAAGCGTTGGCTCTCGGTGGGGGCTGCAAAGGCAGGCAGGCTGAGGGCGAGGCTGGTGGCCAGCAGGCTCAGGGCGTGACGACGGCGCATGGAATCTCCGGTAGGAAGTGCCGGCATGCTGCCATGCCGCTGTCACCAGGCCAAAAGGCAGGGGCAGATCAGCCTCCCTAGAATCCCGCCAGGCCCCGCTTCGGGGCTGTTGTCGTTTGTAGGTCCGCATGACGTTGTCCTCGCTGCCGGTGATCCAACCGGGCAAGAAGTTCACCCACTCCCGCCCCCTGGGCTCTGCCGACGCCCTGCTGCTCGCCCGCTTCGTACAGCAGCAGCGCGATGCGGGCCGCATGGCCGCCGTGTTCACGGCCGAGCCCGGCGACACGCAACGCCTGGAAGACGAGCTGAAGTTCTTCGCGCCGGAGCTGAAGGTGGCCGTGTTCCCGGACTGGGAGACGCTGCCCTACGACAGCTTCAGCCCGCACCAGGACTTGATCTCCGAGCGCTTGGCCACGCTGTGGGAACTGCTGCAGGCGAAGAAGAGCAAGAGCATCGACGTCGTGCTGATGCCCGCCTCCACCGCCCTCACCCGCCTGGCGCCGCCCAGCTTCCTGGCCGGCACGACCTTCAACTTCAAGCAGAAGCAGCGGCTGGACGAGGCCTCGCTGCGCAGCCAGCTCACGCTGGCCGGCTACACCAACGTCAGCCAGGTGGTGCAGCCCGGCGAGTACGCCGTGCGCGGCGGTTTGATCGACCTGTTCCCGATGGGCTCCAACGTGCCCTACCGCGTGGACCTGTTCGGCGACGAGGTGGACTCCATCCGTGTGTTCGACCCCGACAGCCAGCGCAGCCTCTACCCGGTGCCCGACGTGCGCCTGCTGCCGGGCCGCGAGTTCCCGATGGACGAGGCCGCACGCAAGGCCTTCCGCAACCGCTGGCGCGAGAAGATGGACGGCGACCCGACGAAGTCGCGCCTGTACCGCGACATCGGCGAGGGCATCGCGTCGGGCGGCATCGAGTACTACCTGCCGATCTTCTTCGAGCAGACGGCGTCGGTGTTCGACTACCTCGGCGCCGAGGCCGGCCTGGCGCTGCACGGCGAGGTCGACGAGGCCATCCAGCGCTTCTGGACCGACACCAAGGAGCGCCACCGCTTCCTGCAGCACGACCCCGAACGGCCGCTGCTGCCACCGGCCGAGATCTTCCTGACCGCCGAGGACTTTTTCGGCCTGACCAAGCCGCATGCCGTGCTGTCGGTTCGCGGCAGCGACCCCGTCGACTTCGCCCGCCCGCTGCCCGACATCAGCGTCGAACGCGGCGCGCAGGAACCGCTGGCCCGGCTGGAAGCGCACCTCAAATCGACGCCGCACCGCGTGCTGCTGCTGGCCGAGAGCGAAGGCCGGCGTGAGAGCCTGCTGGAGCAGCTGCGCGACAGCAAGATCGACCCGCCGTCGGTGAAGGATCTGGCTGAATTCCAGGCTAGCGACGAGAAGTACGCCATCACCGCCGCGCCGCTGGCGAGCGGCTTCTTCTGGGTCGATGCCGAACACCCGGTCCAGCTCATCACCGAGACAGAGCTGTTCGTCACCACGCCGACGACCCGCCGTCGCCGCAAGCAGGAGCAGGTCAGCGACGTCAACGCGCTCATCAAGGACCTGTCCGAACTGAAGGTGGGCGACCCGGTCGTGCACATCAACCACGGCATCGGGCGTTACCAGGGTCTGGTCAACATCGACCTCGGCGACGGCCAGAAGAGCGAGTTCCTGCACCTGGAATACGCCGACAAGGCGACGCTGTACGTGCCGGTGTCGCAACTGCACCTGATCGGCCGCTACACCGGCGTGTCGCCGGAAGAGGCGCCGCTGCACAAGCTCGGCTCCGGCCAATGGGAAAAGGCCAAGCGCAAGGCCGCCGAGCAGGTGCGCGACACGGCCGCCGAGTTGCTGAACCTGTACGCCCGCCGCGCCGCGCGCGAAGGCCACGCCTTCCGCTACTCGGGCCACGACTACGAGGCCTTCGCCGCCAGCTTCGGCTTCGAGGAAACGCCCGACCAGCGCGCAGCCATCCACGCGGTCATCCAGGACATGATTTCGCCCAAGCCCATGGACCGCCTGGTCTGCGGCGATGTGGGCTTCGGCAAGACCGAGGTGGCGCTGCGCGCGGCCTTCGTCGCGGTGATGGGCGGCAAGCAGGTCGCCATCCTGGCGCCGACGACGCTGCTGGCCGAGCAGCACTACCAGAACATCGCCGACCGCTTCGGCGCCTGGCCGGTGAGGGTGGCGGAGATGAGCCGTTTCCGCTCGGCCAAGGAGATCAAGGCGGCGATGGAAGGCATCGCCGACGGCACCATCGACATCGTCGTCGGCACGCACAAGCTGCTGTCCGCCGAGGTCAAGTTCAATCGACTGGGCCTGCTGGTCATCGACGAGGAGCACCGCTTCGGCGTGCGCCACAAGGAGGCGATGAAGGCCATGCGTGCCGAGGTCGACGTGCTGACGCTGACCGCCACGCCCATCCCGCGCACGCTCGGCATGGCGCTGGAAGGGCTGCGCGACTTGAGCGTCATCGCCACCGCGCCGCAACGTCGTCTGGCCATCAAGACCTTCGTGCGCGCCGAGAGCAGCGGCACCATCCGCGAGGCCGTGCTGCGCGAGCTGAAACGCGGCGGGCAGGTCTACTTCCTGCACAACGAGGTCGAGACCATCGAGAACCGGCGCCAGAAGCTCGAAGAACTGGTGCCCGAGGCGCGCATCGTCATCGCCCACGGCCAGATGCCCGAGCGCGAGCTGGAGCGCGTCATGCGCGAGTTCGTGGCCGGCAAGCACAACCTGCTGCTGTGCTCCACCATCATCGAGACCGGCATCGACGTGCCGAGCGCCAACACCATCATCATTGCGCGCGCCGACAAGTTCGGCCTGGCGCAGCTGCACCAGCTGCGCGGCCGCGTCGGCCGCAGCCACCACCAGGCCTATGCCTACCTGATGGTGCCGGACCTGCAAGGCCTGACCAAGCAGGCCACGCAGCGGCTGGACGCGATCCAGGCCATGGAGGAACTGGGCTCGGGCTTCTACCTCGCCATGCACGACCTGGAGATCCGCGGTGCCGGCGAGGTGCTGGGCGACAACCAGAGCGGCAACATGATGGAGATTGGGTTCCAGCTCTACAACGACATGCTCAACGAGGCCGTGCGTGCGCTGAAGAGCGGCCGCGAGCCCGACCTGCTGTCGCCCACCGGCGCGTTCTCGACCAACACCGAGATCAACCTGCACGCCCCCGCGCTGCTGCCCGACGCCTACTGCGGCGACGTGCAGGTGCGCCTTTCGCTCTACAAGCGTCTGGCCACGGCCGACAAGCCCGAGCAGATCGACGCGATGCTGGAAGAGATCACCGACCGCTTCGGCAAGCTGCCGACGCAGGGCCAGACGCTGTTCGACCTGCACCGGTTGCGTGTTTTGGCCAAGCCCTATGGCGTCATCAAGGTCGACGCAGCGCCCAGCATCATCAACATCAACTTCCGCCCCAACCCGCCCATCGACCCGATGCGCGTCATCGAGCTGGTGCAGAAGAACCGCAACATCAAGCTGGTGGGCAACGAGAAGCTGCGCGTAGAGAAGGCGCTGAGCAGCCCGCAGGACCGCGCGCAAGCCGTGCGCGAGGTGTTGAGGCTGCTGGGGCAACCTACCGCGGCACGATGAATATACGTGGACATATACTTTTCCCCTGCTTGAGCAGGAGGCCCCGATGTCGCAAATCACGCTCTATCTGGATGACGCCACACAGGCGCTGGTCGATCAGGCCGCCGAGGCCAACGGCGTGTCCAAAAGCCGCTGGGTGGCCGACCTCATCCGCAAGCACGCCGCCCATGAGTGGCCGGCGGCCTGCCTGGCGCTGGCCGGGCAGTTTCCGGACTTTCCGCTGACCGAGACCAGTCCCGCCCAACCCGCGGACACGCCGCGGCTGGGCTTCTGACGCCGCCATGCTGGTCCTCGACAGCAACACCATCAGCTACTACTTCCGGGGCGATCCGCAAGTCGTGGCGCGGCTGCAGGCGCTGCGCCCGGCCGATCTGGGCGTCCCGGCCATCGTGGAGTACGAGTTGCGCTATGGCCTGCATCGTCTGCCGGAGCAGGCTGCGGCGCCGCGCCTGGCCGCGCTGGCGCAGTTTCTCGGCCTGCTGCAGATCCTGCCCTTCGACAGCGAGTGCGCGGCACGCGCCGCCCAGTTGCGTGCCCAACTCGAAGTAAACGGCACCCCCATCGGCCCCCACGACACCCTGATCGCCGCAACCGCGCTGCGCCACCAGGCCACGCTGGTCACCCGCAACGTGCGCGAGTTCGGCCGCGTCGCCGGGCTGCAACTGATGAACTGGCACGCCGCAGAATGAAACACCGTCTGTTCCAACGGGCGCGACACAACCAACCCCAGCCGTGATGTCTCAACCCACTTCACTCGTCCTGCGCGACGGCCCCGCCCTGCCTCCGCTGTCCCACTTCAAGCTAGCCGCGTTCGACATGGACTCGACGCTGATCAGCATCGAGTGCATCGACGAGATCGCAGCACTCGCCGGCAAAGGCGAGGAAGTCGCCGCCATCACCGAGGCCGCGATGCGCGGCGAGATCACGGACTTCCGCGACAGCCTGCGCCGGCGCCTCGCCATCCTGGCCGGCGTGCCCGCCACGGTGCTGGACCGCGTGCTGGCCGAACGGCTCACCTTCAACCCCGGCGCCCGCGAGCTGTGTGCGGCGCTGAAGGCCGCCGGCCTGAAGCTGGTGCTCGTGTCCGGCGGCTTCACCTTTTTCACGCGCTACGTCGCGGCTGAATTGGGCATGGATTTCGTGCGCAGCAACGAGCTGGAGGTTGCCGATGGCGCCCTCACCGGCCGCGTCGTCATGCAGGACTGGGGCGACATCTGCGACGGCGAGCAAAAGCGGCTGATGCTGCTGAGCTGCTGCAAGCAGATCGGCTGCCGTCCCGACCAAGCCATCGCTGTCGGCGACGGCGCCAACGACCTGCCCATGATGGGCGCGGCCGGCCTGTCGGTGGCCTATCACGCCAAGCCCAAGGTGCGCGAGCAGGCCCGCATCGCCATCAACGACGGCGGCCTGGACCGACTGCTGGAACTCTTGAAGTGAAGCCCCGCCCCCTGCTCGCCGGGCTGGCCTGCCTGTTGCTGGCAGGCCGCCCCGGTGCGCAGGAGCCACCGCTGGTATTCATCGCGGCGGCCAACCACACGATGCCGTTCTCGGAGCTGCACCAGGAGCGGCTGACCGGCGGCATCGTGAAGGACCTGGGCGAGGCCATCGCTGCCCGGCTGGGCCGCAGCGCGCGCTTCGTCGTCGTGCCGGCCAAGCGCGTCAGCCGGCTGCTGGACAGCGGCGGCGCCGACGCGCTGTGCTACACCACGCGCGACTGGATCGCCGCGAAGGCCGTGCACTGGAGTCCGCCGCTGTTCGACTACACGGGCGTGGTGGCGCGCGGCCCGCAGGCTCAGCCGCGGCAGCAGCTGTCGGAACTGGCCGGCGAGCGGCTAGGCACCGTGGCGGGCTATGTCTACCCGGAGGTCGAAGCCGCCCTGGGCCCGCAGTTCCTGCGCGACGACGCACCGGACATGGACCGCAACCTGGCCAAGCTCGCCGCCGGCCGGGTGGGCTACGCGCTGACCGAGCGGCTGACGCTTGCCTACGCAATGCGCAGGGCGCCGCAACAGGGCCTGGCGCCCATGCTGACCACCGTCAGCTACCCGACCGCCTGCGCGTTCAGCACGCGGCGCGGCCTGCCACTGGTGCAGATCGACCGCGTGATGGCGGAGCTGGTCAAGGACGGCAGCATCGAGCGCCTGCTCGCACGCTACCGCTGACCCCCGCTGCCCCCTCAGCGCCGCAGGCCGCGGCGACGCGCGACGCCGCCCACCACGGCGATGCCGGCCAGCATCAGCGCGTAGGTTTCGGGCTCGGGCACCGGCGCAGCAACGGCCAGCACGTCCGCCACGATGGGCGTGGATGTGGACGAGGCGATGGTGGTCCAGTTGCTGCCATCAGCCAGCGCCAGCTTCAGCTCGGCCATTGACGCGTAGGGCGTGTCGGCCGTGGTTGTCTGGGCCGTGAACTGGGTGTAGCGGGTGTCGCCGCTGCCTCGGAACGTGCGCACCTGGATGCCGCCCAACCCGGTCGCCGCGACGGCGTTGTCCGAGGTCGTGTAGGCCGCGCGGTTGCTGATCGCGCCCAGAAAGGTGATGGCGGACGGCTGGTAGTTGGTGGCGAAGGAGGCCGCCTGGAAGGCGTACAGGATGTCGCCGCCGCTGGAAATGTTGGTGCCGTTGGTGCCGTTCAGCGCGATCACCGTGCCGTTGGCGGTACCACCGGCCTCGCCCGACTTGGCGGTGTACTGGCCGTTGTTCGTGCCGCTGCCGCGCAAGGCCACCGAGGTGCCGGCTGCGACGGCGCTGCTTGCCGTCCAGGACCAGAAGCCCTCGGCGGTGGTCGAGAACACGCCAGCGGCCGGCGTGGCCTGCAACACGTTGGTGTCGGTGAAGTAGATGGTGGTGCCGGCCGCGAGGTCGACGAAGGTCACGAAGGACCAGCCGCCCACCGAGGTGTTGACGTTGACGCCGGTGAAGGCGAAGTCGCCGTTGGCCAGCGTGGTGCCGGCGGCCTGGGCAGAGAGGGCGGCAGCGGCCAGGGCTGCAGAGGTCAGGATGCGCTTCATGGTGGTTGTCTCCTCAGAGCTTGTTGGAACGACGGCGGCGTGCGATGCCGGCAACGACGGCCATGCCGGCCAGCATCAGCGCATAGCTGCCCGGCTCGGGCACGGGCGCGGCGGACAACACCAGGTTGTCCATGGACACGCCGTAGTAGCCGTCGCTGTTGGTCAGCGAGAAACCGGCAATGTCGGCCGTGCCGCCGCTGCGGGCGAAGGCGAAGAAGCCGTCGCTGCGGCCGCTCAGGTCCACGTGTTCGATGAGGCTGCCGTCCAGGCGGTACAGGCTCAGCGTGACGGCGCCGCCGTCCACGTCGCGCAATTGGAAGCCAAGTGCCGACACCGGCGCCCCGAAGCGGGCCGAGATGGCACCCAGGCCGGCCGCATAGCTCGCATCGGCGCCCGCGCCGAACAGCGCGACGCCATGGGCATCGCCATAGTCATAGGCCCCCAGGTTGGCGCCGGCCGCGCCGGCCAGCAGCGTCAGGCCGGCGAGCGGGCTGCCGAAGCTCAGGTTGTCGAAACGATCTTGGGCGGGTGTCTCGCTGCCCACGCGCGGCGCCAGCGTGTAGGCCAGCTCCTGGCCGTCAAAGCGCTCGCCGAACTGCACGCCGCCCAGCGTCAACAGGCCGTCGATGTCGCCTTCGGTCAGGCTGGAGAACGTGATGGTGGAACCCGTCAGCGAGCCGTAGGCGACCTCGCTGGTGGCCGCGGCCTGGGCCGATCCGGCAGCGAGTGCCACTGCGAGCGTGACGGCCAGCGTGGTGATGTTGAACTTCTTCATGAAACTGCTCCTTGCTGATCAGCGGCCGCCGCCGACGATGGTGACGTTGTCGAAATCGGCCGTCGCGACCGTGGTGTTGCTGCCGGACGAGAGCGCCAGGCCGACGTAAAGCGTCGCGGCGGTGGTGCTGTAGTTGGTCTTCTCCGCCCAGGTCACGCCGTCGCTGGACGCGGCGGAATAGACCGCGTTGCCGCGCCGCTGCACGCGCACCCAGACCGGCGGCGTGGAGGTGTCGAAGCCCGACAGGTTGGAGCGGTTGTTGCCGTTGGTGGCCGCACGGATCTCGCCGGTGGACGCGTAGCGGGCCGTCCAGGCATAGGCCGGCGTGCCGGTAAGGCCATCCATTGCGACAACGCCTGCGCGTCCGCCGGAGCCGCTGCCGCCCTGGCTGACCACGCGTGCCGTGAACGTGAAATCGCCCATCAGCGCCGTGTACTTGGTGCTGAACGAGTACGAGGTGCCGGAAGCCACCGCACCCGCGCCCGACAGCGTGTACGTGCCCGTGGCCTGCACATAGCTGGCGGCCGGCACCACGGCCGTCACCAGCGGGCTCATGACCACCTCGCCACTGCCGTCGCTGCAGGGCAGCGTGACCGTGCAGGCCGTGCCCGGGATCAGCGGCGGCGGGTTCGGCGCGGGCGTCGGTGCGGGCGGGG
>DASWWC010000021.1:0-16288 GCA_036401055.1 Roseateles sp.
GCTCAGTTGGTAGTCGAGCACGCTGGTGGGCGTGGTCGGCAGCGTGAAGCGCTGGCGGTCGGGCTCGTGTTGCGGCGTCATTCGGCGGGCGACTTCAGTGCGACGGGGTGGATCTCGACCGACGCCTCGGTGGTCGACACGTAGACGCTGCCGTCCTGGATGCTGATCTGCAGCTGCATGCTGCGCGCGGCCAGGCGGCTGAGCGCCTGCGACTGCTCGGCCGGGATCTGCCAGACCGCCAGTTTGGGCGCCCGCGTCAGCTTGTTCTCCAGGTTGCGCCACCAGACCTCGGTGCTGGACGCAAAGCTGTAGACGCTGACGCGCTCGCTGCGGCCATGGGCCTTCATCAGGCGGCGGTCGTCGGGCTGACCCAGGTCGATCCAGTGCACGATGTCGCCGGTCAGGTCCAGCTGCCACAGATCGGGCTCGTCCACGTCCGACAGACCCTTGGTGAACTCCAGCCGGCCGCGCATCTCGTCGGCCGGCAGGTTCAGCGCGAAGGCCAGCACGCGGATCATCAGCCGCTCTTCGGTCTCGCTCGGGTGGCAGGCGAGCGTGAGGGCGTGGTCGCCATAGACATGGCGGTCCATGTCGGCGATCTGGATCTGGGCTTTATAGATGGTGGCTTTGAGCGCCATGTACAAGGTGGTAACGAAAGGGCAGCCCGTGATTATCGCGGCGAAGCCTCGTGGCATGATCCCACCCTTCAGTTCCGAACCTTCGCAACCCGAGTTGCGCCCTCGCCATGAAACGCATTCTTCTTCCGCTGACCCTGGTCCTCGCCGTTTCCGCCCAGGCACAGATCACCACCAACACCAAGGCCAAGGTCGACCCGAAGAACAACAAGGTCAGCAACCCGGTTGTCGAGAAGCCCAAGCCCAAGCTGATGTCGCGCGAGGAGCTGCGCGCCTGCATTGACCAGCAGGAGGCCAACAGCGCCGAGGCCGCGGCCATCAAGACCGAGCAGAACTCCTACAAGACCAACGCCGACGCGCTGAAGGCGGAGAAGGCGACCGTCGAGGCCGGCGAGACCGAGCTGGGCAAGAAGATCGCGGCCGTGAAGGCCGAGAAGGAAGGCATCCTGGCCGAGCATGCCGCCATCGCCGCCGAGGCGCCCAAGCTCAAGAAGGAAGAGCTGAAGGCCCGCAACGAGGCCTATCTGAAGCGCACCACCGATTTCAATGCCATGTTCGAGGCCGTGAAGGCCGCCGACGCCGAGCAGGGCGCCAAGCGCAAGGCCTTCAGCGACAAGGTCGATGCGCTGGACGCGCAGTTCAAGGCCATCGATGAGCGCCAGGAGAAGTATTTCGACGCCAACGACAAGTGGAAGGCCGAGTGCAGCAACAAGGCCTACGACGAGAACGACGAGAAGGCCATCCGCAAGGAGAAGGCCGCTGCTGCCGGCAAGTGATCGTCTGAGCTGAACCCGCGAAGGGCCGCCTCCTACCGGACGCGGCCCTTCGCTTTTCCAGGAGCCTCGCATGAGCAACCCGCTGCTGCAGGACTGGGCCGGCCCACATGGCCTGCCGCCCTTCGCCGACATCGCCCCGGCGCATTTCCAACCCGCGTTCGACGAGGCGCTGGCCCGTCACCGTGCCGAGATCGACGCCATCGCGGCGCAGCCCGACGCCCCGACCTTTGCCAACACCGTGGCGGCGTTCGATGCCAGCGGCCGTCTGCTCACCCGGCTGGAACACCTGTTCTACACGCTAGCGGCCTCCGCGACGTCGCCGGAGCTGCAGGCCGCGCAGCGCGCGCTGGCCGCGCCGCTGGCGGCGCATGGCAGCGCCGTCTACATGCATGCCGGCCTGTTCGCCCGTATTGCCGCGCTGCACGAGCAGCGCGAGCGACTGGGCCTCACGGCCGAGCAACGCCGGCTGCTGGAGCGCTTGCACCTGGACTTCCTGCGGGCCGGCGCGCGCCTTGCGCCCGAGGCCCAGGCCCGCTACGCCGCCATCATGGCCCGGCTGGCCGAGCTGAATACGCGCTTCGCGCAGAACGTGCTGGCTGCTGAGAACGGCTACCAGCTGCTTCTTACGACCGAGGCCGAGTTGGACGGACTGCCCGGCTTCGTGCGCGCCGCCGCACGCCAGGCTGCCATCGACCGTGGCCTGGGCGATGGCAGCCACGTCATCACGCTGTCGCGCTCGCTGATCGTGCCCTTCCTGAGCTTCAGCGCTCGGCGCGACCTGCGCGAACAGGCCTGGCGCGCCTGGGTGGGGCGCGGGGACGGCAATGGCGACACCGGTGACACGGACAACCGCACCATCTGCCGCGAGATCCTGGAACTGCGCGCCGAGCAGGCGAAGCTGCATGGCCATGCCTGCTACGCCGACTACGCGCTGGAAGACACCATGGCCCGCAGCCAGGGCGCCGTGATGAGCCTGCTGGAACGCGTCTGGCACCCGGCCCAGGCCGCGCAGGCGCGCGAGCGCGACGCCGTGCAGGGCGCCATGGCCGCGGCCGGCGCCACGCATGCGCTGCAGGCCTGGGACTGGCGCTTCTACGCCGAGCAGGCCAGGCGCGCCCGCTTCGAGCTGGACGAGACCGAGGTCAAGCCCTACTTCTCGCTGGACCGCATGGTGAGCGCGATGTTCGACTGCGCGACCCGCCTGTTCGGCCTGCAGTTCAAGGCCCGGCCCGACATCGCCGGCTACCACGCCGACGTGCGCGCCTACGAGGTCTTGAACGCCGACGGTTCGCTGCGCGGGCTGTTCTTGCAGGACAACTTCGCACGCCCCACCAAACGCAGCGGTGCGTGGATGAACGCGCTGCGCAACCAGAGCCGCGCGCTCGGCGCCACGCCCATCATCCTGAACAACAACAACTTCGCGCGCGGCGCGGCGGGCGAGCCCACGCTGCTGAGCTTCGACGACGTGCGCACGCTGTTCCATGAGTTCGGCCATGGCCTGCATGGCCTGTTGAGCAACGTGGAGCACGAACGCCTGGCCGGCACGCAGGTGCTGCGCGATTTCGTCGAACTGCCGTCGCAGCTGTACGAGCACTGGATGGCCGAGCCGCAGGTGCTGAAGACCTTCGCCCGCCACTGGCAGACCGACGAGCCACTGCCCGACGCGCTGCTGGCCAAGCTGCAGGCTGCGCGCCAGTTCGGCCAGGGCTACGAGACGCTGCGCTACACGGCCAGCGCGCTGGTGGACATGGCGGTGCACGCGCTGCCGGCCGCGCCGGCCGACGTGGTCGTCTTCGAGGCCGACACGCTGGCCCGGTGGGGCCTGCCCGCCGAGGTCGGCCTCAACCACCGGCTCACGCACTTCCAGCACCTGTTCAGCAGCGCCGGCTACGCGGCGGGCTACTACGTCTACCTGTGGGCCGAGGTGCTGGACTGCGATGCCTTCGACGCCTTCGTCGAGGCCGGCAACGTCTTCGATACGGCGGTGGCGGCGCGGTTGCGCGAGTGCATCCTGTCGGCCGGCAACAGTCGCGAGCCCGGCGAAGCCTTCCGCGCCTTCCGTGGCCGCGACCCGGTCGTGGAGCCCATGCTGAAGGATCGCGGGCTGTTGCAGCCGGCCGCCTGATGTCGCGGCACTGGCTGCTGGCGGCAGCGCTGGCCGGGCTGGCGGCGGCGCAGGCCGATCCGCTGGTCCAGCCCGCGCGCATCGACGCCGCCTTGTCGGGCATGGTCAAGCGTGGCGAGCTGGTTGGCGTCACCGCGCTGATCTACGAAGGCGGGCGCGAGGCCTACTTCGGCGCCTTCGGTCAGGCCGACCGCGAGGCCGGGCGCGCGATGTCGCGCGACGCGCTGATGCAGATCCAGTCCATGACCAAGCCCATCACCGGCGTGGCGCTGATGCAGCTCTACGAGCAGGGGCGTTTCCAGCTCGACGATCCGGTGGCGAAGTACCTGCCCGAGTTCGCCAACCCGCGGGTCTGGGTGGGCGAGGGCGCCGAAGGCCAGCCCGTCACCGAGCCGGCCACGCGCGCCATCACCATCCGAGACCTGGGGCGTCATACGGCGGGCTTCGCGGCGGGCTTTGGCGGCCCGCCCGCGCTGGAGCGCTTCAACGCCGAGCATTACGCGGGCATCAGCTGGAAGTCGGACCTGAACGAGCTGGTGAGCCGCATCGCCAGCGCGCCGCTGGTGGACCATCCGGGCCGGCGCTGGACCTACGACCGCGCGATGAACGTGCAGGCCCTGCTCGTCGAGAAGCTGTCCGGCGAGCGCTTCGAGGACTATCTGCGTGAACAGCTGTTCGAGCCCCTGGGCATGCGCAGCACGCGTTTTCACGTCGCGCCTCAGGCCGCCGACCGGCCGCGCTTCGCGGCCAGCTATGCCCGCGCGGCGGACGGCAGCTTCCTGCGCGTCCCGGACGCGCAGGCGCATGCCTACAACGACACCGACTGGCAGCTCAAGACGGGCACCTTCGGCCTGGTGTCGACGCTGGATGACTACATGAGGTTCGCGCGCATGCTGCTGGACGGCGGCGTCGCACCCAACGGCCGGCGCGTGCTGAAGGCCGAGACGGTCCGGCTGATGGCCACCGATGCGCTGCCGCCCGGGTTGGCGGACCGCTCCTGGCTGCCCGGCAAGGGCAATGTGGGCTTCGGCATCAACGTCGGCGTGCGCGTGGGGCCGCCGCGCCACTCGGGCGAGTTCTCCGGTGCGCCGGGTGAGTTCTTCTGGGACGGCGCGGCCAACACGCTGTTCTGGGTGGACCCCAGGCACGGCATCGCGGCCGTGCTGTTCACGCAGTTCTTCCCGGCAGGCGACGACAAGCTGAACCGCACCTTCCGCGATGCGGTCTATGCCGACGACGCCGAGGCCTTTGCCGGCAACAAGCCCAAGCCCAAGCCTTAGCGCTCCGGCCGGCGCCACAGCCAGATCGCCACGGCGGCCATCACGGCCGGCACGGCGATCTTGACGGCCAGCGGGGCCGCAGACGCCGCCAGTACGACGGCGCTGAAGCTCATCATGACCGTGGCCAGCCACTTGGCCCGGCGCGGCACCGCACCGTGCTCCCGCCAGCGGCGCACATGAGGGCCGAAGTGCGCATGGTTCAGCAGCCAGGTCTCCAGCGCAGGCCAGCCCTTGCCGGCCGCCCAGGCCGACAGCAACAGGAAGGGCACCGTGGGTAGCACCGGCAGCACGGCCCCCACCAGGCCCAGCGCGAGGCTCAGCAGCGCAAGCGCACGCCACAGCAGCCGGGCCGCTGCTCTGCGCATGGGCCTACTTCAGCCCACCGCTGAGGAACTGCTGCAGCCGCTCGCACTGCGGGCGCAGCAGCATCTCCTTGGGGTTGCCTTCTTCCTCGACCCGGCCCTGGTGCAGGAACAGGCAGTGGTTGGACACCTCGCGCGCAAAGCCCATCTCGTGCGTGACGACCACCATGGTGCGGCCCTCGGCCGCCAGGTCGCGCATCACCCTCAGTACCTCGCCCACCAGTTCGGGGTCCAGCGCCGACGTCGGCTCGTCGAACAGCATGACCTCGGGGTCCACCGCCAGCGCTCGCGCGATGGCGACGCGCTGCTGCTCGCCGCCCGACAGCTGCGCCGGATGGACGTTGGCGCGGTGCGACACGCCCACGCGCGCCAGCAGCGCCTGTGCGCGCTCGACGGCCTCGGCCTTGGGCTTGCCCAGCACGTGGATGGGCGCCTCGATGACGTTCTCCAGCACCGTCATGTGGGCCCACAGGTTGAAGTTCTGGAACACCATGGCCAGCCGCGCGCGCCAGCGCTGCAGTTGCTGTGCGTCGGCCGCCTTCAGGCTGCCGTCGCGGTCGCGCACCAGCTTCAGGGCCTCGCCGCCCAGGCTCAGCTCGCCCTCGTGCGGCTGCTCCAGCAGGTTCAGGCAGCGCAGGAAGGTACTCTTGCCCGAACCCGACGAGCCGATCAGCGTGATGACGTCGCCACGCTTCGCGGCCAGCGAGATGCCCTTCAGCACCTCGCGATCGCCGAAGCGCTTGTGGATGTTGGTGGCCTGGAGTTGGATGTCGCTCATGGTCTTGTTCAGGCGCCCAGCAGCTTGCCGGTGCGGATGGCTTCCTTGCCGGCGACCTTGGCCACGCGCATGCCCGCGTTGGCGAAGCGCAGGAAGTCGCGGGCGAAGAACAGGCCGTCCACGGGGCTTTTCAGCTCGGTGACCCGGGCCGTGATGGGGTCGATGACATGGGCCAGCACGTCGCCCGCCTTGACCTCGGCGCCCACCTCCTTCAGGAAGGTCAGTACGCCGGCCACGGGCGACTTGATGGGCATGCTGCCGGCCAGCGGGCGGGCGTCGCCCACCGCGTCGGGCAGGGCGGGCTTGTCACCCGAGATCAGGCCGCGCCAGCGCAGGAAATCGACGATGTTCTTCGCATCCGCGGCCGCCAGCTCATGCGTCACGTCGGTGGCGCCGCGCAGCTCCACGGTGACGGACAGACAGGCCTGCGGGATCGGGAAACGGTCACCGAAATGAGCCTTCCACTTCCACCAGACCTGCGAGCAGGCCTCGTCGAAGGGGTTGTCGCCCGAGTCCTGGGCCAGCAGCGCCACGCGCGAGCGGAGGAAGCGCGCCAGCGGCTCGCAGTCGGGCCAGCAGGGCGTCTCGGTGTAGAGGTGCATGACGGCCTGCGCATCGCAATGCAGGTCCAGCACGATGTCGGCGTCGCAGGACAGGCTCATCAGCTGGCGGCGCTGCGACTGCAGCTCGGTGTCCACCGGCGAGGCCTCGACGGCGGCCTTCAGCGCGCGACGCAGCACGGCCACGTTGGCGGCGGCATCGGCGCCCAGCTGCGACTCGACGGCGGCGGCCACGGCGGCGATTTGGTCGGGGTAGTGGCGGTTGAAGTTCTCGCCCGACATCAGCTCGAAGCGGCCCAGGTGGGCGTGCAGCAGGAACTGGCTCAGGCCGATGGGGTTGGCCATGGGCACCAGCACGATCTCACCGCTGATCTGGCCGGCGGCGTCCAGCGCGTCCAGCTGCAGTCGCAGGTGGTGGGCCACCAGCATGCCGGGCAGTTCGTCGCCGTGCAGGGAGGCCTGGATGTAGGCCTTCTGGCCGCCAGGCTGGCCGTAGTGCAGCGACACCAGCTCGCGTTGCGTGCCCGGAGCGGGGGAGAGGAGGGGGTGGCGAATGAGGTTCATGGTCAGCGGCTCATCATGGGCTTGAGCCAGCGCTTCTCGGCCCAGCGGAACAGCCCGACCAGGCCGAGCGTGAGCGCGAAGTAGAAGATGCCGGCCGTGATGAAGGCCTCGAAGGGCAGGTAGTACTTGGCGTTGATGGCGCGGGCGGCGCCGGTCAGGTCCAGCAGCGTGACGATGCTGGCCAGAGAGGTTCCGTGCAGCATGAAGATGGCCTCGTTGCCATAGGCCGGCAGCGCGCGGCGCAGCGCGGCGGGCAGCACGATGCGGCGCAGCATCAGGCTGCGGCCCATGCCCAGCGCCTTGGCGGCCTCGATCTCGCCGGCCGGCAGCGAGCGGATGCTGCCGGCGATGATCTCGGTCGTGTAGGCCGCTGTGTTCAGCGTGAAGGTCAGCCAGGCGCAGAAGGTGGCGGATGACAGCCAGGGCCAGGCCCAGCTCTCGCGCACCGCGTCGAACTGCGCGAGGCCGTAGTAGACGAGGAACAGCTGCACCAGCATCGGCGTGCCGCGGAACACGTAGGTGTAGACCCAGACCGCGCGCGACGCCCAGCCCTTGGACACGGTGCGCACGACCGCCAGCGGCAGGGCCAGCGCCAGGCCGCACAGCAGCGACAGTGCCAGCAGCTTCAGCGTGATGAGAGCGCCTTCCAGGTACATCGGGAAGTTCTCGGCGATGGCGTCGAAGTTCACAGCCGTGCCTCCTTCGCCCCAATGGACAGACGCTTTTGCGCCCAGGAGAAGCCCAGCTCCGACAGGCTGGTGAACACCAGATAGATCAGCGCCACGGCCAGGTAGAAGCTGAAGGGTTCGCGCGTGGTGCCGGCGGCCTGCTGGCCGCGCGTCATCAGGTCCGACAGGCCGATGACCGACACGATGGCCGTGCTCTTGATCAGCACCAGCCAGTTGTTGGACACGCCCGGCAGCGCGTGGCGCAGCATCTGCGGCAGCGTGATGCGCCACAGCACCTGGCGCGGGCTCATGCCGTAAGCCAGGCCGGCCTCGCGCTGGCCCGGCGGCACGGCCAGGAAGGCGCCACGGAAGGACTCCGTCAGGTAGGCGCCGAAGATGAAGCCTATGGTCAGCACGCCGGCGACGAAGGGGTCGATGTCGATGTAGTCCTCGTGGCCCAGCATCGGGGCCAGAGTGTTCACCGCCAACTGGCCGCCGTAGAAGATCAGCAGCATCAGCAACAGGTCGGGCACGCCGCGGATCAGCGTCGTGTACGTGGCGGCCAGTGCCTGGGCGATGCGGGAACGCGACAGCTTGGCCAGCGCGCCGACGAGACCCAGCACGACGGCCACGGCCAGCGACGACAAAGCCACGGCCAGCGTGACGGTGGCGCCTTCGAGCAGGCTGGGAAGGAATCCGTGCAACAACATGGCTAGCGGGGCGGCGTGATGAGGTCGAAACTGAAGTAGCGGTCGTTCAAGGCCTTCAGCGTTCCGTTGCTGCGCAGCGTGGCCAGCGCCTCGTCGACGCGGCCCAGCATGGCGGCGTCGCCCTTGCGCAGGCCCACGCCGATGCCCCGGCCGTAGTACTGCTGCTGGCGGCCGAAGTCGGGACCGACGAAGGCAAAGCCGCGGCCCTCGGCGCGGTTGAGGAAGCCGAACTGCGCGATGACGGCGTCCACCAGCGTGGCGTCCAGCCGGCCGGCTTTCAGGTCCAGGAAGGCCTGGTCCTGCGTGGGGTAGCGCAGCACCTGGCTGTCCTTGAACTGCTCGGCCAGCAAACGCTCATGCGCGGTGCCGCGCTCCACGCCGATGCGCTTGCCCTTCAGGCCCGCGGGGCTGACGTCCAGCCGCGCGCCGCTGCGCGCCACCATGCGCGCCGGCGAGAAGTAGTAGGGCGCGGTGAAGGCCAGCAGCTGTTGGCGCTCCGGCGTGATGGACATGGACGCCATGATGGCGTCGATCTTGCGCGACAGCAGCGCCGGCACGAGACCGTCGAAGTCCAGGATGACGGGCACGCACTGCTGGACCATGCGCGTGCACACCGCCTGGGCCAGGTCGACCTCGAAGCCCTTGAGCTGGCCGTCGCTGCCGACCTCGCTGAAAGGCGCATAGCCGACCGCGAAGCCGATGCGCAGGCGCTGCGGCGTCTGCGCGCGGGCCGCGCTCGTCCACGCGAGGCCGGCGGCCAGGGCGGTGCGGCGTCGCATCACTTGGTGCGCGGCGCGATGTCGTAGTCGAAATACTTATCGGCCAGCTTCTTGAACGTGCCGTTGGCCTGCAGCGCGTCGATGGCGGCGTTGAACTTCTTGCCCAGCGTCGCCTCGTCGGCGCGGCGCATGCCCACGCCGGTGCCGACGCCGAAGATCTTGTCGTCGTTGATGGGGCCGCCGGCGAAGGCGAAGCCCTTGCCCTCGGGCTTCTTCAGGAAGCCGAAGTCGGCGGCGGGCGAGTCCATCAGCGTGGCGTCGATGCGGCCGCTCTTCAGGTCCAGGAAGACCTGGTCCTGCGTGCCGTAGCGGACGATCTCGCTCTGCTTGAACGTGGCGGCCGCGTAGGCCTCGTGCGTGGTGCCGCGCTGCACACCGATCTTCTTGCCCTTCAGGCCGGCGGCGGTGGCGTCCAGCTTCACGCCGGCCTTGGCGACCAGACGCGCGGGCGTGTTGTAGTAAGGCTTGGAGAAGCCGATGACCTTCTGGCGCTCGTCGGTGATGGAGACGCTGGCGAAGATGGCGTCCACCTTGCGCGACTGAAGCGCCGGGATCAGGCCGTCGAACTCCTGCTGCACCAGCGTGCACTGCGCCTTCATTTCGGCGCAATAGGCCTGCACCAGCTCGATCTCGAAGCCCTTCAACTTGCCGTCGGGGCCGATCTCGGAGAAGGGCGGGTAGGCGCCCTCGACGCCGATGCGCAGCTTCTTCCATTCGGGCGCCTGGGCCTGGGCCAGGGTGGTCGCGGCCAGCAGGGCCAGGGCGAACAGGGAGCGTTTCTTCATGTCAAACCTCTTGGGTGGGACGAATTCAGCGGGCGACAGTCGGTAGCCAGTCGCGCAAGGCCGCAAGGGTAGCAGCCGGGTCTTCCTCCTGAGGCACATGGCCCAGGGCGGGAAACTTCACCAGCCGGCTGCCCGGGATGGCGGTGTGGAAGCTGTCGCCCCACACCGGCGGGATCAGCCGGTCCTTGGCGCCCCACAGGATCAGCGTGGGCACCTTGATTTCGGGCAGGCGTTCGACCGGGCCGGGCGCCATCTGGTCCATGCGCTGCATCAGCGCGACGCGGTTGCCTTCGCGCAAGGTCAGCTCGTAGTAACGGTCCACCAGCGCGGCGGTCACGCGCGCTGGGTCGCCGTAGACGTTCAGCACGCTGTCCTCGATGGCACGGCGCGGCAGCACCCAGCGCATGGGTTCGCGCAGCACCGGGATGCGGGCCAGGCGGAAACCCAGCGGCACGGACTCGGGCACGAAGTCGAAACCCGAGGCATCCACCAGCACCAGGCCGGCCACGCGGTCCGGGTCGGCCAGCGCCAGCTGCCAGGCGATCTCGCCGCCCAGCGAGTTGCCCGCCACGATGGCCCGGCCTACGCCCAGCCGTGACAGCAGCTGGCGCACGAAGGCCACGTAGCGCGGGCCGCGGTAGTCGCCGTCGGCGCTGGGGCCGGTCAGGCCGAAGCCGGGCAGGTCGAAGCTGATGACGCGACGCGTGCGCGCCAGCTCCGCGGCCCAGCCCTCCCAGGTGTGCAGACTGGCACTGGTGCCGTGGATGAGCACCAGGGGCAGCGGGTCGCCGCTCGGGCCCTGGTCGCGGTAATGCACCTGCAGGCCGTCCAGCTCGACGAAGTCGGACGGCGGCGGCGCCCAGCGCGGCAGCAGGCTTTCCAGTGAGCGGTCGGGCGCCTTGGCGACCGCAAAGCCCAGCGCGGCCAGCATCAGAAAGATGCCGACCAGCTTCAGCGCCCAGTCGCCTTTCATGTCCGCCCCTCGACAGGCGGGTACGCCCGTCGATCCCCCGAGGGGATGGCGGCCCGGCGCTCGGTCCGCTGTCTGCTCACGTCGGGGTCAGGTCCGCGTTGACGCCTCTGCGGTCGTCGAAGACGAAGCAGTTGCCGTGGTAGTGCTTGCCGCCGGTGTCCTCGAAGTACTTCAGGATGCCGCCGTCCAGCTGCCAGGCGTGCAGGCCCTCGGCCTCCAGCACCATGGCCGCCTTCTCGCAGCGGATGCCGCCGGTGCAGTAGCTCACCACGGTCTTGCCGGCCAACTCGCCCTTGTGCGCGGCCAGCGCGGCGGGGAAGTCGCTGAACTTGGCGAGCCGCCAGTCGATGGCGTTGTCGAACGCGCCCTGGTCGACCTCGAAGTCGTTGCGCGTGTCCAGCATGACCACCTCGCGGCCCTCGTCGTCATGGCCCTGGTCCAGCCAGCGCGCCAGCGTGGCGGGCGCCAGCGCCGGCGCGCGCGGCGCCTGGTCGGGGCGCACGGCGGGCTGGTTCATGCGGATGATCTCGGGCTTGACCTTGACCTTGAGCCGCTGGAAGGGCTGGACCTCGCTCCAGCTCTCCTTGGGCGTCAGCGCGGCAAAGCGCGCATCGGCGCGCACGTCGGCCACCCAGGCGTTCACCGCCTCGGCCGGGCCGGCCAGGAACAGGTTGATGCCCTCCTCGGCGATCAGCACCGTGCCCTTCAGGCCCAGCGCGTCGGCCCGCGCATGCAGGCGGTCACGCAGCGCCGCGGTGTCGCTCAGCGAGACGAAGAGGTAGCAGGAGATGTTGAGGATGGAGCCGGACTGCATGAGGCGGCGGATTATCGGTGCATGCCCATCCGAGGCGCCGCGGCCAGGTCTGCTGCCCACAGAGAGCGGCGGTGCTGGCAAATGGCATCGGCCTGCACGCAGTGAAAAGCCCCCGCCGCCTTCGGGGCAGCGGGGGCTTGCTCAAGCAGCGCCTCGACTTGGCGGTTCGGGTACTGCACCTGTTGCGCGGACTCTGCCCGCGAGCACAGGCCGGTCAACCGATCGTTGGTCGACGCGATCTACTGCGCGATCAAGACTTCTTCAGCTGGGACCTGCGACGTTGCAGGCCCAACCCGAGCAGGGCACCACCCACCAGCAGCGGCATGGTCGGTTCAGGCACGGTGCATTGAGTGTCCGTGCAGACGGTGCCTTCGCCGGTCACCTGGAACAAGGCCAGAAAGATGTTGTCGTCAAAAGACGAATTGGTGGTGCGAATGTTGATCGCCGTGTCGCCCTGGTTGATGAAGGAACTCAGGTCATAGCGTTCATGATCCAGCGCCACCGACGGGTTGGCCGGGGACAGCGGGTCGTCGCTGCCGCCGACGGTGATCAGGGCGCCGTCCGCGGGGGCGCCGTCGTCGTAGTTGCCGGCGTTGTTGGTCAAGGTCTGGCCATTGACGGTGACGGTGGAGGTCTGGTTAGTGCCCGAGTCGTTGTAGCTGAAACCGATGCCCAGCCGCATTTCGGCCGTGAAGCCGGGCGCGGTCTTGTCGATGCCGCCGGCGAAGGTCAGCGTGGCCGAGTCACCCGCCGAAGACGCCGCACCGTCCAGGATGCCGATGGTGGTGATGCCCAGCGAAGGCAGGCTGTAGACCACGACCAGCGCTTCGCCGTCCATCACGCCCGAGTTGGACTCGGTGACCGTGAAGTTGTAGGTGCCGCCAGGGCCACCGTCCACCAGCGGCTTGATGATGCTGGTGACATCGGCACGGCCCGCCGCGAGCTGGCAGCAGGCGCTGCTGTTGACGCCCAGGTTGGTGTAGTTGATGGTGCCGGAGCCCGCCAGCGTCGAGGTCACGGTTGCTGCCGTCCCCCCGTTGTTGTTGGTGGTGGTGTACAGATAGGCGGCCACAACGGTGGCGCCTACCGGCACGAAGGCGGAAATGGTGCCGCTGCTGCTCGTGCCACCCCAGCCATCGGTGGAGACCCCGTAGTTGCCGACGAAGGTCTGGAACGTGGTGAGCGACGCGTGCGCACTGACCGAGGTCAGTGCGGCACAAGTGACGGCCATGGCGGCCATGATGCGAGAAATTCGTCCTGACATAAAACCTCCCTGAGGATGCTGCGTTGCGATCAGCCGACCACAATGGCTCCGGCTTCCGGGGGGCTTTAAAGCAGCATGCGTGCCACCGCCCGAGCAAAAGAATTTATTCTTTTGCGACAGTCATTTACGACCGGCGCGTGAGTCATCCCTAGTTCATCAATGTAAGGTCGCTCGACAGTCCAGCGTCACTGGAAGCGGGCCTGGAGTCTCGATAGACTGCGCCGCTTTCCAAACTCGCGATCTTCAAGATGCGCCCATTTCGCCGTTCGGCTCGGCTTGTGTTCACCCACGGACTGGCTGTGGTGCTGGTTCTCGCACCGTTCGGTGCAATGGCCGCTCCGGTGGTGACGGGCGGGCCTCTGCTCCGCCTGCCGGATGCGAAATCTGACGAGTCGCCCCAGGGCGTCGCTTTCCGTGCCGGTGTGCAGGCACTCTTGCTGGAGAAGGGCAAGCCCAGCGTCGCGCGCGGACATTTCGAGCGGGCGCTGAAGATCGACGGGCGCTATGTGCCAGCCGTGCTGGGCATGGCCGCCGTGGCGCAGGCGGAGGGGCGCTCGTCACAGGTGGAATCCTGGCTTCAGCAGGCAGAGAAGCTTGAGCCCGGTGCGCCGGAGGTTCATCTGGCGTGGGGGCGTTACCACCAGGGGCAGGGGCGCTTGGCGCAGGCAGAGAAGTCGTTTCTGCAGGCCCGTGAACGGGCGCCTCGCACGATTCCTCCTTTGCTCGAACTGGGCGACCTGTATCTGAAGTCGCCCCACCATCGCAAACAAGCCCTCGAGGCCTTCCGCGCCGCTGTTGAGCTTGCCCCCGCCAATGGGCATGCACAGTTCGGGCTGGGGGCTGCCGCTGCCGCCAATGGGGAGCGCGAGATGGCCCTGGCGGCGCTGGACAAGGCATCAAACTTGGAGCCGCGCGATCCCGAGCCGCCGCGGCTGATCGGTCGCTTGTGGCTGGAGGCCGGTCGCTTCGACGAGGCGCTGGCGGCCTTCGACGGTGCGTTGAAGCGACAGCCCGCCTACTTGCCGGCGATGCTGGACCGGGTGGATGCGCTCGCTGCGCAGCGACGCTGGCCGCTCGCGCTTGAGCAGTTGGCGCAGGCGCGGCGCATTGCGCCCAAGGCTGCGGCGGTCGCGCTCAAGTTCGCCGATGTCCATCAGGCCAGCGGCCAGTTCGTGGCTGCGAAAGCGGAGTACCTGAAGGCGATTGAGCTTGGGCCGCGCGATCCCTTGGCCTACAACAACCTGGCCTGGATGACCGTCGAGAGCAAGGGCGACGCCCGACAGGCTGTGGCCTGGGCACGGCAGGCCGTGGCACTGGCTCCTGGCTCGGCGCCCTTTCATGACACGCTGGGCTGGGCCTTGCGGGCGGCGGGCGATCTGCCTGCCGCCAGTGCGAGCCTGGCCAAGGCGGTTGAGATGGAGCCGAACATGGCCGGCTACCACTTCCACTTGGGCGTGATCAAAGCCGAGTTGAAGCAACCGGCCGCCGCACGCGCAGCGCTCGAA
Organism: Roseateles sp.; assembly: GCA_036401055.1. GTDB lineage: Bacteria > Pseudomonadota > Gammaproteobacteria > Burkholderiales > Burkholderiaceae_C > Pelomonas. The sequence goes on from DASWWC010000021.1 coordinate 14,579, forward strand.
AAGGCCTTGGCCCTGGATCCCAAGCTGTCTCAGTCCAACGAGGCTCGCGCCCTGTTGAAGACGCTGTGAGCGCCTCAGCCCGACAGGCGTTGCCCGGGCCGTTCAATCGGCCCAGCGGGAGGCGATGTCCTGCATCTGCTCGACGCAGGCCTCCAGCGCCTCGACCACGCGCGGGTCGAAGTGGCTGCCGCTGCCGTCGCGGATGTAGTCCAGCGCCTCGTCGTGCGTCATGGCCTGCTTGTACGGCCGCGGGCTGATCAGCGCGTCGTAGACGTCGGCCACCGCCATCAGCCGCGCGGGCAGCGGGATGCCGGTGCCTGCCAGGCCGTCGGGGTAGCCGCTGCCGTCCCATTTCTCGTGGTGGTGCCGTGCGATCTGCTTGCCGTAGGTCAGCATCAGGCCGGCGTCGTCGCCCAGCTTGTCGATGGCGCGTTGCAGCAGGTCGCCGCCCTGCTCGGCATGCGTCTTCATGATGCGCCACTCGTCCTCCGACAGCCGGCCCGGTTTCAGCAGGATGCCGTCGGGGATGGCGACCTTGCCGATGTCGTGCAGCGGCGCGGCCTTGGCCAGCTCGTCGATGGCCGCCGGGCTGAGGTCGACCGCACCGTCGGGCTGGGCCGCCAGCCAGGAGGCCAGCGCGCGCACGTACTCCTGCGTGCGCTGGATGTGGTTGCCGGTGTCGGCGTCGCGGAACTCGGCGAGGCCGACCATGACGAACAGCGTCGTGTCGCGCAGCCGCTCCACCTCGCGGCGGCGCGCCTCCAGCTCGCCGCTGAGCTGGGCGTTGTGGTGCAGCAGTTGGTCCTCGGCCAGCTTGAGCTGCAGGTGGGTGCGCACGCGCGCCAGCACGGTGACCGGGTTGAAGGGCTTGTGGATGAAGTCGGCGCCGCCGGCGGCGAAGCCGGCGTTCTCGTCGTCGGCATCGGTCAGCGCGGTCAGGAAGATGATGGGCACGCGGCGCGTCGCCGGGTCAGCCTTCAGGCGGCGGCAGACCTCGTAGCCGTCCAGCTCCGGCATCATCACGTCGAGGATGACGAGGTCGGGCGGCTGGCGCTGGCAGATCTCCAGCGCCTTGGCGCCGCTGACCGCCAGCTGCACGCGGTAGTCGGGCTTGAGCACCTGGGCCATCAGCGTCAGGTTGGCCGGCGTGTCATCCACCACCAGGATGGTGGCCTGTGCGTGGGCGCCGGCGTCGGCGGGTTGAAGGCTGGCATTCATGTCTTTTTGTCTCCCCGGAGTGCGGCCTGGGCCTCGTCGAAGTCCACGCGCTGCATCGCGCCGGCCAGCGCCTTGGCCTGCGGGCCGGGCAGCAGGTCGATGAAGGCCGACCCGTGCTGTTCCCACAGCGTCAGCGCATGGCTGTCGGCCTCGCCCAGCAGGCTGTCCAGTTCGCTGATCAGCGTGGCCGGGTCGGTCGTGTCGGCATCGGTGGCCAGCGGCACCGGTGGCTCGGCCGGCAGCGGCTGGTCCAGATCCAGCAGGCGGCGCAGCGTGTGCGGCAGCAGCGGCTTGGCGCACAGCGCGTCGGCGCCCAGGCGCAGCGCGCGCTCGCGCAGCGCGGGCGTGTCGAAGGCGCTCAGGAACACGGTGCGGCGCGGCCGCGTCAGGCCGGCCTGGGCAGCCTGCTCCAGCAGCGTGCAGCCGTCCATGTCGGGCAGCACCCAGTCGACCAGCAGCAGCTCGGCGGGGCTGGCGGCCAGCCGCTGCAGC
>DASWWC010000022.1:0-14431 GCA_036401055.1 Roseateles sp.
TCCGCGCCGCAGCGTGCCAGCGCCTGGGCCAGCGACAGGCAGCGCAGCAGATGCCCCAGCCCGATGCGGCTGGACGCGTCCACGCGCAGCGCGACGCGCATCAGCGCAGCTTGAACAGCGGCACCAGGGGCTCGCAGCGCAGCAGCTCGCGCACCCGGCCCGCGCTGGCGGCCTCGCCCACCATGGGCAGGATCTCGCCGTAGACGGCCAGTACGCGGTCGATGTCGGCGTCGGTGTGCGCGTGGCTCAGGTTGAAGGTGCCCAGGCCCAGCACGCCGCGCTCATGCAGCTCCTGCGCCAGCAGCGTCTTCATGTCGAACAGCGCGGCGCCGCGCGCCTCCTTGACGTTCAGGAAGGTCCAGCTCGGGTGGCCGCTGACGCTGAACAGGTCGGACAGCTGACGCTGCTCGATCAGCTTGTTCAGGCCTGCCTGCAGGCGCTCGCCCTTGGCATGGATGCCGGCCAGCACGGGGCCACTCTTGAGCTTGGTCAGCGTGGCCTTGGCGGCGGCCAGGGACAGCGCTTCGCCGCCGAAGGTGAAGGAGAAGAAGATCTCCTCCATCAACTGCATCACGTCGGCACGGCCGGCGATGGCCGACACGGGATAGCCGTTGGCCAGGCCCTTGCCGAAGGTGGCCAGGTCGGGCGTGACGCCGAACAGCTGCTGCGCGCCGCCGTTGGCGAAGCGGAAGCCCGTGATGGTCTCGTCGAACACCAGCAGCGCGCCGTGCTTGTGCGCCAGCGCCTTCACGCCCTCCAGGAAGCCGGGCTGCGGCGGCGCGACGTTCATGGGCTCCAGGATGACTGCGGCGATCTGGTCGGGGAAGTCCGCGAACAGCTTTTCCAGCGAGGCCAGGTCGTTGTAGGTCCAGGCATGGGTCAGGTCGCGCGTGGCCTGCGGCACACCGCGGTGGCGGGCGGTGCTGCCGATGTACCAGTCCTGCCAGCCGTGGTAGCCGCAGACCGCCACGTGGTCGCGGCCGGTGAAGGCGCGCGCCAGGCGGATGGCGCCCGAGGTGGCGTCCGAGCCGTTCTTGCCGAAGCGCACCTTCTCGGCGCAGGGCACCATCTCGCAGATCAGCTCGGCCACCTCGGTCTCCAGCCGGTGCGGCAGGCTGAAGATGACGCCGGAATCGTGCAGCTGCCGGGCCACGGCGGCGTTGACGTCGGCGTCCTGGTAGCCCAGCGTCACCGAGCATAGGCTCATGACCAGGTCCAGGTACTCGTTGCCGTCCACGTCCCAGGCGCGGCAGCCCTGCGCGCGCTCGATGAAGAAGGGCGACACGCCCTTGGGGTACTGCGTGCGGCTCTTGCTGAAGGTCTGGCTGCCGAGCGGAATGACGCGCTCGGCGCGGACGAGGAGGTCTTCGGAGGCTTTGAAACTGCGCATGGGGCTCAAGTGTGCAGGCGGGCGTCGGCCAGCAGGCTCTTCAGATAGCCCTCGTTGCGTTCGTGCTGATTGATGGACATCAGCTCGGGGCGGCTGTCGACGATGCGCACCATGTCGAACAGGTCCACCTGCAGCGGGTCGTCGCCACGGGCGACGACGGCGGCCACCAGCGCGCGCACCAACTCCAGGTCGTCGGCATGGTCCACCGTCCAGCGCAGGGCCGACAGATCCACCGGGCAGCGCAGCGCGCCCTGCTTGAACTGCTCGGGCCGGTTGCGGATGAAGGGGGTCACGTGCTCGCGCTCGCTGGGCAGACGGGCCTCGGCGGCGGCCTGCTGCAGCGCGGCGCGGGTGAAGACCTCCACGTCCAGACCGTCCGGGTAACTGGGCGGCTCGACGTTGTTGGCGTAGTCGTGGCGCTGCACCTGGGCCAGCATGATGACGTGGTCGATGACCTGGGGATCGATCAGCGGGCAGTCGCCCGTGAGGCGCACGACCCATTCGGCCGGATGGCCCTGGACGGCGCCTTCAAAGCGTGCCAGCACGTCGCCCAGCGGGCCGCGGTGAACCCGGAAACCGGCGGCGGCGACGGTGCGAGCCAGCTCGTCGTCGCTCGGATCGGTGCTGGTGGCCATGACGATCTCGTCGATCAGCCGGGCCCGCTTCACGCGCTCCAGCATGAACAGGATCATGGGCTGGCCATTCAGTGGCATCAGCGCCTTGCCGGGCAGGCGCGAACTGGACAGGCGCGCCTGCACGACGGCTATGGTGCGCGGGGCGAGGGCGTGGTTCATGTCTTGGGCCACATTCTTGGGTCGTAGACCTGCGGGTCGGCGCAGGCCAGGTCGGGCCATTCCAGCGGCCGGGTGTGCGACCAGGCCTGGCGTATGCCTTGCCATTGCGCCAGGGATTCCACGCCCACCACGCAGGCCTGCACGCCGGGCAGCGGCTGGACGGCGCCTAGCGCCGCGACGGTGGGCTCCAGGTCGGCCTGGTCGCAGCGAGCCTGCCAGCGCTGCAGCGCGGCGGCGGCGGCGGGCACGCGCTGGGCGCCGCGGCCGGGGGCGAGCAGCAGGCCTTGCAGGAAGACCGAGCGTACGTGGATGACCACGCCGTCCAGCCGCGTGCGGCCGGCAGGGTCGTGCAGGGTCTGCAGCAGGCGCTGGTCGAACGCGTTGGCGGGCAGCTGGGCGAATTCGATGTCCAGTCGCTCGCGCAGGCGCAGCAGCTCGATGGGCGAGTAGCAGGACACGCCCAGGCGAATGTCACGGCCCTGCACCAGCTTGCGCGCCTGGGCCCAGAGGGCTTCGCCGTCGTCGGCCAGCAGGTCGGCGGCACTGTGGAACATCAGCACGCGCAGCCGGTCGCCCAGGCGCTCCAGCGACTGCGTCACGCTGCCCGTCATCAGCGCCGCGCGGGCGCCGGCGTCACCGGCCGTGGCCAGCGGGCGGATCTTGCTGGCGATGCGGAAGCGATGTGGGCCACACAGGCCGGCCAGACGCTGCTCGATGTCGCCATAGGCGGCGGCGGTGTCCAGCCAGCGCAGACCCTGCTGCCACGCGTCGTCCAGGATGGCGGCCGCGGATTCGGGGTCCACCTGGCGGCCGCTGCCCACGGCGCCGTAGGCCAGGCCGAACTGGACCGTGCCGAGCGCCAGTTCCATGCCTCAGGCCTTGATCAGCTCGCGCAGCGCGGCGACGACGCGGTCCTGGTCGGCATCGGTCATGGCCGGGAACAGCGGCAGCGAGATGGTGCGGGCGTAGTAGTCCTCGGCGGCGGGGAAGTCGCCCCGCTTGAAGCCCAGCGCCTGGTAGTAGGGCTGGGTGTGGATGGGGATGTAGTGCACCTGCACGCCAATGCCGCAGGCGCGCAGGCCCTCGAACACCTTGGCGCGGCCGACGCGTTCCAGCACGCTGTCGTCCAGCTCGATGGCATAGAGGTGCCAGGACGACTGGGCCTGCGGGTGGCGCGGCGGCAGGCGCACGGGCAGGGCGGCCAGCAGCTCGTCGTAGCGGTCGGCCAGCTTCTCGCGGTGGGCCTGCATCTGGGCCAGGCGGCGCAGCTGGGTGCGGCCCATGGCGGCCTGCATGTCGGTCATGCGGTAGTTGAAGCCCAGCTCGTGCTGCTCGTAGGTCCAGGGGCCGTCGGGCGGGTTCAGCATGTCTTCGGCGTTGCGCACCATGCCGTGCGAGCGCAGCAGGCGCAGGGCCTTGGCCAGCTCGGCGTCACGGGTGCAGGCCATGCCGCCCTCGGCGGTGGTGACGACCTTGACGGCGTGGAAGCTGAAGACGGTGATGTCGGCCCAGTCGGCGCCCATGGGCTTGCCGTGCAGCGTGGCGCCGGTGGCGTGCGAGGCGTCCTGCAGCAGCTTGAAGCCGTAGCGGTCGGCCAGGGCGCGCAGCGCCGGCCAGTCGCAGGGCAGGCCGGCGAAATCCACCGGGATGACGACCTTGGGCAACGTGCCGAGGCTTTCGGCGCGGGCCAGCTTGTCGGCCAGCGCGGGGATGCTGAGGTTGCGGGTGGCGGGGTCGATGTCGATGAAATCGACGCTGGCGCCGCAGTAGCGCGCGCAGTTGGCCGAGGCCAGGAAGCTGTTGGTGCAGGTCCAAACGCTGTCGCCCGGCTCGACGCCCAGCGCCAGGCAGGCGATGTGCAGCGCTGCCGTGGCGTTGCTGACGGCCACGGCGTGGGGCAACTGGTGCAGGGCGGCAAACTCGGCCTCGAAGGCCGGCAACTCCTGGCCCTGGGTCAGGAAGTCCGAGCGCAACACGCCGATCACGGCGGCGATGTCGTCCTCGGTGATGTCCTGGCGGCTGTAGGGCAGGGGGCGCACGCTGACGGGCGAGGGCGTCGGCGGCTTGGCCCGCGGCAGGTAGCGCAGCGCCGCGATGACGGCGGACGGCGAGGGCTCGGGCTCGGTCAGCAGGCCGCCATTGGTGGGCAGCTCCTGTTCCTCCAGCAGATCGCGAACCATGGTGTTGCCCACCTTCAGGAACAAGGGTGAGCGACGTGCACCGTCAGCGATCGCGCTGGCTCTGGCAAGGGGTCTGGAGGCCATGTCTGCTTCCTCGTTAACTGTGTTGGTGCAAGCCCAGTGATGGATGTCAGCTCACGCGTGCGGCCGGCGGGCAAGGCAGGGCCTGAACGCGCTCAGATTCGATAGATCGGCAGTATGGGCTCAGGCTGTAGCCCTCTTGAGCGCGTAACACTGCGAAATAGTTGTCTGGCTTCACGGTCTTGGCATTTTCTTGGGCGCGCAGGCGGCCCGGGTAGAGCGACTGTCCCAGGACTTCACATCTTGAAACCGGGAATAAGCGGGCCGGCGGGGCGGCATTTCCGGCCGGCGGCGCGGCGATCTGCGCCTGCCAAGGCCTGGAATTTCCGGGCTTGACCGGGCCGCCGACCTGCTACCGTGCCGGCCCATGAGCGACGCCCAGCCCCCCTTCATCCACAGCCACGCCCTGGTGGAGAGCCCGCACATCGGTGCCGGCAGCCGCATCTGGGCCTTCGCCCACGTGCTGCCGGGTGCCCGCATCGGTCGGGACGCCAACATCTGCGACCACGTTTTCATCGAGAACCAGGTTCAACTGGGCGACCGCGTGACGGTCAAGTGCGGCGTGCAACTGTGGGACGGTGTTCAGGTTGACGACGATGTCTTCATCGGCCCCAACGTCACCTTCTCCAACGACCCCTTTCCGCGCAGCAAGCAGCGCCCCGAGACGCCGGCCCGCACTTGGGTGCGCCAGGGTGCCAGCGTCGGCGCCAACGCCACCATCCGCCCCGGGCTCACCATCGGTGCCGGCGCCATGGTGCAGGACGGCGCGGTGGTGACCCGCGACGTGCCGCCCAACGCCATCGTGGCCGGCAACCCGGCGCACGTGATCGGCTATGTCGACACCGGCATCCGCCCGGCCGAGTCGGCCCGGCGCGTGAATGCGGACGACCTGGCGCTGCAGGTGCCGGGCGCAGCGCTGGTGAAGCTGCCCAAGGTCATCGACATGCGCGGCTCGCTGACCGTGGGCCAGATCGATGCGCAGCTGCCGTTCACGCCCGAGCGCTTCTTCCTGGTCTACGACGTGCCCAGCCGCGAGGTGCGCGGCGAGCATGCGCACAAGGCCTGCCACCAGTTCCTGGTCTGCGTGAAGGGCAGCCTCAGCGTCGTGCTGGACGACGGCCAGCGCCGCGACGAGGTGCTGCTGGACAGCCCGCTGCTGGGCCTGCACATCCCGCCCATGGTGTGGGGCATCCAGTATCGCTTCAGCGCCGATGCCGTGCTGCTGGTGCTGGCCTCCGATCCCTACGACCCGGCCGACTACATCCGCAGCTATGACGACTATCTCGCCGCCGTTGCCGAAAACCGCCGTGGCTGACGCGCCCATCCCCTTCCTGGACCTGCAGCCGGTCTACCGAGCGGCCAAGGCGGACATCGACGCCGCGCTGCTGCGCGTGGCCGGCAGCGGCTGGTTTTTGCTGGGCGAGGAGCTGAAGGCCTTCGAGCGCGCCTACGCCGCCAGCGTCGGCGCGGCCGACTGCGCCGGCGTGGCCAACGGGCTGGACGCGCTGGCGCTGGGGCTGGAGGCGCTGGGCGTGGGGCCGGGCGACGAGGTCATCGTGCCGTCCAACACCTATATCGCCACCTGGCTGGCGGTCAGCCAGTGCGGCGCGACGCCGGTGCCGGTGGAGCCCGACCCGCAGACCTACAACCTGGACCCGGCCCGCATAGCGGCCGCCATCACGCCGCGGACCAAGGCGCTGCTGCCGGTGCACCTGTACGGCCTGCCGGCCGACATGGACCCCATCAACACGCTGGCGCTGCGCCGCGGCCTGAAGGTGCTGGACGACTGCGCCCAGGCCCATGCCGCGGTCTACAAGGGCCGCGCCGTGGGCAGCCTCGCCGACCTGTCGGCCTGGAGCTTCTACCCCGGCAAGAACCTGGGCGCGATGGGCGACGGCGGCGGCATCACCGGCCACGACCCCGCGGCGATGGCCCAGGTGCGCGTGCTGCGCAACTACGGCTCCAAGGTGAAGTACCACAACGAGGTCAAGGGCCGGAACTCGCGGCTGGATGAAATCCAGGCCGCCGTGCTGGCCGCCAAGCTGCCGCTGCTGCAGGCCCAGACCGAGGAACGCCGCCGGCTGGCCGCGATGCTGTTGGACGGCTTGCACGGCGCGCCACTGCAGCTGCCGGTGGTGCCGGAAGGGCTGGACTCGGCGTGGCATCTGTTCGTCGTTCAACACGATGACCGCGACCGGCTGCAGGCCGAACTGGCGAAGCAGGGCATCGGCACGCTGATCCACTACCCCGTGCCGCCGCATCGGCAGCCAGCCTATGCCGAGCTGGGCTATGGCGAGGGCGACTTCCCCGTCAGCGAGGCCATGCACCGCCGCGTGCTGAGCCTGCCGCTGTGGCCGGGCATGACGGACGCGCAGGCGGAGCGGGTGATCCGCGCGGTGCGGGCGGCGGCCTAGCTTTTGGCGGGTACCGGCCCGCGCGAGCGTGCCGGGTTGCCCACCCACAGCTCGCCCGCCGGTACGTCCTTGGTCACCACGCTGCCCGCGCCGATGAGCGCGCCGGCGCCGATGCGCACGCCGCCCAGGATGGTGGCGTTGGCGCCGATGGAGGCGCCGCGTTCGATGACGGTCTGCTGGAAGGCGTCGGGCCGCTGGCGCGAACGCGGCAGGCGGTCGTTGGTGAAGGTGGCGTTGGGGCCGATGAAGACATCGTCTTCCACCCGCAGGCCATCCCACAGCTGCACGCCGGATTTGAGCGTCACGCGGTCGCCCACCACCACGTCGTTCTCCACCAGCACCTGGGCGTTGATGTTGCAGTCGGCGCCGATGCGGGCGTCGGGCAGGATCACGCAGAACTGCCAGACGCGCGTGCGCGGCCCGATGTGGGGGCTTTGTGCGTCGGAAAGAGGGTGGATCTGGGGGGCGTCAGGGTCGGAGGCGGTCATGGTCAGATGAGCGGGGTCCAGCCCGCATCATCGTCCAGCCCGCGTTCCCGCCATGGCAGGCGTTGAGCCGGCGCCACGGCCGCATCCACCGCCGCTTGAGATGCCGCTTCACCCGAGCTGGCGCCCAGGCCCGCCAGCAGGTCCGTCGCCGGTGCGCTGAGCAGTTCGCTGGCCGCCGGCAGCGGCGCGGGTGCCTCGGCCTCCTGTTTGGCGAACCAGACGTCTGCCATGTCGTGGCGCTGGCCGTCGGCCGTCGTATAGCTGGAGGTCAGGCCGAGCAGGTTGCCATGGTCGGTCGCCTCGCCCTTCTGCGCATTCAGGTCCAGCGAAACGATCTGCAGATCCGCCAGGCTGCGCAGTTCACTGGCATCGGTGACGCCGTCGTGATTGGCATCCACCCAGACCTGCAACTGCGCGAAGGCCGCGTCGGCGGCGCTGAGGCGGCCGTCGAGGTTGTCGTCCAGCGCCAGCATGGCGGCGTAGCCGTTGCCGGCGCGCAGGCCGTTGGCCAGCTGGGTGCCTGAGCCGAACAGCTCCTGACCGCCGTCGATGAGGCCGTTGGCGTTCAGGTCGCGCACCAGCAGGCCGTCGCCGCCGCCCACCCAGCCCCATTGCTGGGCGTTGCCGGTGCCGTTCAGGTCGAACTGCACGCCCTGGCTGGCCGCCAGCGTGTTCACGCCGCCGCCGTCCAGGTCCAGCACGATGGGCGTGGCGGCGAACAGCGAGTCCACCTGGCCGGCGCTCATGACGCCGATCTGGTCGCTGCTGAAGGCGTTGACCTGGGCCATGGTGAGGCCGCGCATGTCGGCGCTTTCAAGCCCCTGGATCTGTTCGGTCAGCAGCGCCGCGATCTGGGCGGTGCCAAAGGCGCGGAGCTGTGCGGAGCTTAGCGCGGCTAGGTCTTCGGTCTCGAAGGCCTGGACCTGGTCGGTCGTGATGGAGGCCAGCGCCCGCGTGCCGAAGGAGGCAACCTGGGCCGTCGTGAGGGAGGCGATGTCGTCGCTGCCCAGCGTGCGGAACTGGGCGGAGCTGAGCACCTGGATTTGCTGGGTGCTCAGCGCGCCGATCTGGTCGGAGGTCAGCGCAGCGAACTGCGCCGTGCTGAGGGAGCGGATGGCGTTGCTGTTCCAGGCCATCAGGTCCACCGTCTCCAGCGCGGCCATCTGCGCGTCGGTGAAGGCCTTGACCTGCTTGGTGTTGAAGGCGTTGAGCTGGTCGGCGTTGATGTCGGCCAGGGCGTCGGTGGCGAGCGCGATGATCTGCTGCGTGCCGATGGCGGCGATCTGCGCGGTCTGCAGGGCCTGCAGGTCGTCGCCGCTGAGCAGCGCGATGTTGGCCGTGGACAGCCGCCCGATCTGCGCGGCGGACAGCGCGGCGATCTGGGCGGAGTTGAGCGCGTCGAAGGCCTCGGTGCTGAGGGCGTTCAGAGCGGCGCTGGACAGTGCGGCAATCTGCGCCCCGCTCAGCGCCTCCGCCTGGGTGCCGTTCAGCGTGGCGATCTGCGTGGACGACATGCCGTTCAGCGCGGCGGTGCTGAGGCCGGCCATGTGGTCGGCGTCCAGCGCGGCAATGTCTTCGGTGCCCAGGCCCTTGACCTGGACGCTGGTGAGCTGGCCCAGCTGCAAGGTGGTGAACTGCGAGAACTGGTCGCTGTCCAGGTGGCTCATCTGGGCCGAGGTGAGGGCGCGGAACTGCGCGGTGTCGAAGGCGTTCAGCTCCTCGATGGTCATCAGCTGTAGCTGCTCGCTGCTCAGTGCACGGACCTGGGCGGTGTTCAGCGACGCGACCTGTTGGGTGCTGAGGCTGGAGATGACGTCGCTCGTCAGGCCGCGTATGCCGGCGGTGGACATCAGCTGCAGCTGCTGCGAGCCCATCTGCTGCATCTGGCCCAGCGACAGCGCGGAGGTCTGCTCGGAGGTCAGCGCCAGCATGGCGGCGCTGCTCAGGCCTTGCAGTGCGTCGGCGCTGATGGCGACCATGTCCTCGGTGGCCAGCGCGCGCACCTGCGCACTCAGCAGCGCGGCCAGGTGCTGGCTGCTCAGCGCGCCGATCTGCTCGGTGTCCAGCCAGGTGATGGCCTGCGAGCTGAAGCCGCGCAGCGCGCCGGTGCTGAGCGCGGCGACGTCGACCGCCTCGATGGCCGCGACCTGGGCGCTGCTCAGCCAGCCCAGCTGGCGGCTGCCCATGGACGCCCATTGCGAGTCGCTCATCGCGACGACGTCCTCGGTCTCCAGGCCGCGCACCTGGGCGCTGCCCAGAGACGCGATCTGGCGCGAGGTCAGGAAGGAGATCTGGTTGGTGTCCAGCAGCGTTATCTGGTCGCTGGACAGCGAGCGCAGCGCCTGCGTGGAGATCTGCGCCATCTGGTCCACCGTGACGCCCAGCAGCTGGGCGCTGGTCATGGCGCGGAACTGCTCGGAGCCCAGCGCGCCGAACTGTGCCGGATCGATCGCGGCGATCTCGTCGCTGCTGATGGCGCGGATCTGGCTGGAGGTCAGCGTGGACAGCTGGCGGCTGCTGAGCAGGAACAGCTCGGTGGGCCCGAAGGCGCTGAACTGCTCGGTGCTGAGCGCGCGCAGCGTGGCGGTGGAGATGGCGCCCAGGTCGTCGGCCACGATGGCCATGACCTGCTCGGAGCTGAGCAGCGCGATCTGCTTGGACGTCAACGCCGAGACCTGCTGGCTGCTCAGCGCGGTTAGTTGCTCGGGCGTCATGGCGGCCAGCTGCTGGGCGCTGAAACTCTTCAGGCCGCGGCTGCCCAATGCGGTCAAGTCGTCCAGCTCGATGTTGGCCACCTGGGCGGTGGTCAGCATGGACAGCTGCTTGTCCGTCATGGCCGTGATCTGCGCGGTGGTCAGCGCGAACAGGGCGTCGGTGGTCAGGAAGGCCAGCTGCTTGGTGCTCAGCGCCGCGACCTGGGCCGGCGTCAGCAGCGCGGCCTGGCCGGGGTCCAGATTGCGCAGCTGGTTGGCGGTCAGGCCCTGGATGGCACCGGTGGTGATGGCGCGCAGCGCGTCGGCCGCCAGCCAGGGCAGCTCGTCGGTGGCGATCTCGGCGATCTGCCGTGAACTCAGCGCCGCCAACTGGCGGGTGCCCATGGCAGACCATTGCTCCAGGCTGATGTCGCGCACCTGCTCGGCGCTGAGGACGCGCAGCGTGGCCGTGCTCAGCGAGGCGATGCGGCTGGCCGAGAACTGGTCCCAGCGGTCCGCGGCCAGGCCCGTGATCTGCCTGGAGCTGATGGCCGCCCACTGGTCGGTGCCCAGCGTGTTGAGCTGCTCGTTGGTCAGCGCGCCCAGTTGAGCCGAGGTGAGGCTGGCGACCTGGATGGTGCTGAGCAGGTTGAGCTGCGGCTCGCCCAGGCTCTGCAACTGGCCGGCCTGCAGGCCGCGCACGGCGCTGGTGCTGATGGCCGTGAACGAGTCGGTGGCCAGCACTGCCAACTGCTCGGCGGTCAGCCCGGTGATCTGCTTGGAGCTGAGCGCGGCGGTCTGCGCAGTGGAGATGGCCTGCACCAGCGGGGTTTCCAGCGCGCCCAGCTGGCCGGGCGTGATGGCCTTGAAGGCGCTGGACGACAGCGCGCCGAAGTCCTCGGTCTGCAGCTGCGCCATCTGCTCGGCCGTCAGCGAGACGACCTGCTTGGAGCCGAGGGCGCCGAACTGCTCGGTGTTCAGCGTGTTGAGCTGCGTGGGCGCCAGGCCCTGGATCTGGGCGCTGGTCAGCGAGCGCACCTGGCCGGTGGACAGCGCGTCGATCTGCTCGGTGGTCAGCGCGTTCAGCAACGTGGACGACAGCGACTGCAAGGCCTTGGTGCCAATGGCTTGCAGGTCGGCCAGCTCCAGCGCGCGGACCTGCTCGGTGCCCAGACCGTTGAGCTGGACCGAGGTCATCGCGGCGACCTGGGCGGTGGTCAGGGCCTGAATCTGATCGCTGGTGAAGGCGGCGAGCTGCGCGCTCTTCAGCCCCTTGATGGCGGCGGTCTTCAGGGCGGCCAGGTCTTCCAGCTCGATGGCGGCGATCTGCTTGCTGCCCAGCCCGGCCAGCTGCGCCGAGCCCAGTGCGGACATCTGCTGGGTGCTGAGCGCGATGATGTCGCTGGTCTCGAAGGCCGACATCTGTCGGGAGGTCAGCGCCGCGATCTGGCGGGTGCTGAGCCCGCCGACCTGATCGTCGTTGAGGCCGGCAATGATGTCGGTGCGCAGGCCGCGGATCGCGGCGGTCGACAGCGCGCCCAGCGACTCGGCCGACAGGCCGGTCAGCTGCTGGGTGGACAGGCCCGCGGCCTGGGCCGAGGTCATGCCGGCGAACTGGCGCGTCTCCAGCGCCTGCACCTGTTCGGCGCTGAGCGAGGCGACCTGCGCGGAGCTGAAGCTGTTCAGGCCGCGGCTGCCCAGGGCCACCAGGTCTTCGCCGGACAGCGCGGCCACCTGTGCAGTGCTGAGCCCGCGGATCTGCGCGCTGTTGAGGCCTTGCAGCTGCTCGGGCGTCATCGCGTCCAGGCCGGCACTGCCCAGCGCAGCGATCTGGCTGGCGCCCAGCGCGGCCACCTGCGTGGGGCTGAGCTGCTGGATCAGGTCCGGCGACAGCTCCGTCAGCGTGCTGTTGCCGATGGCGCGTATCGCGGACGTGGACAGGCTGGCCAGCGCTTCGGGTGTCAGCGCGGCCAACTGCTCGGCGGTGAGGCCGGCGCCCTGGTTCCCGGTGAAGGCACCGGCCTGCTCGGGCGTCAGCGCCTGCAGCTGCTCGGCGGTCAGCGCGCGCACCTGGCTGGCGGTCAGCGCCGCCACGGCCTTGAGGTTCAGCGCTGCCAGTTCCTCGGGCAGCAAAGCCACCATCAGGTCGGTGGTCAGTGCCTTGACCTGGGTAGGGTTCAGCAGCGCCACCTGCTCCACGCCCAGCGCGGTGAACTGGTCCACCGACACGACCGCCAGTTGCTTGGGCTGCAGTGTGGCGACCTGGGCGGGCGTCAGCTGGCCGAATTCCTCGACCGTGAGCGCTGCGACCTGGGCGGTGTTCAGCGCCTTGATGACCGAGGTGCTCAGCACCTGCAGCGTGTCCGCCGAGAACGACGCCATCAGGTCCGCCGGCAGCTTGCTGAAATTGGCAGGCTTGAGCGCCGCGACCTGCTCGGCGGTCAGTGCGGCGATGTGCGCGGGCGTGAAAGTGGCCCACACCGCGGCACTCAGCGCCGTCAGCTCCTTGGGCGTGAGCTGAGCGAGCTGCTCGGGGGTGGGGGTGGTGACGGTGGCCATGGCTCGGCGCCCTCAGGGCGTCAGGCAGGGAGGGAAACTGGGCAAGGCCGCGGAGGGCGTGAAGCGTCGTTGATCGTGCATTGCCGGCGAGAGCTCCTCCATTGTGAGCAACGTCGGTGGCACCTTGTGGGCACCACCGACGTCATTCCGAGACTTCTTGATCAGATCAGCGGAGGTTGACGGTTCAGCTCGTCGTCTTCCGGCGACTTGGGCTTCAGCACCAGCAGCGGATCGACGCTTGGCACCGTGGCCGTGACCAGGTTGGCCGCCGGCGTGGCGCCCGGCAGGGTCAGCTCGCTGGGTGCCGCAAGCACATCAGCTGCCGTCGGGAGTACCGGGCCCGATGTGCTGGCGGCTGCGGTGGAGTCACGGCTGAACCACACGTCCGCCATCTGGTGGGTGGCGCCGTCGGTGGTCTGATAGCTGCCCACCAGGCCCAGCAGATTGCCGTTGTCCACCGCCGTCGAGCTGGTCGAGTGCAGGCTCAGGTTGGCGATGCCCAGGTCGGCCAGGCTCTTCAGCTCGCCGGCGTCGGTGAGGCCGTCGTGGTTGCCGTCGATCCACACCTGCAACTGCTTGAACGCTTCGTCCGATGCATCCAGCTTGCCGTCGCCGTTGACGTCGAGTGCGGCCATGGCGGCGTAGCCGTCCTTGGCGCGGGTGCCATCTGCCAGCACCGTGCCTTCACCGAACAGCTCCTTGCCGTCGTTGATCTTGCCGTCGCCGTTGATGTCGCGCACCAGCAGACCGTCGCCGCCGCCGACCCAGCCCCACTGCTGCCACACACCGCGGCCCAGCAGGTCGTAGCTGACGCCGGAGGACGCCGCCGTGGTCTCCACGCCGTCACCGTCCAGATCCAGCACGATCGGCGAGATCTGGGCCGGGATCAGCGCGTTCAGCTGATCGCTGTGCATCGCCTGCACCGCTTCCGTGGCGAAGGACGCCGCCTGGCTCATCGACAGCTTGCCGATGTCGGAGGCGTCGAGGCCCACGACCTGGTCGCTGCCGATGGCGCGGAGCTGCTCCGTCGTCATCGCCACCACCTGCGCCGAGCTGAATGCCTTCAGGTCCTCGCTGGCCAGGGCGCGGATCTGGTCCGTGCCGAAGCCGCGCACCGCCGTCGAGCTGAAGGCCGCGAAGTCGGAGCTTTCCAGCGCCACGATCGCATCGGTGGCGATGGCGCGCACCTGCTCGGAGACCAGCGAGTTCAGCTGCAGCGTGGTCATCGCGGACAGATGCTCGGAGGCGAATCCGGCGAACTGGTCACTGGTGAAGCCACGCAGCTGCTGGGTGCTCATCGCGATGACGTCCGCCGTCTCGAAGGCGCCGATCTGATCGGTCGTCAGGCCGGACAGCTGCAGCGTGGTCAACGACTGCACCTGCTGCGTGCTCAGGACCTGGATCTGGTCGGTGCCCAGCGCCGCGAGGTCGTCAGAACCCAGGCCACGCAGGGCGGCCGTGCTGAGCTTGGCCAGGTCCTCGGTCTCGATGGACTTGATGTGATCCGTCGCCAGCGCCGCCATCTGCGCGGAGCTGAACACGCGGAAGTGCTCCGTGCCCATCGCCTGCAGGTCGGCCGTTTCCAGGTTGGCCATCTGGCGCGTCGTCAGGCTGCTCACCTGCGTCGTCGTCAGCTGCTGGAACTGGTCGGTGCCCAGCGCAATGAGCTGGTCGGTGGTCAGCGCCTGGACCTGAGCGGTGCTCAGCGCACGCAGCTGGTCGGTGTTGAGCGCGGCGACCTGGTCGGTGCCCACGCCCTTCAACTGCTGGGTGGTGAGCGACTGGACCTGTGCCGTGCCGAGCGCCTTGACCTGGTCAGAGGTGAGGGCGTC
>DASWWC010000023.1:0-11093 GCA_036401055.1 Roseateles sp.
CAGGCGGGTCTTCATCTGGTCGACGACCTTGAAGAAGTTCGCGCCGGTGCGGTCCATCTTGTTGACGAACGCGAGGCGGGGCACCTTGTACTTGTTGGCCTGGCGCCAGACGGTTTCCGACTGGGGCTGCACGCCACCCACGGCGCAATAGACCATGCAAGCACCGTCCAGCACGCGCATCGAGCGCTCGACTTCAATCGTGAAGTCCACGTGTCCAGGCGTGTCGATGATATTGAAGCGGTGCTCGGGGTAGGACATGTCCATGCCCTTCCAGAAGCAGGTCGTCGCGGCCGACGTGATCGTGATGCCGCGCTCTTGCTCCTGCTCCATCCAGTCCATCGTGGCGGCGCCGTCGTGCACCTCACCGATCTTGTGGTTCACACCGGTGTAGTAGAGGATGCGCTCGGTCGTGGTGGTCTTGCCGGCATCGATGTGCGCGGAGATACCGATGTTGCGGTAGCGCTCGATGGGGGTTTTGCGGGCCATGGTTTGCTCCAGAAGACAGGAGCCGCCAGCGGGTTGGTAGAAACCCGAGGCGGCCGAAAGACAGTGGTTTAGAAGCGGAAGTGCGAGAAGGCCTTGTTGGCTTCGGCCATGCGGTGGACTTCGTCGCGCTTCTTCATCGCGCCGCCACGGCCTTCAGCGGCCTCCAGCAGCTCGTTGGCCAGACGTTGGGCCATCGACTTCTCACCGCGCTTGCGAGCGGATTCCTTCAGCCAGCGCATGGCGAGGGCCATCCGGCGGACGGGACGAACTTCCACGGGAACTTGGTAGTTCGCACCGCCGACACGGCGGGACTTCACTTCAACCATGGGCTTCACGTTGTTCAGGGCGACCATGAACACTTCCAGCGGGTCCTTGCCGATCTTCTTCTCGACCTGCTCCAGGGCACCGTAGATGATGCGCTCGGCAACGGCCTTCTTGCCCGATTCCATGATGACGTTCATGAACTTGGACAGATCGACGGAACCGAACTTGGGGTCCGGCAGGATCTCGCGCTTGGGTACTTCGCGACGACGTGGCATGGCACTCTTCCTTTTGCTTCAGTTGGAGACGACCTTCTTGGCCTGACTCCGCTGGACAACCACCGACATCTGGGGTAATCCACTTACTCGGCTTGCTGAGACATTCAGCAGCCGCAACAACGTTGGGTCAGCTATGCAGCTGGGCCCGAACAGACGATTTACTTCTTGGGACGCTTGGCACCGTACTTGGAACGGGCCTGCTTGCGGTCCTTGACGCCTTGCAGGTCAAGGGAGCCGCGCACGATGTGGTAACGCACACCGGGCAGGTCCTTCACACGGCCGCCGCGCACCAGCACGACGCTGTGCTCTTGCAGGTTGTGGCCTTCGCCGCCGATGTAGGAGATGACCTCGAAGCCGTTGGTCAGGCGCACCTTGGCGACCTTACGCAGAGCCGAGTTCGGCTTCTTCGGCGTGGTGGTGTAGACGCGGGTGCAGACACCGCGGCGCTGCGGGCAGTTCTGCATCGCAGGCGACTTGGACTTCGTGACTTCGGCTTCACGGCCTTGGCGCACGAGTTGATTGATGGTTGGCATAAACGACTTGTTCCCGTTTGAAGTCAGTGACCTCCACTTTTTGAGCGCGCACGAACGCAGCCCCCAAAATGCGGAGAGCCGGCGATTGTAGACCGTCAGGGTTTTCGGCACAAGCGTGGCGGTTAAGCTGTGGTGATGCCCCCGTCGGATGCCCCGCCCTACTCACCGCCCGCGCCAGTTGGAGACCGGCCGGCCATCGTTGTCGACACCCAGGTCGTCATGGACTGGCTGGTGTTCGACGACGCGCGTGTCCGCCCGCTGGCGACAGCGTTGACCTCGGGCGCTCTGCGCTGGCTCGTTGCAGCGGCGATGCGCGACGAGATCCGCCATGTGCTGGGGCGCGGCGTCGCCTTCCGCTACGCGCCGGACCTGGCGCTCATCGAGGCGAAGTTCGACGCCCACGCACATCCCGTCGAGGCCGCACCGCCGCAGCCCCTCGCCGGCCGGCTTGTTTGCCGCGACCCGGACGATCAGAAGTTCATCGACCTGGCGCTCGCACAAGGCGCGCGCTGGCTGGTGTCGCGCGACAAGGCAGTGCTGGCACTGGCCAAGCGGGCGAGGTTGCGCGGGCTGCTGATCGTCAAGCCCGAAAGCTGGTCACCCGACGCCTGAAGTGAAAAAGCCGCCCTGGCGGACCAGGGCGGCTTTCGGGGGGGGGGCGGCAGGCGCGGATTACTCGGCGGCGCCCGTCCCGGCGTCGACATCGGCCATCTGCGCAGCCGCCAGTTCTTCGGCCTCTTGCAGGGCGATGGCGCGGCGCTCGGCATCGTCCATGGCTTCCTTGGCGCGGCGCGCGTCGTGGAAGGCCATGCCGGTGCCCGCGGGGATCAGGCGGCCGACGATGACGTTCTCCTTCAGACCGCGCAGCTCGTCGCGCTTGCCCATGATGGCAGCCTCGGTGAGCACGCGGGTCGTTTCCTGGAAGGAAGCGGCCGAGATGAAGGAGTCGGTCGACAGAGAAGCCTTCGTGATACCGAGCAGCAGGTCCGCATGGGTGGCCGTCGTCTTGCCTTCCTTGCGCATGCGGTCGTTGGTATCCAGCAGCTCCGAGCGCTCGACCTGCTCGTTCAGGATGTAGTGCGTGTCGCCCGGGTTGGTGATGACCACGCGACGCAGCATCTGGCGAACGATCACCTCGATGTGCTTGTCGTTGATCTTCACGCCCTGGAGTCGATACACGTCCTGGACTTCGTCGACGATGTAGCGCGCCAGTTCCTCGATGCCCAGCAGTCGCAGGATGTCCTGCGGGTCGGCTGCGCCGTCGACGATCAGTTCGCCACGGTTGACCACCTGGCCCTCGTGCACCAGGATGTTCTTCTCCTTGGGCACCAGTTCCTCGTGGGCCTTGCCGTCCGGATCGGTGATCTGCAGGCGGATCTTGCCCTTGGTTTCCTTGCCGAACGACACGGTGCCGGTCTGCTCGGCCAGCACGCCGACGTCCTTGGGCGAGCGCGCTTCGAAGAGTTCCGCCACACGCGGCAGACCGCCGGTAATGTCGCGGGTCTTCTGGCCTTCAACCGGGATACGGGCGAGCACTTCACCGGGCAGCAGGTCCTGGCCATCGCGGATCTGGATCAGCGCGCCGACCTGGAAGCCGATGGCCACCGAGTGGTCGGTGCCCGGGATCTTGACCTCGTGGCCCTGAGCATCCAGCAGTTTGACCTGCGGACGGATGATCTTGGCGGCACCGCGGCGCTTCGGGTCGATGACGACCAGGGTCGACAGACCGGTCACCTCGTCGACCTGCTTGGCAACGGTCACGCCTTCCTCGACGTTCTCGAACTTCGCCTTGCCGGCGAATTCCGTGATGATCGGACGAGTCAGCGGGTCCCAGTTGGCCAGCACGATACCGGCCTTGATCTGCTGGTCGGGCTTGACGTTCAGGATCGCGCCGTAAGGCACCTTGTGGCGCTCGCGTTCGCGGCCGTGCGGGTCGGCAATGATGATCTCGCCAGAGCGGGAAATCACGACCAGTTCGCCCTTGCCGTTCGTCACATACCGCATCGTGGCGTTGAAGCCGATCAGGCCGTCGGACTTGGCTTCCACACTGGAGGCCACCGCCGCACGCGACGCGGCACCACCGATGTGGAAGGTACGCATCGTCAGCTGCGTGCCGGGTTCACCGATGGACTGCGCGGCGATGACGCCCACGGCCTCGCCGGTGTTGACCAGGCCGCCGCGGCCGAGGTCGCGGCCGTAGCACTTGGCACACAGGCCGAAGCGCGTGCCGCAGGTCAGCGGCGTGCGGACCTTGATCTCGTCGACACCCGCCTGCTCCAGCACGTCCAGCACATCCTCATCGAGCATGTTGCCGGCGGTCAGCAGCGTGGCTTGCGTTTCGGGGTGGACGACATCGATCGCGGCGACGCGGCCGAGGACGCGGTCACGCAGCGATTCGATGACTTCACCGCCCTCGACCAGGGCACGCATGTTCATGCCGTTGTCGGTGCCACAGTCTTCCTCGATGACGACCAGATCCTGGGTCACGTCGACCAGGCGACGCGTCAGGTAGCCGGAGTTCGCGGTCTTCAGCGCCGTGTCCGCCAGGCCCTTACGGGCACCGTGGGTGGAGATGAAGTACTGCAACACGTTCAGGCCTTCACGGAAGTTCGCCGTGATGGGCGTCTCGATGATGGAGCCGTCCGGCTTGGCCATCAGGCCGCGCATGCCGGCCAGCTGACGGATCTGGGCGGCGCTACCGCGGGCGCCCGAGTCGGCCATCATGTAGATCGAGTTGAAGGACTCCTGATCGACGGTCTTGCCGTTGCGATCGATCGTCTTCTCGACCTTCAGGTGCTCCATCATCTTCTTGCCGATTTCGTCACCGGCCTTGCCCCAGATGTCCACCACTTTGTTGTAGCGCTCACCGGCGGTCACGAGACCCGAGACGTACTGCTGCTCGATCTCCTTGACTTCCTTCTCGGAGCGATCGATGACGGTGTACTTCTCCTTGGGCACCAGCATGTCGTCGATGGCGATCGAGATGCCGGCACGCGTGGCCAGGCGGAAACCGCTTTGCAGCAGCTTGTCGGCCAGCACCACGGTTTCCTTCAGACCACACTTGCGGAAGGAGGTGTTGATCAGCTTGCTGATCTCCTTCTTCTTCAGCGCCTTGTTGATGTTGCTGAAGGGCAGGCCCTTGGGCAGGATTTCCGACAGCAGCGCACGGCCGACGGTCGTGTCCACCAGCTTGGTCTCGGGCACGAACTCGCCCGTGTCCTTGTCCTTGGTCCACTCGGTCAGGCGCACGCTGATCTTGGCGGTGATCTCCACCACGCCGTTCTCCAGCGCGCGGATCACTTCCGGGATGTCCGTGAAGATCAGGCCTTCGCCCTTGCCGTTGGTGCGCTCGCGGGTGGCGTAGTACAGGCCCAGCACCACGTCTTGCGACGGAACGATGGAGGGTTCGCCGGACGCGGGGAACAGCACATTGTTGGAGGCCAGCATCAGCGTGCGGGCTTCCATCTGCGCTTCGATGGACAGCGGCACGTGGACGGCCATCTGGTCACCGTCGAAGTCGGCGTTGAAGGCCGAGCAGACGAGCGGGTGCAGCTGGATGGCCTTGCCTTCGATCAGCACGGGCTCGAAAGCCTGGATGCCGAGACGGTGCAGCGTCGGGGCGCGGTTCAGCAGAACCGGGTGCTCCTTGATGACCTCTTCCAGGATGTCCCAGACCACCGGCGTGCCGGACTCGACTTCCTTCTTCGCAGCCTTGATCGTCGTCGCGATGCCCATGGCTTCGAGACGGCTGAAGATGAAGGGCTTGAAGAGTTCGAGCGCCATCAGCTTGGGCAGGCCGCACTGGTGCAGCTTGAGCGTCGGGCCCACCACGATGACCGAACGGCCCGAGTAGTCGACGCGCTTGCCCAGCAAGTTCTGACGGAAACGACCGCTCTTGCCCTTGATCATGTCAGCCAGCGACTTGAGGGCGCGCTTGTTGGCGCCGGTCATCGCCTTGCCGCGACGGCCGTTGTCCAGCAGCGAGTCGACCGCTTCCTGCAGCATGCGCTTTTCGTTGCGCACGATGATCTCAGGGGCCTTCAGCTCCAGCAGGCGGGCCAGGCGGTTGTTGCGGTTGATGACGCGACGGTAGAGGTCGTTCAGGTCGGAGGTCGCGAAGCGGCCGCCGTCCAGCGGCACCAGCGGACGCAGGTCCGGCGGCAGCACCGGCAGCACGTCCATGACCATCCAGTTCGGCTTGATGCCGGACTTCTTGAAGGCCTCCATGACCTTGAGGCGCTTGGAGTTCTTCTTGACCTTGAGCTCGGAGCCGGTCATGTCGTTGCGCAGGCGGTCGATCTCGATGTCGAGATCCATGTCCTCCAGCAGCTTCTTCACGCCTTCGGCGCCCATCAGCGCGATGAACTCGTCACCGAACTCGATGCGCTTGGCGTCGTAGTCGTCCTCGCTCATGATCGAGAACTTCTTCAGCGGGGTCATGCCCGGGTCGACGACGACATAGGCTTCGAAGTACAGCACGCGTTCGATGTCGCGCAGCGTCATGTCGAGCACCAGGCCCAGACGCGACGGCAGGCTCTTCAGGAACCAGATGTGCGCGCACGGCGCGGCCAGGTCAATGTGGCCCATGCGGTCACGGCGGACCTTGGTCTGCGTGACTTCAACGCCGCACTTCTCGCAGATGACGCCGCGATGCTTCAGGCGCTTGTACTTGCCGCACAGGCACTCGTAGTCCTTGATCGGGCCAAAGATCTTGGCGCAGAACAGGCCGTCACGTTCCGGCTTGAAGGTGCGGTAGTTGATGGTCTCGGGCTTCTTCACCTCGCCGAACGACCAGCTGCGGATCTTCTCCGGAGACGCCAGGCCGATCTTGATGGCATCGAAATGCTCATCCGGGGTGAACTGCTTGAAAAGGTCGAGTAGTCCCTTCATGGTGTTCTTCCTTTTCCTTCTTTAGTTGCGCTCGAGCTCGATGTCGATACCGAGCGAGCGGATTTCCTTGACCAGCACGTTGAACGATTCCGGCATACCGGCCTCGATGGCGTGCTCGCCCTTGACGATGGACTCGTAGACCTTGGTGCGACCGTTCACGTCGTCGGACTTGACCGTCAGCATTTCCTGCAGGATGTACGAGGCGCCGTAGGCTTCCAGCGCCCAGACTTCCATTTCGCCGAAACGCTGGCCGCCGAACTGCGCCTTGCCGCCCAGCGGTTGCTGCGTGACCAGCGAGTACGGGCCGGTCGAACGGGCGTGCATCTTGTCGTCCACCAAGTGGTGCAGCTTCAGCACGTGCATGTAGCCGACTGTGACCGGACGCTCGAACTGCTCGCCGGTGCGGCCGTCGCACAACCAGGCCTGAGTGCGCGTCTCGGTCAGGCCCTTCTTGGCGGCGATGTCGTCCGGATAGGCCAGCTTCAGCATGCCGCGGATCTCTTCTTCCTTGGCGCCGTCAAACACCGGCGTCGCGAAGGGCACGCCCTTGGCGAGGTTCTCGGCCATTTCCAGCACTTCCGTGTCGGTCAGGTCGTCGATGTTCTCGGTCTTGCCGCCGCTCTGGTTGTAGAGCTGGTCGAACAGCTTGCGCAGCTCAGCCACCTTCGAATGCTGTTGCAGCATGTCGCCGATACGCTGGCCGATGCCCTTGCCGGCCCAGCCCAGGTGGACTTCCAGCACCTGACCCACGTTCATCCGCGACGGAACGCCCAGCGGGTTCAGCACGATGTCGGCAGGCGTGCCGTCGGCCATGTAGGGCATGTCTTCGATCGGCGTGACCTTGGACACAACACCCTTGTTGCCGTGACGGCCGGCCATCTTGTCGCCAGGCTGCAGGCGGCGCTTGACGGCCAGGTAGACCTTGACCATCTTCAGCACGCCGGCGGGCAGCTCGTCGCCCTGCGTCAGCTTCTTGCGCTTTTCTTCAAAGGCCAGGTCGAAGCTGTGGCGGGTCTGGTCCAGCGCGTTCTTGATGGACTCGAGCTGGTTGGCGACGTCTTCCTCGGCTGGACGGATGTCGAACCAGTGGAACTTCTCGACCGAGGCCAGGTAGTCCTTGTCGATCTTGGTGCCCTTGGCGATCTTCTGCGGGCCGCCGTTGGCGACACGGCCGACGAGCAGCTTCTCGATACGGTCGAAGGCGTCGCTCTCGACGATGCGCAGCTGGTCGTTCAGGTCCAGGCGGTAGCGCTTCAGCTCGTCGTCGATGATCTGCTGGGCGCGCTTGTCGCGCTGGATGCCTTCACGGGTGAAGACCTGCACGTCGATGACGGTGCCGCTGGTGCCTTGGTCGACACGCAGCGACGTGTCCTTCACGTCCGAAGCCTTCTCGCCGAAGATGGCGCGCAGCAGCTTCTCTTCCGGCGTCAGCGTGGTTTCGCCCTTGGGCGTGACCTTGCCGACCAGCACGTCGCCCGGGTTCACCTCGGCACCGATGTAGACGATGCCCGACTCGTCCAGACGGCCGAGCTGCTGCTCGGACAGGTTCGGGATGTCGCGGGTGATTTCTTCCGAACCCAGCTTGGTGTCACGCGCGTTGACCACCAGCTCCTCGATGTGGATCGAGGTGTAGCGGTCTTCGGCGATGACGCGTTCCGAGATCAGGATCGAGTCTTCGAAGTTGTAGCCGTTCCACGGCATGAACGCGACCAGCATGTTCTGGCCCAGGGCCAGTTCACCGATGTCGGTGGAAGCGCCGTCGGCAATGATGTCCTCGGCCGCCACCTTGTCGCCACGGCGCACGATGGGGCGCTGGTGGATGTTGGTGTTCTGGTTGGAACGCTGGTACTTGATCAGGTTGTAGATGTCGACACCGACCTCACCGGCCACGGTCTCGTCATCGTTCACGCGGATCACGATGCGGTTGGTGTCGACATAGTCGACGACACCACCACGACGTGCGGCCACCACGGTGCCCGAGTCCTTCGCGGCCACGCGCTCGACGCCCGTACCGACGAAAGCCTTCTCGGGACGCAGCACCGGCACTGCCTGGCGCTGCATGTTGGCGCCCATCAACGCGCGGTTCGCGTCGTCGTGCTCCAGGAAGGGCACCAGTGAGGCTGCGACCGACACGATCTGCGTCGGCGCCACGTCCATGTACTGGATGCGCTCGGGCGAGGTCAGCACCGATTCGCCGTTCTCACGCGCCGAGACCAGCTCGTCCGTCAGCTCGCCGGTCGCGTTCAGCGTCGCATTCGCCTGGGCGATGACGTACTTGCCTTCCTCGATGGCCGACAGGTAGTCGATCTGGTCCGTCACCTTGCCGTCCACCACGCGGCGGTACGGCGTCTCCAGGAAGCCGTACTCGTTCAACTGCGCGTACAGCGCCAGCGAGTTGATCAGGCCGATGTTCGGGCCTTCCGGCGTTTCGATAGGGCAGACGCGGCCGTAGTGGGTCGGGTGCACGTCGCGGACTTCGAAGCCAGCGCGCTCGCGGGTCAGACCGCCCGGGCCCAGTGCGGAAACGCGACGCTTGTGCGTGATCTCCGACAGCGGGTTGGTCTGGTCCATGAACTGCGACAGCTGCGACGCACCGAAGAACTCCTTCAGCGCCGCAGAGATCGGCTTGGAGTTGATCAGGTCGTGCGGCATCAGGGCTTCGGTCTCGGCCTGGCCCAGACGCTCCTTGACTGCCTTCTCGATCCGCGCCAGGCCCGAGCGGTACTGGTTCTCGGCCAGTTCGCCCACGCAACGCACGCGGCGGTTGCCCAGGTGGTCGATGTCGTCCACTTCGCCGCGGCCATTGCGCAGCTCGACGAGGATCTTGACGACGTCAAGGATGTCCTCATTGGACAGGTTCATCGCGCCTTCCGGCGTGTCACGGCCGACACGCGCGTTGAACTTCATGCGGCCGACACGGCTCAGGTCGTAGGTGTCGGTGCTGTAGAACAGGCGGTTGAACAGCGCTTCGACGGCGTCTTCCGTCGGCGGCTCGCCGGGGCGCATCATGCGGTAGATGGCGACACGGGCGGCCAGCTGCGTCTCGGTCTCGTCGGACGCCAGCGTCTGCGAGATGTAGGCGCCTTCGTCCAGCTCGTTCGTGAACAGGCACTGGATCTCCTTGATGCCGGCCTGACGCAGCTTCTTCAGCAGCGCTTCGGTCAGCTCGTCGTTGGCCTTGGCAATGATCTCGCCGGTGTCGGCGTCGATCATGTTCTTGGCCAGCACACGACCGATCAGGAAGTCTTCAGGCACCGAGATGTGCTGCGTGCCGGACTGCTCCAGCTGGCGCGCGTGACGGGCGGTGATGCGCTTGTCCTTCTCGACGATGACGGCACCCGACTTGTCGACGATGTCGAAGCGGGCGACTTCACCCTTCAGGCGGTCGGCGACGAATTCGAGCTGCGCACCGACGTCCATCAGGCGGAAGTTGTCGAACACGAAGAAGTGGGCCAGGATCTGCTCGGGGTTCAGGCCGATGGCCTTCAGCAGGATCGTGACCGGCATCTTGCGGCGGCGGTCGACGCGGAAGTACAGGATGTCCTTCGGGTCGAACTCGAAGTCCAGCCAGGAGCCGCGGTAGGGAATGATGCGGGCACTGAACAGCAACTTGCCCGACGAGTGCGTCTTGCCCTTGTCGTGCTCGAAGAACACGCCCGGCGAACGGTGCAGCTGCGACACGATGACGCGCTCGGTACCGTTGACGATGAAGGAGCCGTAGTCGGTCATCAGGGGCACTTCGCCCATGTAGACCTCTTGCTCCTTGATTTCCTTGACCGTCTTCGCCTGGGGCGATTCACGGTCATAGATGATCATCTGCAGGCGCGCGCGCACGGCGGCCGCATAGGTCAACCCACGCTGCTGGCACTCACGGGTGTCAAAAGGCGGCTTGGCGATGTTGAACTCGAGGAACTTCATCTCGACGAAACCGTTGTGCGAAACAATCGGGAACGCCGACAGGAAGGCCGCCTGCAAACCCTCGGGCTTGCGCTTGGCGGGAGGCACGTCCTTTTGCAGGAAGGCCACGTAGCTGTCCTTCTGCATCGTGAGCAGATAAGGAACGTTGAGAACGCTCTCGCGCTTGCCGAAGCTCTTGCGGATCCGCTTGCGCTCGGTATAGCTGTAGGGGGTTGCTTGCGCCATAAACACTCCGTGTCGAGTGCGCCCCCGGCCGTGGGACGCACCGCGTCGGCGACTGGCTGGCTCACGCGCCCGGGACGGGCGGCTGCCTAGCTTGGTGGTTGGCCACTACCAACCGCTGGCGGACAACTCTGGCATTGCACCAAAGTCCGACCAAACTGGTTCTCTGCAGTCGGATCAGAGAACACGTGAAAGAACCGCGCATCATACCGCGCACGATTCTTTCAGCTGCCCTCTACGGGGACAAACCCGTAAAGACGAAAAAGGGGATGCCCGAAGGCAACCCCTTTTTGTGAATCTGGCGAACCAGATTCGGTCGGCAGGACGAGCCCGCCGTCCGATTTACTTCATCTCGGCCTTGGCACCGGCTTCGACCAGCTTCTTGACAGCGGCTTCGGCGTCGGCCTTGGAGATGCCTTCCTTGACGTTCTTCGGAGCGCCGTCGACCAGGTCCTTGGCTTCCTTCAGGCCCAGGCCCGTGATTTCGCGGACGGCCTTGATGACG
>DASWWC010000024.1:0-43862 GCA_036401055.1 Roseateles sp.
CAGCATGCCGTAGACACCGAACAGCGCGGCGTGGCCGTGGGCTGCCGTCATGTTCAGGCCTTGCACGTAGTACAGCGAGGCCGGCGGGTTGATGGCAAAGCCCAGCAGGCCGGCGCCCACCGTGTTCCAGAAGCCCACCGAGACGAAGGACAGGATCACCCACTTGTAGGCACCTAGCCAGGCCACGCCCTTGGAGCGGCGGTAGGTCTGCAGCGCTTCGAGTCCGATCAGCGTCAGCGGCACGACTTCGAGCGCAGAGAACACCGAACCGACGGCGATCACCGAGGTGGGCGTGCCGGTCCAGTACAGGTGATGCACGGTACCCAGGATGCCGCCGAACAGGAACACGATGGTCTCGGCAATGATGGCGCGGTTGGCCGAAGCGGCACGCACCAGGCCCAGGTTGGTGAAGATCAGCGCGACGACCGCGGTGGCGAACACTTCGAAGAAGCCTTCGACCCACAGATGTACCAGCCACCAGCGCCAGTACTCGATCATCGAATAATGGGTGTGCTGGCCCCAGGTCAGCGAGGTGGCGTAGAAGCCGCCGATGCAGGTGGCCGACAGGAAGACCATGGCGATGAGGCCGCGGGTTTCCGACGGCTTCTTCAGTGCCGGCCACAGCGCGCGGCCCAGCAGGAAGACCCAGAACAGCAGGCCGATGAACAGCAGGATCTGCCAGAAGCGGCCCATGCTGGTGAACTCCAGGCCCTGGTTGCCAAACCAGAAGCTGAAGTCGATGCCGCGGTGCTGCAGCGTGCCCAGCCACCCGGTGATGGTCGAGCCCAGCACGACGACGATCAGCGCCCAGAACAGCAGCTCCACGCCCAGGCGCTGCAACGGCGGCTCGTGGCCCGACAACAGCGGCGCGACATAGAGGCCAGTGGCCAGCCAGGCCGTGGCGATCCAGAAGATGCCGACCTGGGTGTGCACCGTGCGGCTGACCGTGTAGGGAAGCAGGTCCGCCAGCGGCAGGCCGAAGAAGGACTGGCCCTCCACCGCGTAGTGGGCCGTGACGACGCCCATGGCGATCTGCAGCAGCATCAGGCCGATGACGACGAAGAAGTACTTGCGCGTCGCCTTCATCGACGGCGTGGCGCGGGCGCCCAGCAGCGGGTCGGCCTTGGGCACTTGAGCCAGCTCCTCGTGCGCGTCGCCCTTGTGCAGCCACAACATGGCGGCGATGCCGGCCAGCAGCAGGATGACGCTGACCATGGACCACATCGCGGCCGAGGTGCTCATCACGTTGCCCACCAGCGGCTCGTGCGGCCAGTTGCTGGTGTAGGACAGGCCGGTCTCGCCGGGTCGGTCCGTCGTCGCGGCCCAGGCGGACCAGAAGAAGAAGGCCGTCAGCGCCTGGCGGTGCTGCGCATCGGGCAGCGCGCCCGGCGTCATTGCGTACTGCTCGCGCAGCTTGTCCAGCGCCGGTTCGGCGCCGAACAGGCCGTCGTAGTGCGCCGCCACCTCGCGGATGGCCTCGGCGCGAGCCGGCGAGACCTTGACGATGCCGGTGGTGTCGTCATAGGTGTTGCGGCGCATCTCGGTGCGCACGCGCGCCGCCACGGCGGCCGGGTCGGCGTCGCCTGCGCGGTGCCGCGCCGTCAGCGCCTCGGCCTCGCGGTGCAGCCAGTCGGCCGACCAGTCCGGCGCCACATAGGCGCCATGGCCCCAGACCGTGCCCAGCTGCTGGCCGCCGGCCGACATCCAGGCCTGCTGGCCGAGCTGGATCTGCTCGGCCGTGAACAGCACCTCACCCTCGGTCGTGACGACCTGCTTGGGGATGGGTGGCGCGAAGAGATAGATCTGCCAGCCGAGGTAGCCGAGGGCCCCGAACGACAGGACGAAGATCAGCCCCAGCCAGCGCCAGAGCCTGCGTGTCGATTTCATGATGTGTCCTTGTGGGTGAGCGGGCGGGGTTCAGGCGCCGCCGCAGGAGCCGCAGCAGCGGCCGTCGCCGTGGGGAGCGCGCTTGACGATGCGCACGCGCCAGACATCCGGCCCGCTCTGCACGTCTTCCCAGGAAAAGTCGCCGGGCCACTCGGCGCGCAGTTGCTCCTGCAGCGGCAGCGGGTCGTGGTCGTTGACGAGTTCGACCGACTCGCCCGCGCCCAGGCTGCGCAGGGTGTTGAACACCAGCGGATGCCGCTCGCGCGGAAGCAGGGGCCGCAGGTCGATCTTGGTGCCGTAGCTGGTCAGCGTCATGTGCACTCCTTAATATGCATATTGTTTGCATATTTTGAGAAACCGGCGGCCCGGGCGGTTTGATGTCCGTCAAACCGCGCGCAATCCCTGCCGAAAAGCAAAAAGAGCCCCGGGGCCTGGCGGCGCCGGGGCTGGCCGTGCACGAGGTCGCTACTGCGGTGTCGTCGCCTGGGCGGGCAGGGCCTGCGTCGTCCCCTCGCCGTCAAAGGGTCGCAGCCGGAAGGCTACGCGCACAGGCTCCAGCCGTGTGCGGTACTGGGCGTGGGGCTGGCCCACGTGGTTCCACGTCGTGTCGCCGCCCACGCCCCACTGCGCGCCGTCGATGAGCAGCGAGCCGCGCTCGCGAGGCACGATGTCGCTGCTCTTCCAGGTGCCGGGGGCGCGGCGGTAGAGGTCGGTGTAGGGGAAGGCCAGCGCGTTGGCCATCAGCAGCGCCTGGCCCTGCACGCGCAGGCCGCGGCCGCCGCCCGACACCTCGATCCAGCGCACGTCGACCTTGTTGCCGGTGTCCTGCGGACGCATGTAGTCGTGGTTCTGCTCGGCGATGGCGCCGCGCCACAGGCCCACGGCCGCACTGGTCTTGCGGTCCACATAGCTCTCGTGCGGGCCGCGGCCGTACCAGGCCACGGTCGTCAGCGAGGGCGGCGTGTCGAACCACAGGCCCACGCGCACGGGCGGCGGCAGGTCGCTCTTCAGCGGGGTCAGCAGGCCGACGACGTCCACGGCGCCGTCGCCATGCATGGTGTAGGTCGTCACGAAGCGGGCCGCGCCGGCGCCGAGTGCGTACTCGACGCTCACCTCGGCCCCGCCCGCCGTGCGGCGTGCGGTGACGGCGCGCACCTGGCGGTGGTCCGTCATGTGGCGCCACGCGGCCTGCTCCCTGACGGTGCCGGTCAGCGTGTCGTTGTCGGTCTCGGCGCGGAAGAAGTTGGGCTTGCCGCCACTCAGCAGCGGCTGGCCGGCCTTGCCGTAGCTGGCCAGCAGGCCGGTCTTGCGGTCCAGCGTGAGCGTGACGCCCGCGGCGGACAACGTGGCGGTGTCGGCGTTGTCGGTCAGCTGAACTGCGCCGTTTGCAGGCTTGGCCAGCGTGATGGTGTACGGCTCGACGGCGAACTGCTCCCAGCCGACGACATGGCCTTCAGGCACCAGCGGCACGGCGCCGGCCAGGGCCTTGGCGCGGAGGGTGACGATGTACTCCGCACCCGGCTTGCGCTGGATCAGGTGGACGGGCACCGCCAGCGTCTGCGCCGAGCGTGCCGGTGTCTTCAGGCCCTGCACCGTGCCGCCGGTGATGCTGACGCCGTTCTCCAGCAGCGCCCATTCGAACGAGAAGCCCGACAGGTCGCGGAAGTCGTGCCGGTTGCGCACGGTGACCGTGCCCTTCTTCGCATCGAAGGCTTCGAACTGGATGGGCGACTGCACCTTCTGCACCTCGTACAGGTGCGGGTTGGGCGTGCGGTCGGGCTGGATGAGGCCGTCGCCGAACTCGATGTCGCCGCCCGGGTTGGGGCCGTACTCGCCACCATCGCCCCAGTAGCGTTTGCCGTCTTTCGTGTACCGATACATGGACTGGTCCACCCAGTCCCAGATGAATCCGCCCTGCAGCTTCTTCGGGTACTGGTAGATGGTGTCCCAGTAGTCCTTGAAGTTGCCGACGGAGTTGCCCTGCGCATGGGCGTACTCGCACTGGATCATGGGCTGGGTGCGCGTCGGGTCCAGCGCCCAGTCCACCATCTTCTCGACGTCGTCGTACATGGGCGCGTAGATGTCGACGTAGGCGTTGGGCTCGTGGCTCCAGTCCAGCGTGCCCCAGCCGAGGTAGGAGATGAGGCGCGAGGGGTCGCGCTTGCGGGCCTCGGCCGCGGCCTTCTCGAAGGCGGGGCCCAGGCCGGCCTCGTTGCCCAGCGACCAGAAGATCACCGACGGGTGGTTCTTGTCGCGCTCGACCATGTTCATCACGCGGCTGACATGGGCGGCCTCCCAGGCGGGGTCGTAGCCGATCTGGATCTTGGCGCGCTGCTCGGGGACGCGGTGGCCGTGGTCCATGTAGGCGTGGCTCTCGATGTTGGCCTCGTCCATCACGTACATGCCGACCTCGTCCGCCAGCGCGTACCAGAGCTCGGCGTTGGGGTAGTGCGAGGTGCGCACCGCGTTGAAGTTGTTGCGCTTCATCAGCTCCATGTCGCGGCGCATGGAGGCTTCGGAGATGACGTGGAAGGTCTCGGGGTCGTGCTCGTGGCGATTGATGCCGCGGATGGTGATGGGCCGGCCGTTGACGTTCACCAGGCCGTCCTTGATTTCGACGGTGCGAAAGCCAATGCGCTGCGGCGTGGCCTGGATGAGCTGGCCTTGCGCGTTGAACAGCTCGACGAGCAGCGTGTAGAGGTGGGGCGTCTCGGCCGTCCAGTGGCGCACGCCGGGCACGGGGGCGGCCAGCGTCTGCGTGGTGGCGTCGCCGGCCGGGACGGTGGCGTCCTGCGTCAGCACGGTCTTGTCGCCGTCCAGCAGCGTCATGCGCAGCTTGAGCGGCGCGCTGCGGGCGGTCAGGCTCACGTCGGTGGACAGCAGGCCGTCGCGGTAGGCCTTGTCCAGCCCGGCACGCACGAACAGGTCGGTCAGCCGCGCCTGGGGCACGGCCTTCAGGTAGACCGAGCGCTCGATGCCTGAGACGCGCCAGAAATCCTGGTCCTCCAGGTAGGAGCCATCGGACCAGCGGTGGATCTGGATCGCGACGATGTTCTTCTGCCCGGCCTTCAGCAGCCGCGTGATGTCGAACTCGCTGGGCAGCTTGCTGTCCTCCGAGTAGCCGGCCTCGCTGCCGTTGACCCAAACGCGGTAGGCCGAACCGGCCGCGCCGATGTGCAGGATGACGTCCTGGCCCGACCACGTGGCCGGAATCTCGAAGCTGCGGCGGTAGGAGCCGACCGGGTTGGTCTCGTGCGGGATCAGCGGGCGGTTGGCCGGGTGCGGGTAGGTGATGTTGTTGTAGCGCGCCTGGTCATAGCCCTCGGCCTGCCACATCGCGGGCACCTTGATCTGCTTCCAGCCGGACACGTCGTAGTCGGGCTTCTCGAAGCCCGGTGGCACACCGTTGGCGGACGGGCTGAAGTGGAAGGACCACAGACCATCCAGCGACTGGTAGCGGGCCGAACGGGCCTTGTCGCCGGCCAGCGCGGCGGCGCGGCTCTCGAACGGGAAGTGCGTCGCCGAGGCCGGCAGCTTGCCGCGCGCGAAGACCGCCGGGTTCTCCCAGTCGGGCCGCGAGGCATCCACCTGCACCGGGTGCACGCGTGGTGCCTGCGCCTGCGCCATGCAGGCGGCGCCCAACAACGCCGCGCTGACGGCGGTCCACAGTCTCACTCGCATGTGCGGCTCCCTCAGATGCCGGTGATTTCCTGGTGGCGCGGCACCAGGGTTTTCATGACTGCCCACGCGACGAGATAGGCCACGGCGCAGATCGAGAACATGATCATGTAGCCCGTGGACAGGTCGCCGCGCGCGCCGTAGGCGTCGAAGATCCAGCCGCCCAGCTTGGACACCGCCACGCCGCCCAGCCCGCCGGCCATGCCGCCGATGCCGACGACCGACGCGACGGTGCGCTTGGGGAACATGTCCGACACGGTGGTGAACAGGTTGGCCGACCAGGCCTGGTGCGCCGACGCGCCCACGCCCACCAGCAGCACCGGCAGCCAGTAGCTGATGCCGCCCAGCGGCTGCGCCAGCAGCACGACCAGCGGGAAGAAGGCGATGACGAGCATGGCGCGCATGCGGCCGTCATACGGCGCGTAGCCGCGCTGCATGAAGAAGGCCGGGAACCAGCCGCCGCCGATGCTGCCGATCATGGTCATGCTGTAGAGCACGGTCAGCGGCAGCGCGATGTCGGTCGTGCTCATGCCGTACTGGCTGGACAAGTACTTGGGCAGCCAGAACAGGTAGAACCACCAGACGCCGTCGGTCAGGAATTTGCCCAGCGCGAAGGCCCAGGTCTGGCGGTAGCCCAGCAGCCGGAACCACGGCACCTTGGCGCCCTCGGCAACCGGCGCGGGCTCGTTGTCGGCTTCGATGTAGGCGCGCTCGGCCGCGCCCAGGCGCTTCTGGCGGTCCGGCGTGTCGTAGTAGAGCTGCCACAGCACGATCCACAGGAAGCCGATGGCGCCGACGGCGATGAAGGCCATCTGCCAGCCCCACGTGACGGCGATCCACGGCACGGTCAGCGGCGCGAGGATGGCGCCGACATTGGCGCCGGAGTTGAAGATGCCGGTGGCGAAGGAGCGCTCCTTCTTCGGGAAGTACTCTGCGGTCGCCTTGATGGCCGCGGGGAAGTTGCCCGCCTCGCCGATGGCCAGCACCAGGCGCGACGCCATGAAGCCCACCACCGACACCGGCAGCGCAACGCCCAGCGCCACCAGCATGCCGCCGATGGGCACGGACGCGGCGTGCATGATGGCGCCGACCGACCAGACCGCCACGGCGATGGTGAACGCCCGCTTGGTGCCGATGGCATCGATGAAGCTGCCGGCGAACAGCATGGAGATCGCGTAGCCGAACTGGAACACCGCGGTGATGTTGGCGTAGTCGGTGTTGGACCAGCCGAACTCCTTGGACAGCGCCGGCGCCAGCAGGCTCAGCACCTGGCGGTCCAGGTAGTTGACGGTGGTGGCGAAGAACAGCAACGCGCAGATGGTCCACCTGTAGTTGCCGAGGCTTGGCTGGGTCATTGGGAATGTCTCCTGTTTGTTGTTCTGTGCGGGGTGCGTCCGGGTCAGCCCGGATCGACCAGCTTGTCGCCGACGAACACGCGGTAGCGGCGGATGCGGCCCGTCACGCCGTCCGGCCCCTGGCGCGGCGTGTAGCGCAGGCCGGCGATGTCCACCGCCGAGCCCAGGTCGAGGATGAGGCGCGGCGGGCCCGAGGGCTTCACGGCGCCACTGTAGGCGGTGTGCCAGTAATCGGTGGCCTGGCCGTTGATGGCGTTCAGCGCGCCGCCGTCTTCCTTGCGCGCCTCCTCGCTGCTGACGTAGGCAATGGTCCAGGCGGTCTGGTTCAGCGGCCGGCCCTGGGCGTTCAGCAGCGCCAGCTCGGCGATGGCCGCATGGGGCTTGCCGTCGAAGCCGTCAAGCACCTCGATGCAGAGCTGGCGGCCGCGCGCGGCCTCGGCGAAGCGCACCTCCTGCGTGGCCGGGCCGGCGGCGAACTGCCCCTCGTGCACCGGCGTCAGTCCGGCCAGGCGCGGCCGTGCGGTGCTGGGCGGGCGCGGCAGGTCGAGTTCGGGGCGCAGTTGGTCGAGCACGGGCACCGAGGTGAACGCGATGCGGTTGGCGCGCGGGCCGGTCAGGTCAAGCACGACGACCTCGTTGCGACCGGACTTGATCCAGGGGCCGGGGAGGTACATGGTCTGCGTCGGGCCGATGCTCCAGTAGCGGCCCAGGCAGCGGCCGTTGACCCACACGATGCCCTGCCCCCAGGCCGACATGTCGAGGAAGGTGTCGGCCGGCACGGGCGCGTCGAAGCTGCCGCGCCAGAAGGCGGGGCCGGTGGACTTGCCCGGCTGCCAGCGCAGCGGCGGCAGCTCGCCGTCGGCACCGAAGTCGATGGCGCGGATCTGCCAGCCCTGGATTTCCTGGGCGCCCTGCTTGGTCTTCAGCAGGACCGGGCCTTGCAGGCCCTTGCGGTCGTGCACCTCCATGCCGAAGTTCACGCGGGCGATGGTGTACAGCAGGATCTCGACGGTGGTGTCGCGGCTGCGCGCGGGGATGTCGACGCCGAAGCGGCGGTGGCGCGTGTCCATGGTGCCCACCAGGCGTCCGCCGACAAAGACCCAGGCCAGGTCGCGCGCATTGGCGGCTTCCAGCCGCGCCGCCGGGCCGGCGGGCAGCGTGGCCCGGTAGGCGACCAGCCCGCGGCTGATGTCGTACTGCTCGATGGCCCGGGGCGACTCCGCATGGATGCCCGCCACGGGCAGGTTGGCCAGCACGGGCGCGGTCTCGGCCAGCGTGAAGGCGGCATAGGCCGTCACGGGCAGCGCGGCGGGCGGATCGGGCAAGACCTCACCAGGCTTCAGGTGCCTGGCGAGGCAGTCGCGGTAGGTGCGGAACTTGTCGCCCAGCCAGCCGGCCTCGGTGATGGGGGCGTCGTAGTCGTAGCTGGTCGTGTCCGGGCGGAAGGGGCGGTCGCAGCCGCCCCACAGGCCGAAGGTGGTGCCGCCGTGCGCCATGTAGAGGCTGAACGAGCCGTTGGCGTTCAGCATCGCGTCGATGTCCTGGATGGCGCGCTTGTTGTCGCCGCGGCGGTGCGGGGCGCCCCAGGTGTCGAACCAGCCGGAGTAGTACTCGCCGCACATCAGCGGCCCCTGCTGCAGCGCCGCCAGTGCCTTGAAGCCGCCAGCGGGGTCGCTGCCGAAATTGGCGACGGTCAGCAGCTCGGGGATGTGGGTCTTGGCGACCGCGTTGGTGGGGTTGCACTGGAACAGCGGCACGTCGAAGCCGCCGTCCAGCACGGCCTGGCGCATGACGCGCATGTAGTCACGGTCGTCGCTGAGGAAGCCGTACTCGTTCTCCACCTGCACCATCAGGATGGGGCCGCCGCGCGAGACCTGCTGGTCGCCCAGCACGCGGCCCACTTCCTTCATCCAGCGCCGCACCGGCTGCACGAAGGCGTCGTCGCGGCTGCGCAGGAACGCGTCGCCCGGGTGCTTCTTCAGTAGCCACCAGGGCAGGCCGCCCATCTCCCACTCGGCGCAGGCGTAGGGGCCGGGGCGCAGGATGACCCACAGGCCCTCGGCCTGCGCCTGGCGGCAGAACTCGGCGGCGTCGCGCTGGCCGTCCCATTGGTACTGGCCTTCACGCCATTCGTGATAGTTCCAGAACAGGTAGGCGCAGACGGTGTTCATGCCCATGGCCTTGATGGCCTGCAGGCGGTGGCGCCAGTACTCGCGCGGCACGCGGGCGAAATGCATCTCGCCGCAGCGGATCTGCAGCGGCTGGCCGTCGAGCAGGAAGTCCTTCTCGCCAACGGCGAAGCGCGCTGGCGCAGCGCTGGCGGCCGGCGCATTCAGCATCAGGGTGGCACCGGTGGCTGCGGCCCCCAGGAGGCGGCGACGGGGAAGGAGAACGGTCATGAGCGGTCCAAAGAGGTGGCGAACGGCCGGCGGGCGGATTTGAGCGCCGCCGACGCGGGTTTCGCTTCAGCCGGCTGCATCAATCACAGGCTTGAGCAGAAAACCCTGCCTCGGGTTGCGAGGCAGGGTGAAAGGCGCGCCAGCCAGCGCACCCGGAGACTCGGTGTTCAAGGGCGCCACTGCAGCACGCGCACCTTGCTGGGGGGAGCGTCGGCATTGCCTTCGCCATCGACCTGGTGGACGGCCTGCAGGAACAGGTTCAGCTCGCCGCGCAGGCGCCAAAGCTCGGTATCGAAGCTGGGCTCCCAGGCGCCCACGGCCTGGTCGGTCAGGTCGCGCACGGTCCAGCGCCGGTTGTCGAGGTCGGTGATGTGGACGACCGAGACCTTGCTGCCGCGCTCCGCGTCGCGGAACACCAGCAGCGCCGTGCGCCGGCCCGGCTGCTGGCCCGCCATGATCTGAGGCCGCGAGATGGGAATGGCCTTGGTGCCGACACCGCTCAGCGAGAACGGCAGGCGGCGGAAGTCCAGCTCCAGCTCCCGCCAGGCGCCGCCGCCACGGTAGACCACCTGGTACTGCGGCACCGTGGCGCCGGCGCGGCGCCAGTAGCTGGCGATGACCGGGCCGCCGTCCGCGTCGGCCGACATGGAGGTCTGGTTGATCAGCTCGCTGTTCTGCGGAATGTGCGCGGCGACCTCGGCACTGGCGGCGGTGATGGGTAGCGCATAGGGGCGGCCGTCCGAGGTCTCCCACGTCAGGCCGCCATCGCGCGAGCGCGCATAGGCCAGGTCGTGGTTGCTGGCGACGTCGGGCGACTCGCGCCAGACCCAGGACAGGTGCAGCGTGCCGCGATGGTCCAGAAAGGCCTGCCAGTAGGCATTGCGCCGCCCTTCCCCGCTGATGACGTTGCTGTGCAGCCGCGTCCAGGCCTGCGTGGCGACGTCGTAGCGGTTGATGACCAGATTGCCGCGGCCGGAACCGCCGTCCCGGTAAAAGAACAGCAGGTTGCCGTCGGGCTGGCGGTGGAACTCGGGGTAGGACACGGAGCGCTCGTCCTGCCCGGTCATCGGCAGCTTGTCCGTCAAATCCAGCGAGCCGGGGCGCAGGCTGCGCGCATATCGCAAGGCGTTGTTGTGGTGGTCCCAGGAGACGTGCAGGTAGCCCGCACCGTCCACCATGATGCTGATGCTGTTGTGGGCATCCGCCGCATGGCCCTTGAAGGCCGTGGTCTTCAGCGCCCAGTCCTCGCTGCCCAGGCGGCGCTTGCCCAGCACGACGTTGGCAGCCGGGTCGTAGAAGGCGATGTACTGGTGCTCGCCATGCGTCACGAGCGAGTTCTTGCGGAACACCACCGCATTGACGGAGTTGCGGGCCCAGCCGTCGGCCACGTCCACGACGCGCAGGCTCTCACCCGGCGGCGTGGCGGCGCAACCCGCGACCAACGCCGCAATGACCAGGGCAAGAGCTGCTGTCTTCGTCATGGCAAGGCAAAGGGGCAAGCCTCTCACGAAGCCCGCTCCCCATTCAATCAACCCGATGCTCAGAACTTGCCGCGCAGGCCGATCTTGAAGGTGCGGCCGTCGTACTTGGCGTAGTCCATGCGGGTCTTGTTGCCGCGACCGTACTGACCCGTGGCGTCCTCGAAGTAGTCGTAGGCCAGCGTGTTGGACAGGTTCAGCGCATCCAGGCGGATCTCCAGCGCATCGCTGATCTTGTAGCTGATGTTGGCGTCCAGGTAGCCCCGGCCGGCGCGCCAGCGGATCAGGTCGTCACCGTTGTTGCGCGGGTTGTCGCCGTGCAGCGAGCGGCCCTTGTAGTTGTAGGACGCGCGCATGGCCAGCGGGCCGTTCTCGTAGTACAGCGTGGTGCTGTAGGCGTACTTGGGCACCGAGTTGACCTCGATGGTGTTGCCCGCGGTGGTGACCCATGCCGCGCTGTTGAACGGGTTGATGTGCGTGTAGCTGGCCAGCGCGCCCAGGCCCTTGAACGGGTCGGGCAGGAAGTTGAAGGCCTGCTGGTAGGCCAGCTCGAAGCCCTTCAGCGTCTGCTTGCCGGCGTTGCTGTAGGTGCGCAGCGTCATCGGCAGCGCGGGGTCCACCTTGCCCTGGGCATTCTGGAAGATGGCGCCTAAAGCGGTGTCGGGCAGGCCCAGCGCGCCGAAGGTGGTCTGCGTGGTGCTGGCCACGGTGGCGTCGGTCAGGTCCTTCTTGAAGATGGCAGCCGACAGCATGCTGCCCTTCTGGAAGTACCACTCGATGCTGGTGTCCAGGTTCTTGGACTGCTGCGGGCGCAGGCTGGGATTGCCGGCCGTGGCGGTGTTGTCGAACGGGTTGGGAATGACGGTCTGCGCCGCGATGATGGACAGCGAGGCGCGGCTCAGTGTCTTGCCCCAGGAGGTGCGCCAGGTCAGGTCGTCCGTCAGGTCCAGCGCGGCGCTCACCGCCGGCAGCACGTTGCTGTACGAGCCCTTCTCCTGGTTGGGCAGGTAGGTCAGGCTGGTGCCCTGCTGCTTGTAGTTGTCGATCTGCGTCTCGGTGCGCGAGTAGCGCAGGCCGGCGTTCAGCCGCAGCTCGCGGCCCAGCACCTCGCCCCTGAAGTCGGACTGCACGAAGGCCGTGGACACGTTCTCCTGCGCCTTGAAGCTCTGTGCCGGCGTGAAGCTGGCCTCGTTGTTGAAAGCCAGCGGGTCGAAGGTCGAGAAGGTGTAGTCGCGGGTGAAGGTGCCCCAGGCGTGCGGCCAGCCGGCGCCCATGTCCAGGTTGGAGATGGGCAGCACGGACGTCATGCCCGTGCGCAGGCCGGCCGTGCCCAGCGTGTTGAGCTTGGCAGTGGCGCCGGCCGTGCCGTTGCGCTTGTTGATGTCCTTGGAGGTCTCGGCGTAGACGAGACCCGCCTTCAGGTGGCCGGTCCAGTCGCCGGCGAGTGCGTAGTCCCAGTCGGCCACGAGGCGGCCCTGCTTGCCCTTGTCGGTCTCGCGCGTCCAGCCGGTGCCGATGCCAAAGCCCTGGAAGTTGGCCGGGTCGGTGTAGCTGACCGGCGAGGACATGGACGGGTAGACGTGGTCGCTGCCGTAGTCGATGGTGGAGTCGACGCCAAAGATCTGGCCGGACAGCGTGTCCTGGTAGCTCAGCGCCTTGCTGCTGTTGCTGCTCAGCTGGCCGGTCAGCACCAGCTTGTCGCTGACGCTCCAGCGGGCATTGGCCGCCACGTAGCCGAACTTGGTCTCGTCCTCGCTGTAGGTCACGCCGCTGCTGTAGGACGTGTTGCCGAAGGTGCCGGTCAGCAGGTTGGAGCCCGGGTCGATCTTGACGTTCAGCGGGATGAAGCCGTTGTTGCCGCTCTGGCCCGCGGGCGCATTGCGGTTGGTGGTGCGGGTGTTGCGGATCAGCAGGCCGAAATAGACCTCATCGCGCGAGTTCTTCAGCTTGGAGTACAGCGTGTCCAGGCTGAGGTCCAGCGTCGGCGTCTTGAACTGCAGCGAGCCGACGAGGCCGTCACGGCTGCGGTCGTTGGACGAGCCGTAGAAGCGGTAGATGCGCGGCAGCAGCGCGTTGTCCACCTGGGCGCGGGTGTAGCTGCCGAGGTTGGCGCGCGGGCTGTCGTAGTCCAGCGCGACGGCGAAGTTGCCCTTCACGGGCGTCTGGCTGCCACGCGCCGAGCTGTTGTAGCCGCCGGTAGCCTCGAAGCCGGAGCGGTTGTTAACGGCCGAGGAATGCGACACCCCGATCAGCGCGCCCAGATTGCCCCAGGTGTTGGAGTACAGCGCGAAGCCCATCGGGTCGGTCTTCTTGCCCGTGGTGTTGTACGACGCGGTGAGGCCGTAGCGAATGATGCGGCCCTTGTTGTCGAAGGGCCGTGGCGTCTGCAGGTCCACCACGCCGCCCATGCCGCCCTCACTCAGCTCGGCCAGCGGCGTCTTGTAGAAGTCCACGCGGCCGAACAGCTCGGACGCGAACACGTCGTAGTTGAAGCCGCGCGCCGCGCTGCCGATGGTGCCGGTGGACGTGGCGTTCACCAGCGCGCCGTTCAGCGTGGTGACGGAGTACTCCGTCGGCAGGCCGCGGATGGAGATGCGCTGGCCCTCGCCCGAGCTTTCGTCGCGGTTCAGGATGACACCCGGCACCCGCTGCAGCGACTCCGCCACGTTGGCCTCGGGGAACTTGCCGATGTCCTCGGCCACGATGGAATCGCGCACGCCGATGGCCTGCTGCTTCAGCACCATGGACTTTTCGAGGCTGGAGCGGAATCCCGTCACCACCACCGACTCCAGTTGCTGCTTGCCCTCCGGCGCCGCGGCACTGGCGGCCGGCTCGGGGGCTTGGGCCGCCGCCGGCGGGTTCGCCTGCGCAGCAGCCGCGCCGTGGATGGCGGCCAGCATCATGGACACGGCCGAACAAATCAATCGTTGCTTCATCGTCTCTACTCCACATGCCGCCAGGGCTTTTGTCGCCAGGCCTCAATCCGGGCATGGCTGTTAGTTATGGTCACTTCCGCAGTTGAGGCGCAGCCTCAGATCCGCAGATTCGATGAATGGAGCCGACAATATGCCAACGTTACCATTCACCATCAAATAAATGGCGATCAGCGCTGGGGCCTATCGCCAAGGAAACCGAGGCGGCTGCATGAGCCGCCGTCCTACCTGCATAGTTCGGTGCCACCGGATTGACCCGGTGGCACCGCAAGCCATCGTCACCCTCCATGCCGGAGCCAACCGGGCCAACACCCCGCACTCCGGCCGCAATACTCACATGGTAACGTTGCCCTATCAACCCAATCCAAGGGTTTGCACGAACAGCGACTCAACCCCACCACTCAGGCAACACCTTCTGCACCCACGTGTCCCGGCGCCAGGGGCTTGCCGCCTATATCGCCGGCGGCCCCATCGGCCGAACAGCTTCAGCTTACTTCGCCCAGCCGCGGATCAGGTATGAATAACAAGGCGCGAGATATATAAATTCCTCATCCGCAGCCAAGACAAAATCCAACCCAAGCACCAAAACCCCTGCCCTTTCATCCCCAGGGGCATGTTGATTAATCCCACGCAGGCGCCGCGCTATTCGATGCCGATTTCCACGCGGACCGGCGACGCCACGCGCTTGCGATAGGCCTCCACATAGGCCTGCCACGCCTGAGCGCTCGTGAATTCGCCGGACCAGCTGACGGCCGCCCCCAGGTAGTAGCGCAGCGGCTGGCCGGCGCGGGCCTTGGCGAGGATCAGTTCGTTGTCGGCGTCCGCCGCATAGCCGTCAGCGCCGGGCAGCACGATGGCCGTGCCGAAATCGCCCGCGCTACGCTGGCGCACCCACTGCATCAGGGTCTCCGGGGCGCGGTAGGCCGCCACCGTCGGCGCCTGCTCGGCATAGGCCGGCTTCTTGTTCAGGCCCAGCGCCACGGTGAGCGTCTGCGGGCTCGCCGTGGTGAAGGTGCTCTCGACCTGATCGAACAGATGCCCCGCATCGACCGTGAACCGCTTCACCTCGCTGACGACCACGCCGTCGGCATCCCAGTTGTCGTAGGTCAGCTCGAAGACGGTACGCACCGGGCCGTTCGTGACGATGCGCCAGCTCGCGTAGTTGCGGCTGACGAACAGGCGGTTGCCGTTCCAGATGCCGGTGCCGCCGGCGCCGCGCGTGCGCCCCACGGCATACATGTCCAGGCCCTCGCCTTCTTCCTTGTGATAGTGGTCGTGCCCCTTGGCATACCAGCGGTCGATGACGAGGTAGGACGGCCGCTTGAACCAGATGTCCAGGCCGCTGGTCACCAGCACCTCTTTGTCGCTGCCGGGCGGTGCCGGCTCGGCCAGCGCCGGCCCGTAGGTGCGGTGGCCGATGCGGTCGTTCTCCCACGCGAAGTCATCGAGTCGCTCGGGAACGTAGCGGGCAAACGCCTTGGCCGGAAACGGTGGCGCCACCGTGGCGGTCTTCTCGACGGTGAAGCGGGCGCTGCGCTCGCCGTCGGCAAAGTCGTGCTGGAACAGCAGCTCGCCGTAGGCGATGCCCACGCCCTTGGGGTCCCGGGCCTGCGGCGCCACGTTGGTGACCTGGTAGGGCAGGACCCGCCCGCTGGCGTCACGCACGGCCAGTTGGTGCATCAGGGCGCCCGGCAGTCGCCGGGCGACCTCGGACCAGGGCACGGCGATCGTCTCCGCGGGCCGGGCCGCTGGCAGCTCATGCCGCACGGTGATCGCCATGCGCTCCGCCGCCGCCACATCGCACGCGGCGACCACAAGGCAGGCGGCCACAAGCAGGTGCTTCATCAGTAGTTGACCGGGTAGTCCTTGGGGAAGCGGCTGCCGCCGAAGGCCTTCTTCTGCGTCCAGTCCAGCGCCGGCGCGGTCCAGAAGGAGTCGCCCGCCGGCAGCCCCAGCGCCAGCAACCCGGCCGCGGCGATGTACATGCTGCCGTTGTTGGAGTACCAGTCGCCCAGCTCCGGCTGACTGCCACGGAAGCCGATGTTGAGGTAGCCGTCCTTGTTGAAGTTGCTCGGCCCGCCCCAGATGGCGACGTGGGCCGCGTGCAGCGCCGCGCGCACCTGCCCCTCCGGCAGCGAGGCCGGCAGTTGCTTGCGCCAGGCCAGCAGGGCCAGCGGCTGGAACACGGCCGTGCGGTAGGTCAACGAACGGCCGACGGGCGGGTAGCTGCCCTCCGGGCCGATGAAGCGCTCCAGGTGTTCGCAATAGCGCTGCGCGCGCTTGGTGGCCTGCGCCAGCAGCTCCTCCGGCTTGGCGTTCCAGAAGTACGCCTTCTTGGCCGCCAGCACGTCCAGCACCTCGATGAGCATCGGGTACATGACGTAGGAGCTGTAGTAGTCGAAGTGGAAGTCCTGCCCATCCTTGATCCAGCCGTCGCCGATGTACCACTCGTTGATCTTGCGGATCGCGCCGTGCAGGCGCATCGGGTCGTATTCCTCGCCGACGGACAGCAGCCACGCCTCGTTCATCCCGGCGAACAACAGCCAGTTGATGTTGGGCACCTCGATGCGGCGCAGGCCCTTGATCTCGGCCACGATGCGGCTCTTGGTCGTCGCATCCAGCGGCTCCCACAGCACCTTGGGCGCGCGCATCAGCGCATTGGTGAAGTAGGCGGAATCCACCAGCGCCTGGCCGTGTCCGCGCCAGGTCAGGTAGTCCGGACTCTTGGGATCAACGGAGTGGACATAGCTTTGCAGCGCCTGCTGCTGCAGCCGCCGGCGCAGCCGACCCTCCTCCGAATCGTCCGCCGGCAGCGCCAGCCAGGGCGCGATGCCTGAGATCAGGCGGCCAAAGCACTCTAGGTAGGCCACCGCCGGGTCGCGGCCGTCCCAGGTCGGGCTGAGTTCGAGCACGAACTTCTTCTTGAGTTCGCCCCGGGACATGGGCCCCAGCACGGGTTCCGCCATGCGCTTGAGCAGGTCGAGCTGATAGGCCCGCTCCTGGCCCGGGGCCGGGATCGCCGACGCGGCAGCCGCCGCCTGGCTGGTCGCGAGCAGCCCGGACAGCGGAGCCCCCAGGGCCGCCGCCCGCATGAAGTTGCGCCGTTCCACCGTGGTCTCCTGATGAACTGGTTATTTGTCGAGCAGGCGGACCATCTCGGCCCCCGCGAGAAGGAAGGCCCCGACGCCGAAGTGCGCCGTGGAATTCTGGTCCACCACCTGGCCGGGAATGGCCCGGTCGCCGATGGGCTGGATGTAGCCCAGCTTGCCGCTTGGCTGCATGGCCACGGTCGTCAGGTAGCGCCAGCCACGTAGGGCCACCGGCAGGTAGCGGTCGCGCGGCAGCAGGCCATTGTTGATGCCCCACAGCAGGCCGTAGGT
Source organism: Roseateles sp. (assembly GCA_036401055.1). GTDB lineage: Bacteria > Pseudomonadota > Gammaproteobacteria > Burkholderiales > Burkholderiaceae_C > Pelomonas. The sequence continues at coordinate 17,111 of DASWWC010000024.1, forward strand.
AAAGAAGGCCGTGCCGCTGGTCTCCGGCCCCGGCGCGTGGGCCGGGTCCATCAGGCTGCGCGTCCAGTAGCCCTCGGGCTGCTGCAGCGGCGCCAGCGCCGCGGCCATGTCCTGCAGCCGCTGGACGTACTCGCCGCGGTGGGGGTCGTCCTGCGGCAGTTCGGCCAGCACCCGTGCCAGGCCCGCAAACACCCAGCCGTCACCACGCGCCCAGAAATCCTTCTTCCCGTTGACGCTCTTGTGCTGCGGATACACGTAGCGGGCATCCCGGTAATAAAGCCGCGCCTCGGGGTCGTACATGATGCTGCCGGCATAGCTGTAATACTCGTGCAGTTTTTCAAGATATTGGCGATTGCCGGTGATCTTGTACATCTTGGTCATGACCGGCATGACCATATACAAACCATCCACCCACCACCAGTAATCCTTGTTGGGCGTGCTCATCTGATATTCCATGACCTCGCGGGCGCGCGCAATCTTGCGTGGGTCCTTGGCCAGTTGGTAGAGGTCGGCGTAGACCTGGAAGCAGATCTGCCAGTCGCCGAACAGCACGTACTCGTCGGTCTCGCCGTAGTTGTATTTCCAGCTGGCCTTGTCGCCCGACTTCGCGCCCATCCACTGGTTGTGCTCGGCCCAGGCCTCCGAATAGCGGCGATAGCCCTCGCTGCCGGTCACACGGTAGGCCTCGATGTTGCCCGTGTGGTAGGCCGCCACGTTCCAGAACGCGGTTTCCTGCGCAGGATTGCGGGCTTGCCAATAGCCATTGACCTTGTCGATCGCCGCGATCACCTCGCTGCGCTCGACGCCAGGACCGGGGGGCGCGCTCGCGCAGCCACCGAGCGCAAAGCCCAGCGTGAGTAGCAGACCGGCCACGTAGTTCTTGAGTGTCATCGTCTTAGAGTCGGGACAGATGTGAGGATTCCAGAAGTCCAGCGCAGGGTTGCCACGGCGCCGCCGACGCCCTCATCCACACTGCCTTTTCTTCCAATATGGTCACGTTAGCATATCCATGAATTCGGGCCAAGCCGTTTTTTCCATATACCTGCTCCGCAATCGCATGGCGCGGGCCGGACTACACCCTATCCCGCTCTTGCTCCTGAATGTGGTATCGTCACCACATTGAGGTATTCAATTCCCGGCACGATCTATGCGAAAACCCAGCAGGCTCAGTGAAGTCGCAAAGCTGGCGGGCGTTGCCCCCATCACGGCGTCACGCGCGATCCGCGGCGAGGGCTATGTGTCCGAAGACGCCCGCGCCCGCATCATGGAGGCGGCGGCCCAGCTGAACTACGCGCCCGACATGGTGGCGCGGCGCATGCGCGGCGAAAAGAGCAAGCTGATCGGCATCTTCGTCAACAACTTCGGTTCGCTGGCGCTGCACGAGATCGCCAAGGAGATCAGCAGCGAAGCCCGCGCCCGCGGCTACGACATCGTGCTGTTCAACGCCGAGCGCTTCGACGGCCCCGACCGCGCCGGCACGCGCGACATGCTGGCCAACCTGTGCGCCGGCCTGATCCTGCCCATGCCCAACGCCGAGGACGGCTACCTGGGCGAGCTGGAGCGCCGCCAACTGCCCTGCGTCTTCGTCAACTTCGAGGCGCGGCCCATGGCACTGCCCGTCGTCGTGATCGAGAACCACCAGGGCGCCCGCACGGCGGTCGAGCACCTGCTGTCGCTCGGACACCGGCGCATTGCCTTCATCGCCGGCTCCAAGAACACCGGTCAGAGCGCACAGCGCCAGGCCGGCTATGTCGATGCCCTGCGTGACGCCGGCATCGCCGCCGACCCCGCGCTGATCGTCCCCGGCCTCTTCAACCAGAACGGTGGCCACGCGGCCACCCAGCAGTTGCTGGCGCTGGCCGACCCACCGACCGCCATCTTCGCCGCCAACGACGAGATGGCCTTCGGCGCCATCGACGCGATCCACAGCCGGGGGCTGCGGGTGCCGGCCGACATCTCGGTCATCGGCTTCGACGACATCGCCACGTCCTGCCACATCCACCCACCGCTGACCACCATGCGCCAGCCGCTGACCGCGCTCGGCGCCAGCGCCGTGGGCGAACTCGTGGCGCTGATCGAAGGCGGCGACATCAAGGCCAAGCGCATCCAGCTGCCGCTCGAACTCGTCATCCGCCAGTCGACCGGCCCGGTGGCCCCACGCGGCTGACGATGAGCCTCACGCGGCTTGCCGGCACCCGGGCGCTGCCGGCCATGGGCTGGGCGGGGCTGGGTGCCCTGCTGCTGTGGCTGATGCTGGGCGATCTCGGCGTGTCGATGCGCGACCGCGCCGCCCTGCCCAGTGCGCTGGAGATGCTGCGCCAGCACGCCGTCTCGGACACGGTGACCTCGCTGCTGCTGTCCACCGTGCCAGCCGTGCTCAGCCTGCTGCTGGTGCCGCTGCTGGGCCACTACTCCGACCGCTGCCGCAGCCGCCTCGGCCGGCGCACGCCCTTCCTGCTGGCGGCGGCGCCCATCGGCGGCCTTGCCATGCTGGGCCTGGCCGCCGCGCCGGCGCTGGCCGGCATGCTGCATGACGCGCTGGGCGACAAGTCCCCGGGTCTGCAGGCCTGCCGCCTGGCGATGTTCTGCCTGTTCTGGACGGCCTTCAGCTGCGCGGCCATCGGCGCGCACTCGCTCTTCCACGGCCTCGTCAACGACCTGGTCCCCGCGCGCTTGCTGGGTCGCTTCTTTGCGGCCTTCCGCATCGTCAGCCTGAGCGCCGGCATCGCGTATCACAACTGGATCTTCGCGCTGACCGAGCAGCATCTGGGCGAGGTCCTGATCGGCGTCGGCCTGCTGTTCGGACTGCCCATCCTCGCCATGGCGCTGACCGTGAAGGAAGCTCCGCTGGCGCCGGATGCCGCCCCCGCCGCGGAGCCACCGCCGCGCCACGGCATCCCGCTGCGACATGTGTTCGACTGCTTCCGCGACCGCCGCTATGGCTGGGCGGTCGCCGCCTTCGTGCTGGCCGGCGTTACCTTCAGCCCGTTCAACACCTTCTACCTGCATTACGCACACGCGGCCGGCGTGGAGAAGTCGACGCTGGGCGCGCTGACGGCCGCGGGCTACGCCGTCTCCATCGCGTCGGCCTTCGCCATCGGCTGGCTGGCGGACCGGTTCGGCGCGCTGCGCATCTCCACCCTCACCATGCTGGCGTACTGCGCTGCTTCTGCCTGCGGCTTCGCCACCGTCTCAGACGCCGCCAGCTTCCGCGCCTTCTACTTCGTGCACGTGGTGGTCTCCGGCGCCTGGTTCACGGCGGCGGCCTCCTTGCCCATGGCCCTGTTCGCGCGCGCCAGCTTCGTGCAGCTCAACGCCACGAAGGACCTGATGGCCATGTTCGGGCTCATCTTCGTCAGCACCGTCCAGGGCCCCCTGCTGGACCTGCTGGAGCATGACTACCGCTTCACGCTGCTGGCCGGCGCGAGCTTCTCGCTGCTGTGCCTCGCCTGCCTGGCGCGGCTGCAAACCGGTCGACACGCCACCACCACCGTGGCCGCGCACTAGCCGCCGGGCGCCTCCGCCCCGCCCTCGTCCTCCAGCGGTGCCAGCAGCCGCTCCAGCTCGGGCAGGCTGAACTTGGACAGGCTGCCGCCGTCATCCTGCCCCAGCAGCCCATCGGCCAGCGCGCGCTTGCGCGCCTGCAGCTCCAGCATGCGCTCCTCGATGCTGCCCTGCACCACCAGCTGGTAGACGAACACCGACTGGTCCTGGCCGATGCGGTGCGCCCGCGCGCTGGCCTGCGCCTGCACGGCGGGGTTCCACCACGGGTCCACGTGGATGACGGTGTCGGCCGCGGTCAGGTTCAGGCCCACGCCGCCGGCCTTCAGGCTGGCCAGCAGCACCGGCACTTCGCGCGCCTGGAAGCGGCGCACGATGTCGCCCCGCTGGGCGGCCGGCGTGGCGCCGGTCAGGCGCAGATGCGGCACCCGCACCTCCGCGGCGATCAGGTCCAGCATCTCCGTGAACTGTGAAAACACCAGCACGCGCCGGCCTTGCGCCACCAGGTCCGGCAGGTGCTCGCGCAGCCATTCGAGCTTGGCCCGTTCGGTGTGCGGTGCCATGTCCACCTGCTTCAACAGCCGCGGGTCGCAGCAGACCTGGCGCAGCTTCAGCATCGCGTCCAGCACACTGATGAGGCTGGTGGGCGAGAAGCCGTCGCGCTCCAGGATGCGGCGCACCATGTGGTCGGCGGCCACGCGCACGCTCTCATACAGCTGCTTCTGCTGCCCCACCAGCGTCACGCGCTTCACGAGCTCGGTCAGCGGCGGCAGCTCGGTGGCCACCTCGGTCTTGAGCCGGCGCAGGATGAAGGGGCGCACGCGCGCGGCAAGCAGCCGCGCGCGCGCGCCGTCGCCGTTGACCTCGATGGGCTTGCGCCAGTGGCGGGCGAAGGTGCGCGAGTCGCCCAGGAAGCCAGGCATCAGCAGGTCGAACAGCGACCACAGCTCGCCCAGGTGGTTCTCCAGCGGCGTGCCGGTCAGCGCCAGCAGGTGGCGGGCGTCCAGCCGGCGCAGCGCCCGCGCCGCGCGGGCCTGCGCGTTTTTGACCGACTGCGCTTCGTCCAGGATCAGCAGGTGCCACGGCTGGCCCGACAACGCACGCAGGTCGCGCCAGACGAGGTTGTAGGTCGTCAGCACGACATCGGCACCGGCCGGGTCGAGGCCGAAGCGGTCAGCGCCGTGCCAGGTCTTGACCACCAGCCCCGGCGCGATGCGCGCGGCCTCCTGGCGCCAGTTGAAAAGCAGCGAGGTCGGAACGATGACCAGCGCCGGCCGGTCAAGCCGGCCAGCCTGCTTCTCGACCCAGAGGTGGGCCAGCGCCTGCGCCGTCTTGCCGAGGCCCATGTCATCGGCCAGGATGCCGGCGAGGCCTTGCTCGCGCAAGTATTGCAGCCAGGCCAAGCCATGCAATTGATACGGCCGCAACAGCAGGCCCAGCCCCGGTGGCTGCTCGAAGGCCGCCGGCGTGCCCGCGGCGATCAGCCGCTGCGCCAGCGCGCGCAGGCCAGCGTCGCCGTGGATCTGCCAGCGGCCGCGCGACTCCTCGTCGATGCAGCGCAGCCGGTCCGCATCCCACTCGTTGAGCTTGAGCGGTTTGCCCTTCTCCAGTTCGGCCGGCTTCAGCAGGTCCAGCAGCGCCAGCATCATGGCCTTCAGCGGCGCGGCCGCAGCGTGATAGCGGCGGCCACCCGGCGCGCGCAGGCTGATGATGGCGTCGTCCTCGATGGCGGCGATGGCCCAGGCATCCAGCCAGCGCTTGTCGCGACGCAGCAGGTTGGCGAGCAGCGGCGCGAGATCGATGCGAGCGCCATCCACCTCCATACCCAGGCTGACCAGCCAAGCGCCCTGGCGGCGCTCCAGGCCCGTGCCCTGCACACGCCGGCTGGGTTTCAATGCAGTGTCATCAGCCTCGCTGACGCCCAATTGCCAGCCGCTGACGGCCTGGCTGTGGTGGGCGAAGCCGGGTTCAGTGGTGACCTGCCAGCCTTGCGCCTGCAGTTCGGGCACCTGCTCGACGAGGAAGTCGCCGAAGAATTCTTCCTGGACCAGCGTCCAGAGCGACTCACCACCCAGCGGCGGTGGTGATCCACGCCATTGCAGCAGCGCAGGATCGAGGGCGATGAGGCCCAGCTTGAGCAGCGTCTGCTCGGCGTCGGCATACCGCCGCGCCATCATGGCCACCGTCACCTGCTCGCCGCGCGGGCCGATGGCGCCGCGGGGCCGAAGGCCCAGCAGGCCGTCGCCGCGCGTCAGTGTGCGCAGCGTCAGGTGGGGTGGAGCAACAGACATCGCGACAGTCTCGCAGCCCGCGAGACTGTCGCGAGAGTCACGTCCTCAGGCGAGGACAGACTTGATATGAGCGGCGATGGCGTCGTCCTGGCAGTTCGTGAAGAACAGTTCCTGGAACTTCTCGCCCGACACGGCAGCCTTCAGCAGGTCCTGGTCGACGTTCTTCAGCACGGTCAGCATGTCCTTGCACGAAGCGGCCTTCAGGTCCTTCAGGATGCCGCGGTTCTTGGCCATGATGGCGGCGCGCTCCTTGGGATAGCCGGCGCCGCGCTCGTTCTCCAGCAGCTTGCGGTAGCAGTCCTGCAGGTTCAGCTCGGCGGCCCAGCCGAAGCCCTTGGCGTAGGGCATGGACATGGCGTTGCCGTCGTTGATCTGACCGAACAGGAAGGCGTCGGTCGGGTCGATGACCAGGCCGCAGAACACGCCGGGCATGGAGTTGCAGGCCAGCATGGAGCCCATGCCGGTGCCGCAGCCGGTGATGACGAAGTCGGCAGCCTTGGAGTTCAGCAGGATGCCGGCCAGCAGGCCGTTCATCACGTAGGTCAGCGAGGCCTTGTCTTCCGGCGTGTACATGCCGTAGTGGTGGACCTGGTGGCCCAGCGGCTCGGCGACGGTCTTGAGCGCGTTGTGGACGATCTCGGACTTGGCGGCCTGGCTGTTCTCGATGATGAGGGCGATCTTCATGGCGGGTGCTTTCGGGTGATGCTGAAGGGGTGCTGGGCCGCTGCGCCACAGGCCAGAGGGCCTGCGCGCGGGGCGTCGCCAGGTGCCATCCCGAATCGGGCAGGACCATCAGGGTCCGGATGGGCGGCCTGGCCAACCACGCTCCTGTCCGGGGCCAGGAACGGGCGCTGGGCGCCATTGTGCCCGTTATCGGAACGATGTTTCAGAAAACACCAATCAAAGCCGAGCGCGATGTGGGGGCTCAGTCGCCCTCGCCGCCCAGCGGCTTCAACTGGCGGCCGGCGGGCAGCGCGCGCAGGTACTTGAAGGTGCCGGTGGCGTGCGCGCACAGCTTGTCGTCGGCGCCGTAGATGGCGCCTTCGCAGAAGGCCATGGTCGTGGATCGATGCAGCAGCTTGCCGACCGCACGCAGTTCACCCTCGCCGGGTCGCATGAAGCTGGTCTTCATCTCCACGGTCACCACGCCGGGCCCGAGGTCGGGCAGATGGCGGTTCACGCTGCGGGCGGCATGGGCCATCGCCACGTCCAGCAGCGTCATGACGACACCGCCGTGCGCCACGCGCCAGGAGTTCAGGTGCTGCTCGGCGATAGTCAGTCGCAGCTCGGCTTCGCCGTCGCCGATGGCATGCAGCTGGAAGCCGAGTTGCTGGACGAAGGGGATGTGAACGGGGAAATCCATCCGTCCATCATCCCCCGTGAACGGCCGACACACCGCCGTCCACGGCCAGGATCTGGCCAGTGATGTGCTTGCCCGCGCGCGACGCGAACAGCAGCGCCGCGCCCTTCAGGTCGTCGTCGTCGCCGATGCGGTTCAGCGGCGCATGCGCGGCCATCTTGTCCTCACCGACAGCGGCCAGCAGGCCCTGGGTCATCTTGCTCGGGAAGAAGCCAGGCGCCAGCGCGTTGACGGTGATGCCGTAGGCGCCCCACTCGCCCGCCAGCGCGCGCGTGAAGTTCACGGCCGCGCCCTTGCTGGTGTTGTAGGCGATGGTCTTCATGACGCCCGAGTTGCCCGACAGGCCGGCGATGGACGCGACGTTGATGATGCGGCCGGACCTGCGCGGGATCATGCTGGCCTTGGCCACCGCCTGCGCGAACACGAACAGGCTGCGGATGTTCAGGTTCATGACCTTGTCCCAGGCCTCGATGGGGTGATCCTCGGCCGGCGCGCCCCAGCTGGCACCGGCGTTGTTGACGAGGATGTCGATCTGGCCGAGGCGCTCCATGGTCTCGGCGACGACGCGCTGCGCGTCGGCTTCCTTGGCCGCGTCGGCCGCGATCCAGCGCGCGTCGATGCCGCGCGCCTGCAGGTGTGCGGCGGCTTCTTCCAGGTCGGCCGCCTTGCGCGAGGTCAGCATGATCTTGGCGCCAGCTTCGCCCAGCGCCTCGGCGATCTGCAGGCCCAGCCCGCGCGAGCCGCCGGTGACGAGGGCCACCTGGCCGCTCAGGTCGAAGAGGTCTTGGACTTTGGTGCTCATGCGGTCTCCTCAGAAATACTCGGGTTTGATGTCGCGGCACAGCGGCTCGCGGCGCGCGACGACGTCCAGCCACGCGGTGATCTTGGGCAGCTCGTAGGCGAAGAAGTAGCGGGCCGCGGCGCGCTTGCCGTGGGCGAAGTCGCTGTCGCCATCAACCGCCAGCGCCACGTCCAGCCACAGCCAGGCCAGCACTGTGTGGCCGAAGGCCTGCAGATAGGGCACGGCATTGGCCAGCGCGTCCTCGGGCTGGCCCGTGCTCCAGGCCTTCTTGGTGGCACCGCCCACCTGCGCCAGCGCGGCGGCGAGCTGGTTGGCTTCGCGGCTCCAGTCGGTCTGCATGGCGCGCGCTATGGTGGCCTGCACGCGTGCGGCCGTGGCCGACAGTGACGCACCGCCCTGCTGCACCACCTTGCGGCCCAGCAGGTCCAGGCCCTGGATGCCATGCGTGCCCTCGTGGATCATGTTCAGGCGGTTGTCGCGCCAGTACTGCTCCACCGGGAAGTCACGCGTGTAGCCCGCTCCGCCCAGCACCTGGATGGCCAGCGAGTTCGCCTCCAGGCACCACTCGCTGGGCCAGCTCTTGGCGATGGGAATCAGCACGTCCAGCACGGCCTGCGCTTCGGTGGCGTCATCACCGGTGCTCAGCTCGTCCACCAGCCGCGCGCAGTACAGCTCCAGCGCCAGTCCACCTTCGACATAACTCTTCTGGGCAAGCAGCATGCGACGCACGTCGGCGTGTTCGATGATGGGCCGCTGCGGACTGGCGGCGTCCTTGCCGGCAGCCGTCATCGGCCGGCCTTGCGGGCGCTGCTTCGCGTACTCCAGGCTGGACTCATAGCCGGCATAGCCCAGCATCACCGCGCCCAGGCCCACGCCGATGCGGGCCTCGTTCATCATGTGGAACATGGCGCGCAGGCCCTCGCCCGGCTTGCCGACGAGGTAGCCGATGGCGCCCTTGCGGCCCCTCGGCGTCCAGCGGCCTTCGCCAAAGTTCAGCAGGCAGTTGGTCGTGCCGCGATAGCCCAGCTTGTGGTTGAGTCCGGCCAGCGCCACGTCGTTGCGCTCGCCGGTCAGCTCGGCGCGCTCGTTGACCAGCCACTTCGGGCAGATGAACAGCGAGATGCCCTTGGTGCCGGGAATCAGCTTGCCGTCCGGTCCCGGGATCTTGGCCAGCACCAGGTGCACGATGTTCTCGGTGATCTCGTGCTCGCCACCGGAGATCCACATCTTGTTGCCGGTCAGCCGGTAGCGCGCGCCCAGCGCATCGCCTTCTTCCTCCAGCTCGGCGCGCGTCGTGATGTCGGACAGCGACGATCCGGCCTGCGGCTCGGACAGGCACATGGTGCCGAACCAGCGGCCGGCGAACTCGTTCCTGGCGAACACCTCGCGCTGCAGCGGCGTGCCGTGCGCAATCAGCAGGCTGGCGTTGCCCGAGGTCAGCATCGCGTAGCCACCCATCGCCACACTGGCCTTGCTGAAGAAGGCGTTGCCGGCCATCTCGATGACGCAGGGCAGTTGCATGCCGCCCACGTCGTAGTCCTGCGCAGCGGCCAGCATGCCGGACTCGGCATAGGCCCGCGTCGCGTCGTGCGTGGCCTGCGGCAGGTGCACGCGCTCGCCGTCGAAGTGAGGCTCCTGCGTGTCGGCCAGGCGGTTGAACGGCGCAAACTTGTCGCGGGCGATGCGCTCGCAGGTGTCGAGCACGGCGGCGAAGGTCTCGGCCGAGTGTTCGGCAAAGCGCTCGCGCGTAGTCAGCTCACCGGCCTTCAGCCAGTCGAACAGCAGGAAGTCCAGGGTCTGGCGCATCATGCCTCCTCCATGAAGAAAAGCGGCGCCGCCAGCCGGTCGCCGCCCTTCAGATCAGCCCTGAGCCTTACAGGACTTCGAACACGCCGGCCGCGCCCATGCCGCCGCCGATGCACATCGTCACGCAGACGCGCTTGGCACCGCGGCGCTTGCCTTCGATGAGGGCATGGCCTGTCAGGCGCTGGCCCGACACGCCATACGGGTGGCCGACCGCAATCGCGCCGCCGTTGACGTTCAGGCGATCCATCGGGATGCCCAGCGTGTCGGCGCAGTACAGCACCTGCACGGCGAAGGCCTCGTTCAGCTCCCACAGGTCGATGTCGGCAACCGTCAGGCCCAGCTTCTTCAGCACCTTGGGCACCGCGAACACGGGGCCGATGCCCATCTCGTCGGGCTCGCAGCCAGCGACCGCGAAGCCGAGGAAGCGGCCCAGCGGCTTCAGGTTGTGCGTGGATGCGTACTGCTCGCTGACCAGCGCGCAGGCGCCAGCGCCGTCGCTGAACTGGCTGGCGTTGCCGGCCGTCACGAGGCCGCCGGGCACGGCCGAGCGCAGGTCCTTGATGCCTTCGTAGGTCGTGCCTTCGCGCAGGCCTTCGTCGGCACTGACGGTCACTTCCTTGCTCATCAGGCCCATGACCTTGTCGGCCACGCCCATGGTGGTCGTCACCGAGATCATCTCGTCGTTGAACAGGCCGGCAGCCTGCGCGGCGCAGGCCTTCTGCTGGCTGGCGGCGCCGTAGTGGTCCATGCGCTCGCGCGAGATGTTGTAGCGCTTGGCCACGTTCTCGGCAGTCTGCAGCATGTTCCAGTAGATCTCGGGCTTGATCTTCAACAGCGCCGGGTCGGCAAGCATGTGCTTGTTCATTTCCTGCTGCACGCAGGAAATGCTTTCCACACCGCCAGCGATATAGACGTCACCCTCGCCCGCGATGATGCGCTGCGCGGCCATCGCGATGGTCTGCAGGCCGCTGGAGCAGAAGCGGTTGATGGTGACGCCGCTCACCGTGACGGGCAGGCCGGCCTTCAGCGCGATCTGGCGCGCGATGTTGGCGCCGGTGGCGCCTTCGGGGTTGGCGCAGCCCATCAGCACGTCTTCGATGGCCGCCGCCTCGATGCCGGCGCGCTCGACGGCCGCCTTGACGGCATGGCCGCCCAGCGTCGCGCCGTGGGTCATGTTGAACGCGCCCTTCCAGCTCTTTGTCAGCGGGGTGCGGGCGGTGGAGACGATCAGTGCGTTGCTCATGTCTTGGTCCTAGTTCGTGTGCGGGCGGCGATCAGGTGAAGGACTTGCCTTCAGCGACCAGTCGGGCCAGCAGCGGTGCCGGCTTCCAGAACTCGCCGTCGTCCATAGGGTTCTTGGCAAAGCGGTTCATCGCCTGCACGACGTTGAACAGGCCCACCGTGTCGGCGTAGCACATCGGGCCACCGCGGAAGATGGGGAAGCCGTAGCCGGTCAGGTAGACCATGTCCACATCCGACGCGCGCTGGGCGATGCCTTCTTCCAGCAGATGGGCAGCCTCGTTGACGAGCGCGAACACCAGGCGGTGCACGATCTCTTCGTCGCTGATGTCGCGCTTCTTCGCACCGATGGCCTCGCGGTGCTTGGCCAGCATCTCTTCCACGACCGGCGACGGGATCGCATCGCGCTTGCCGGGCAGGTAGTCGTACCAGCCGGCGCCGGTCTTCTGGCCAAAGCGGCCCAGCTCGCACAGGCGGTCCGCACTGGCCGAGTACTTCATGGTGGCGCGCTCGACGGCGCGGCGCTTGCGGATGGCCCAGCCGATGTCGTTACCGGCCAGGTCACCCATGCGGAACGGGCCCATCGCGAAGCCGAACTTCTCGACCGCCTTGTCGACCTGCTGCGGACTGCAGCCCTCATCCAGCAGGAAGCCGGCCTGGCGGCTGTACTGCTCGATCATACGGTTGCCGATGAAGCCATCGCAGACGCCGGACACGACGGCCGTCTTCTTGATCTTCTTGGCCACAGCCATGACGGTGGCCAGCACGTCCTTGGCCGTGGCCTTGCCACGCACCACCTCCAGCAGCTTCATCACGTTGGCCGGGCTGAAGAAGTGCATGCCCACGACGTCCTGCGGACGCTTGGTGAACGACGCGATCTTGTCGACGTCCAGCGTCGACGTGTTGGAGGCCAGGATGGCGCCGGGCTTGGCCACGGCATCCAGCTGCTTGAACACGGCTTCCTTGACGCCGATCTCCTCGAACACGGCCTCGATGATGAGGTCGCAATCCTTCAGGTCGTCGTAGCTCAGCGTCGTGCTCAGCAGCGCCATGCGTTGGGCGTACTTGTCTTCCTTCAGCTTGCCCTTCTTGACCTGGGCTTCGTAGTTCTTCTTGATCGTCGCGACGCCGCGGTCCAGGGCTTCCTGCTTGGTTTCCAGGATGGTGACCGGGATGCCCGCGTTCAGGAAGTTCATCGAGATGCCGCCGCCCATCGTGCCGGCGCCGATGACACCGACCTTGGCGATTGTGCGCAGCGGTGTGTCCTCGGGAACATCGGAAATCTTGGAGGCCACGCGCTCGGCGAAGAACAGGTGGCGCAGCGCCTTCGATTCGGGCGTCAGCATCAGCGCCGCGAAGCCTTCGCGCTCGGCGCGCATGCCGTCGTCGAACGGCAGCTTCACCGCACCGGCCACGGCTTCCAGGCAGCGCAGCGGCGCCGGGAAGTTCTTCGACATCCCACCCACCATGTTGCGGGCGAACTGGAAGTAGGCGTCGGCGTTCGGGTGCTTGGCCTTCAGGTCACGCACCTTGGGCAGCGGACGCTTTTCCGACACCTCTTCGGCGAACTTGACGGCCGCATCAACAACGTCGGCATCGACGATCTTGTCGAACAGCTTCTGGCCCGGAAACATGGCCAGCATCTGCGCCTCCACCGGCTCGCCGCTGACGATCATGTTCAGTGCGGGCTCCACGCCCAGCGCGCGTGGCAGGCGCTGCGTGCCGCCGGCGCCGGGCAGCAGGCCCAGTTTCACTTCCGGCAGTGCGACCTTGGTGCCGCTTTGCGCGACACGGTAGTGGCAGCCCAGCGACAACTCCAGGCCACCGCCCATGCACACGCTGTGGATGGCCGCGACGACGGGCTTGCTGCTGTTCTCGACCACCGCGATCAGGCTCAGCAGATTGGGTTCGGCCAGCGCCTTGGGGCTGCCGAACTCCTTGATGTCGGCACCGCCCGAAAACGCCTTGCCCGCGCCGGTGATGACGATGGCCGTAATGGCCGGATCGGCTTCTGCTCGCTCCACGCCCGCCGCGCAGGCCGCGCGGGTGGCAAAACCCAGGCCGTTGACCGGCGGGTTGTCGAGCGTGATCACGGCAACGGGGCCGCGGGCTTCGTAGTGGGCTGTCATGGGCACGACCTCGGGTTGGCGGGCAAGCCGCGTCTCCTGCAGCCCACCCAGAAATAGAACGATCGTTCGATTCTAGGCAGCGCGCGTCGCGCGGTCTTGTCCCGGCAGTGACAAGGCGTGCCGGCTCACTCGCCGCGCTTGAGCACCACCGTGTCCTTGAAAGCCTGCGCCGTGGGGTCGAGGCGCGCGGCCGGGTTCAGCAAGGCCTCGGCGTGGCGGCGCACGGCCTCGGCCGGGTCTTCAGGCACGACCGGCGCGGGCGCGGGTCGCGCCGCGGGCCGCACCGCCAGCCGCAGCTCGTGGCAATCCTTCTGCAGCTGCTCGATCTGCTTGCGCGCTTGCGTCAGCTGCTGTGCGCCTTGCTGGCGCGTGTGCTCCACATGCTCCAGGCGCTGCTGCACCAGTTTCATGCGCCGCGACAGCCAGGCCAGCACCGCGCCGCCTCCCAGCAGGGCACCCAGCAGCAGGCTGCCGACCAAGGACCAAGCCTGGATGGATGCCATCTTGTTCTCTCCCCGCACAGGTATGGATGCAGGCAATGTACGGGAGGACCCGCCCGGCCACAATGCGACCGCCATGTCCCGCCTGTTGTTGCTCTGCACCGCGCCCGAGAGGCGCCCACTCTGGCGAGCCCTGCTGCTCGCCCTCGCCGTCGCCATCACCTGGCTGGCCCTGTCGCCTGTGCCGCCCAAAACGGCCGACACCGGCTGGGACAAGGCCAACCACCTGCTCGCGTTCGCGACGCTGGCGTTCGTCGGCGTCTGGGCGCTGTGGCCGCGCCCGCGGCTGTGGGGCTGGCTGGTGCTGGCCCTGCTGGCCTATGGCGTGAGCATCGAGGTCGCGCAGAGCTTCTTGCCGCCGCGCGAGGCCGACTGGCAGGACGTGGTCGCGGACGGCCTTGGAATTGCGCTGGGCCTGCTGGCCGCACTGCCGATTGCGCGGACTGCACCGGCACAGACCCGGGTCAGCGCTTAAATCGCCAGCCGCTCCCGCACCCCATCCGCCGCCATGTCCGGGCCGCGCCCGCGCATGACGATCTCGCCGCGCTGCATCAGCAGGTACTGGTCGGCCAGTTCCTCGCAGAAGTCGTAGTACTGCTCCACCAGCACCACGCACAGACCCTTGTCGTGGGCCAGGTGCTTGATGACGCGGCCGATGTCCTGGATGACGTTGGGCTGGATGCCTTCGGTGGGTTCGTCCAGCAGCAACACCTTCGGCCCCGGCGCCAGCGCGCGGGCGATGGCAAGCTGCTGTTGCTGGCCGCCGGAGAGGTCGCCGCCCCGGCGTGAGCGCATCTTGTCGAGCACGGGGAACAGCTGGAACAGCTCCGCCGGCAGCGGCGTGCCGGCCGGCTGGCTGGACAGGCCCATCTGCAGGTTCTCCATCACCGTGAGCCGGCCGAAGATCTCGCGGCCTTGCGGCACGTAGCCCAAGCCGGCGCGCACGCGCTGGTGGGTCTTGAGCTTGTCGATGTTCTCACCGGCCAGCGTGATGCTGCCGGACGTGACGGGCACGACGCCCATCAGGCTCTTCAGCAGCGTGGTCTTGCCGACCCCGTTGCGGCCCATGACAACGGTGATCTCGCCCGGCTTCAGAGTAAAGCTCAGGCCGCGCAGGATGTGCGAGCCGCCATAGTGCTTGTGCAGGTCCTGGACCTTCAGGATGTCATCTGCCAAGGTACACCTCGATCACTTTCTCGTCCGACTGGACCGTCGCCATCGTGCCTTCGGCCAGCGTCTTGCCTTCGTGCAGGACCGTGACCGTGCGGTGCGCGCCGGCCAGCGTCGCGACGAAGCTCATGTCGTGCTCAACGACGACCAGCGAATGCTTGCCTTCCAGGCTCAGGAACAGCTCGGCGGTGCGCTCGGTCTCTTCGTCGGTCATGCCGGCGACGGGTTCGTCCAGCAGCAGCAGCTTTGGGTCTTGCGCCAGCAGCATGCCGATCTCCAGCCATTGCTTCTGGCCGTGGCTCAGCAGGCCGGCGACACGTTCGCGCTCATCGGTCAGGTGAACGGTCTTCAGCAGTTCGCCCAGGCGGTCGCGTTGCTCGCCACTGAGCTTGGCGCGCATCGCGAAGCGCGCGCGGCGGTCGCCGGCCAGCGCCAGCTCCAGGTTCTCCGTGACGGTCAGCGCCTCGAACACGGTGGGCTTCTGGAACTTGCGGCCGATGCCCGCGCGGGCAATCTGCTGCTCGCTCATCTGGCGCAGGTCGAGGTTGCTGCCGAAGTAGACCCGGCCGCTGTCGGGCCGGGTCTTGCCGGTGATGCAGTCCATCGTCGTCGTCTTGCCGGCGCCGTTGGGGCCAATGACGCAGCGCAGCTCGCCCACGCCGATGGTGAACGACAGCCCGCCCAGCGCCTGGAAGCCGTCGAACGCGACCTTCAGGTCCTCGACATACAGCGCGACGCCCTGGTTGAACACGGGCTCGCCGGACGTGGCGATGCGCGTCAGCGCGCGCGAACGCGCCTCACTGCCTGCTTCGAGAAGCTCCGGCGTCATTTCTTGAACCTCTTCACGAGGCCGACCAGGCCGGCCGGCAGGAACAGCGTCACCGCGATGAACAGCGCGCCCAGCACGTAGAGCCAGCCCTCGGGCCACCAGACGGTGAAGACGGACTTGGTGCCGTTGACGAAGAAGGCGCCCAGCACCGGGCCGATCAGCGTGCCGCGGCCACCGACGGCCGCCCAGATGGCCATCTCGATGCTGGCCGCCGGGCTCATCTCGCTGGGGTTGATGATGCCGACCTGCGGCACGTAGAGGATGCCGGCCAGCGCGCACATCAGCGCGGAGATGACGTAGGCGCTGAGCTTGAAGGCGACCGGGTCGTAGCCCAGGAAGCGCACACGGCCTTCGGCGTCGCGGATGGCTTGCAGCACGCGGCCCCAGCGGCTTTGCGTGAGCCACTTGGCCAGCAGGTAGCAGCCGATCAGCGCGACACCGCTGGCCACGCACAGCCCGACCTTCATGCCCGGCGTGTTCAGCGGCATGCCGGCGATGCGCTTGAAGTCGGTGAAGCCGTTGTTGCCGCCAAAGCCCGTCTCGTTGCGGAAGAACAGCAGCATGGCCGCCACCACCAGCGCCTGCGTGATGATGGAGAAGTACACGCCCTGGATGCGCGAGCGGAACGCGAAGTAGCCGAACACGGCGGCCACCAGGCCAGGCACGGCCAGCGCCAGGAAGATCTGGCCGACCAGCGAGTCGCTGAGCGCCCAGTGCCAGGGCAGCTCCTTCCAGTTCAGGAAGACCATGAAGTCCGGCAGGTCCGACTGGTACTGCCCGTCGCGGCCGATCTGGCGCATCAGGTACATGCCCATGCCGTAGCCGCCCAGCGCGAAGAACAGGCCGTGGCCCAGCGACAGGATGCCGCCGAAACCCCAGATCAGGTCCAGCGCCAGCGCGCAGATGGCGAAGCACAGGAACTTGCCCAGCAGACTGACGTAGAACTCGCTGAGGTGCAGCGGGTGCCCCGCGGGAAAGGCCAGGTGCAGGAATGGCACGAGCAGCGTCAGCGCTGCGATGGCGATGAGGAGCGTCTTCTTCATTCGACTGACCTGCCCTTCAGTGCGAACAGGCCTTGCGGCTTCTTCTGGATGACCAGCACCAGCACCAGCAGCAATGCGATCTTGGCGAGCACCGCGCCCTGCCAACCTTCCAGCAGCTTGGACAGCACGCCCAGGCCCAGGCCGGCGTAGACGGTGCCGGCCAGCTGGCCCACACCGCCCAGCACGACCACCATGAAGGCATCGACGATGTAGCTCTGGCCCAGGTCCGGCCCCACGTTGCCGATCTGGCTCAGCGCGCAGCCCGCCAGGCCAGCGATGCCCGAGCCCAGCGCGAATGCCATCGTGTCGACCTTGGCCGTGTTCACGCCCACGCACGCCGCCATGCGGCGGTTCTGCGTGACGCCACGCACCATCAGGCCCAGGCGCGTCTTGGCGAGCAGCGCGCCCATGCCGACCAGCACCAGCGCCGCGAACACGAGGATGGCCAGGCGGTTGTACGGCAGCGTCAGGTTGGGCAGCAGCGCCCAGCCACCCGACAGCCAGGCGGGGTTCTCGACGGCCACGTTCTGCGCGCCGAACAGCGTGCGCACGGCCTGCATCAGCACCAGCGAGATGCCCCAGGTGGCCAGCAGCGTTTCCAGCGGCCGGCCGTACAGCCAGCGGATCACGCTGCGCTCCATCGCCGCACCGACGAGCGCGGCGGCGAGGAAGCTGGCCGGCAGCGCCAGCCACAGGTAGTAGTCGAAAGCCGCCGGTGCCCAGGCGCGGAAGCCCTGCTGGACCAGGTAGGTCGCATACGCGCCCACCATCAGCAGCTCGCCGTGGGCCATGTTGATGACGCCCATCAGACCGTAGGTGATGGCCAGCCCCAGCGCCACCAGCAGCAGCACGGAGCCCAGGCTCAGGCCCGAGAACAGCAGCTGCGCGCGCTCGCCCCAGGCAAGGCGGTCACCGATGTCGTTGACGGCCTTCTGCATCGCGGACTTGGCGGCCGGGTCGGTCTCGCTGCCGAGCTTTTCCAGCAGCAGCGCACGCGTGGCGGGGTCGGCGCTGCCGGCCAGCTCGGTCGCGGCGGCCTTGCGCTGCGCCGCATCGGCGGACGACAGCTTGGCGCCGGCCACCAGCGCATTCAGCTGCTCGCGCAGCTTGCCGTCGGTTTCGACGGACAGCGCCTTCTCGAACAGCGGCAGCTTGGACGCGTCGGCATCCTCGCGCAGCGTCGCCAGCGCCTGGGCGCGGGTGTCGCGGTCGGTGGACAACAGGTCCAGCCCGGCCAGCGCCGCGTCGATCTCGCGGCGCATGCGGTTGTTGAGCATCGGCTCCTCGGCATCGGCCGGCGCCTCGGCGCCCTCGGCGATGACGATGGCCTGGCCGGCCTTGATGCGCACGCGGCCGTCCTGCAACGCCCGCAGGTAGGGGCCCAGCGACGCATCGCCCGCGGCCAGCGCCTGCTGCAACGCCGCCACGCGGTCGTCGCTCTCACCCGCGGCGATGCGATGGGCCAGCTCGGGCGACAGCGCCCAAGCCGACCAGCCGCTCAACGCCAGCAGGCATCCCAATAAAAGTCGCTTGATCATGAGAACCCAGCCGAACACCAACAAGCGCCGTGCGCAGCACGCGCGTCCTTCCAGCGACTGCCGTGGATCCGGCTTTGCCGGTCCACTGGCAGTGCCCCCTTGAGGGGGCCGCGGCTTCGCCGCGGTAGGGGGTGGTCTTTACTTCGCGGGCTCGTCCTTCTTGCCCTTGTTTTCCGGGATGTACGGGCTCCACGGCTGAGCCTTGACCGGGCCAGGCGTCTTCCACACCACGTTGAACTGGCCGTCCGCCTTCACTTCGCCGATGAAGACCGACTTGTGCAGGTGGTGGTTCTTCTCGTCCATCTTGGACGTGATGCCCGACGGTGCCGTGAAGGTCTGGCCGGCCATGGCGGCGATGACCTTGTCGGTGTCGGTGCTCTTGGCCTTGGTAACGGCCTGGGCCCACATGTTGAAGCCGATGTAGGTGGCTTCCATCGGGTCGTTGGTCAGTGGCTTGTCCTTGTGGCCGGCGATGTTCTTGGCCTTGGCGTAGGCCGCCCACTTCTTCGTGAACGCATCGTTGGCCGGCGACTTGATGGACATGAAGTAGTTCCAGGCGGCCAGGTGGCCTTGCAGCGGCTTGGTGTCCACGCCGCGCAGCTCTTCCTCACCGACCGAGAACGCCACCACCGGCACGTCCGTCGCCTTCAGGCCCTGGTTGCCCAGTTCCTTGTAGAAAGGCACGTTGGAGTCGCCGTTGATGGTCGACACGACGGCAGTCTTCTTACCCTCGGCCGAGAACTTCTTGATCTTGGCGATGATGCTTTGGTAGTCAGCGTGGCCGAAGGGGGTGTAGTCCTCCATGATGTCGGCGTCGGCGACGCCCTTGGACTTCAGGAAGGCACGCAGGATCTTGTTGGTGGTGCGCGGGTAGACGTAGTCGGTGCCCAGCAGCACGAAGCGCTTGGCGCCGCCACCGTCCTTGCTCATCAGGTATTCGACGGCAGGAATGGCCTGCTGGTTGGGCGCGGCGCCCGTGTAGAACACGTTCTTGCTCAGCTCTTCACCCTCGTACTGCACGGGGTAGAACAGCAGCGAGTTGGTCTGCTCGAAGACCGGCAGCACCGACTTGCGGCTCACGGACGTCCAGCAGCCGAACACGACGGCGACCTTGTCCTGCGAGATGAGCTGCTTGGCCTTCTCGGCGAACAGCGGCCAGTTGGAGGCAGGGTCGACGACGACCGGCTCCAGCTTCTTACCGAGCAGGCCACCCTTGGCGTTGATCTCGTCGATGGCCATCAGCACCGTGTCCTTCAACACGGTCTCGGAGATGGCCATGGTGCCCGACAGCGAGTGCAGCACACCGACCTTGATGGTGTCGGCAGCGAAGCCAGCGGTGGGAAGCAGGGAAACGGCGGCAGCCAGGGCCAGGGCGGAACGGCGAAGCATCGGATAAGCCTCCAGGTTGGATGTGAGGAAGAACGAACAGCCGAAGCAACCAGCGCAAGCGCCGTGCCAGCTTCGTGAGGTCCATCACACCCGCCAGAGCCCGAGAGTCGCCTGACATGCGCACCAAACCAGGATTCAACGCCTCGCAATCGTGCGTCAGGCACCTTTTGCGTACCAAACCAACCCGGCCATGCACAAAACCAGGATGGACACGCCCCGCATTGCAGCCCGACAGGGCCCGGAAACGACAACGCCGCCGGTGCGGCTGCACGGGCGGCGTCGGTGCCAGCGCCGGTGCCGGGCTATTCGGTCAGGGCCTTGATCTCATCGGCCATGAGGCGCCAGTTCTTGACCTGGTCCAGGTACTTCTTGAGCTGGGTCTTGGCGCGCCCCTCCCAGCCCTCCTGCTTCATCGAGAACTTGGCCTCCCAGAAGGTCATGTCCTTGTTCTGCGCCGGATCGTTGATGTGGGTCAGCAAGTGCACCGGGTCGGCACGCAGTTTGTCGGCCAGGCCAGGCGACGCCTTCATGACGGCGTTCTTCCAGTGCGTGACCGCCACCGAGATGGAGCGCGCCTGCGTGCTGGAGCACAGCGCTTCCTTGAGGTTTTGCTCCGTGGGCTTGGCCAGGAACTGCTTCAGCGCAGCCTCGAACTCTGCCGCGCCCTTCTTCATGCCGAGATAGACGATCTTCAAGTCCTTGCTGAGCTTGTCCTGACCCGACTCGCCCTTGCCCAGCCGCTTGGCCGCAATGGCCGCGACCTGCACGCTGTTGGACTTGGCGTACTTGCGCAGCGCATCCAGCCGCTGCGCCAGGATCTCGAAGCCTGCCTTCAACTCTGCATCGGTCGGCCCCAGTTCCCGTGCGCGAGCCTCGTACTCGGCCATGTTCTTCTTCAGGCCGTCGTTGAGCTTGTCCAGCGCTGTGTCGGCCGTCTTCAGCAGACCGGGCAGGCTCTTGAGCTTGTCGTCCTTGCAGTCGCCCACGGCCTGCGTGGCCTTCTCGTAATCCTGCAGCAGCTGCTCCAGCGTCTTGCCGTTCTTCATCGCCAGCAGCAGCTTCTTCAGGCCGCTTTCCTGGCCCTTGCTCTTCAACGTCGGCGCAGCCTTGCTGGTCAGCGCCGTGAATTGCTTCATCGCGGTCTTGTAGTTCTCGGTCAGGCTGGCCATGGTGCTCCTTCAGGCGGTGTGGGGTCTCGGTGGGCTGAGTACCACCGACCGTCCTTTCGGTTCCCGCGCGCCGCCCGGCCCGCCCCCTCAAGTCGCGGGGAGGATCACGCCGTCGCACGCACCGAAGCCGATGCGCCGAAAGCCAGGCTTCTCGGCGCAGGCGCGCAGGCCCAGTTGGTCGCCGTCCAGCAGGAAGGTGCGCTGCTCGCCGTTGGGCAGCGTGATCGGCTGCTTGCCGCCGGCCGTCAACTCCAGCAGCGAGCCCGCCTCCTCGGGCGCCAGCCCGCTGAGGGTGCCGGTGCCCAGCAGGTCGCCGGGCTGCAGGTTGCAGCCGTTGCTGGCGTGGTGGGTCAGCATCTGCGCCAGCGACCAGTAGGCATGGCGCAGATTGGAGCGAGAGATGCATGTCGCCTCGGCCATCGCAGGGGTCTTGAACCAAAGCTCAAGACCGATGTCGAACGCGGCGTTCGCGCGGTGCGCGGGTGAGTCCAGGTAGGGCAGCGGCTGCGGATCACCCTCGGGTCGCGTGAACGGGATGCGGAACGGCGCCAGCGCGTCCATCGTGACGATCCACGGCGAGATCGTCGTGCCGAAGTTCTTGGCCAGGAACGGCCCCAGCGGCTGGTACTCCCAGGGCTGGATGTCGCGCGCCGACCAGTCGTTCAGCAGCGTCAGGCCGAACGCATGCTCGTCGGCCTCGTCGATGCCGAAGGGCTCGCCCAAGGCGTTGCCGGGGCCCACGAACAGGCCCAGCTCCAGTTCGCAGTCGACGCGCGCGCTGGCCTTGAACACCGGCACCTCGGCGTCCGGCGGCTTGACCTGGCCCCGGGGGCGGCGCAGCGGCGTGCCGCTGACGACGATGGAGGAGCTGCGGCCGTGGTAGCCGATGGGCACCCACTGGTAGTTGGGCAGCAGCGGGTTGTCCGGCCGGAACAGCCTGCCCACCGCACGGGCGTGGTGGATGCCGGTGTAGAAGTCCGTGTAGTCGCCGATGCGGCAGGGCAGCGTGAACTCGGCCTGGGCCTGCGGCACCAGCTCGACCTCGGGCGCGCCGGCCTTCAAGGTGTCGAACAGCCGATGGCGCAGCGCGCGGCGTTCACCGCTCGGGCGGGCCATCAGCGCGTTCAGGTCGGTGATGCCCCAGCCGGCCAGGTCCAGGATCTGGTCGCCGATGCCCACGCCGACGCGGAAGGGTTCCAGCGTGCCGGCGCGGCGGAACGAGCAGAACGGCAGGTTCTGCAGCGGGAAGTCGGTGGCCGGGTCGTTGGCGGAATCGACCCAGGAGAGCGCCGCGGCGTCGTGGGTGTGGTCAAGCATGGAAGTGGTCTTTCAGGTCGCGCCAGCAGTCGGCGTAGGTCTTCTCCAGCGGCGCTTCATTCAAGGCCCAAGCCGTGGGCTTCAAGGGCCAGCGCGTCTCGAACATGAAGGCCAGCGTGGCGTCCAGCTTGTGGGGCTTCAGCTCGGCGGCGCTGGCCTTGTCAAAGGCCTCGGCGTCCGGCCCGTGCGGCACGTAGCTGTTGTGCAGGCTGGCGCCGCCGGGCTTGAAGCCCTCGGGCTTGGCGTCGTACTGGCCCAGCACCAGGCCCATGAACTCGCTCATCACGTTGCGGTGGTACCAGGGCGGGCGGAAGGTGTCCTCGGCCACCATCCAGCGCGGCGGGAAGATGACGAAGTCCACGTTGGCCCAGCCGGGCGTATCGCTGGGGCTGGTCAGCACCGTGAAGATGCTGGGGTCCGGGTGGTCGAAGCTGACGGTGTTGATCGTCATGAATCGCGCCAGGTCGTAGCGGTAGGGCACCAGGTTGCCGTGCCAGGCGACGACGTTGAACGGGCTGTGGCCTTGCGTCGAACGCCAGAGCTGGCCGCCGTAGCGTTTGACGATCTCGTAGTCGCCGGCTTCCGTTTCATGCCAGGCCACCGGCGCCTCGAAGTCGCGCGGGTTCGCCAGGCCGTTGGAGCCGATGGGCCCCAGCTCCGGCAGCCGGAAAGCGGCGCCGTGGTTCTCGCAGACGTAGCCGCGCGCGGGCACATCCAGCGGGTCGACCTTGAAGGCCATGCCGCGCGGCAGCAGCGCGATGGCGCCTGGCGCGACTTCCAGCCGCCCCAGCTCCGTCGTGATGAGCAGCCGGCCCTGCTGCGGTACCAGCAGCATCTCGGCATCGGCATTGACCAGCGCGCGGCGGCCCATGGCGCGCGTCGCGACATAGGCCAGCGCCCCCATGCCGCCGACGCCGGGCTCGCCATTGACGGCATAGCTGCGCAGGCCATCGATGAAGTCGCCGTCGCTGCCCAACGGCGTGGGCCCCCAGCGCAGCGGGTCGGGCGGCGCGCACTCGCCCTGTGCGGCGCCGCTCTTCCACAGCGCGTGCGGCAGCGGCCGATAGCCGCCCACCACCACGGAGGGCTGGCGGCGGTACAGCCAGGTGCGCTGGTTGTCGGCCCGCGGCGCGGTGAAGGCGCTGCCCGACAGCAGCTCGGCGTACAGGCCATGCGGCGCACGTTGTGGGCTGTTGCGGCCGATGGGCAGCGCGCCGGCATGGGCCTCGCTGCTGTGCTGGTTGCCGAAGCCGGTCAGGTATTGCAGGTCGGTCAGTTCAGTCATGGGGTTCGTGAGCCAATGCGAAGGCTTGCCGCAGCACCTCGCGGTCGCCGATGTGGTTGCACAGGATCAGCGTGAGGCGCGCCAACCAGTCAGCGGCGGCTTCGTCGGACAGGCCGACCTGCGCGGCGATGAGTTCGGCGTAGAAGGCGTCGGCCCCCTCGCGCGGATCCGGCCCGAAATTTGGGGTCAGGTTCAATTGGCTCATTCGGGCCTCCCGTGGGCGCGTGCCAGCGCCAGGCGCAGCGCGTCGGCGTCGAAGCGGTGCCAACGCGCGGCGACGACGGCATCCGGGCGGATCAGGTAGACGCTGCCGGGCCCGGCGCCGTAGCGCGTGGCGGCCACGCCCTCGGCCGGCAGCGTGAGCACGCGCACGCCGTCCACCGGCGCGGCCCAGCCGAAGCACAGCAGCAGGAACTGGCCGAACTGCTCGCTGAGCCAGCCCGGGTCCAGCGGCGCATCCGGCGCCGGGCAGCCAGGCCCGGGGCCGGTCGCCCAGGGCTCGGCATCGGGCGTGCTCAGCGGCGAATCGACATGCGCGGTCGGCTGCGACAGACGGCCACTGTTGACCAGCGGCCGGGCGAACGCCGCGCGCGCCGCCAGGTCCAGCGCGGCCCGGCGCAGCCGCAGGCTCATGGCGCTCTTGGGGCTGATGAAGTCGGTGGACCGGGTGGAGTGGCCGATGTTGTCGTCCGCCGCCTCCAGGCGTTCGAACTCGTAGCTGTCCAGCAGCACATCCCCCCCCTCGCCCTTCACGACGGCGGCCAGCTTCCAGCCGAGGTTGTCGGCATCCTGCACGCCGCTGTTCGCGCCACGCGCGCCAAAGGGCGAGACCTGGTGCGCCGCGTCGCCGGCCAGCAGCACGCGGCCCATGCGCAGGCGCTCGGCGCGCCGGCAGCAGAACTGGTAGATGGACGACCAGGCCAGCTCGAAGCCGTCGCTGCCCAGCATCGCAGCGACGCGGGCGCGGATGCGCTCGGGGTCGCGCTCCGCCGCCACATCGGCGTCGCGCCCCAGCTGGAAGTCGATGCGCCACAGGCCATCCGCCTGCGCATGCAGCAACACGGACTGGCCCCGGTGGAACGGCGGGTCGAACCAGAACCAGCGTTCGGGCGTCGCCGGGTCCAGCCCGCGCGGCTTCACACCGGGCGCCAGACGCACGTCGGCGATCAGAAAGCGGTCCTCGAACACCTGGCCCGCGAAGCTCAAGCCCAGCAGCGTGCGCGTGGGGCTGCGCGCGCCGTCGCAGCCGACGACCCAGTCGGCGCGCATGTCGAACAGGCCGTCGGGCGTGCGCACCGTCAGCGTCACGCCATCGCCGTCCTGCTCCAGCCCGATCAGCTCGTGCCGGCCGCGCAGCTCGATGCGCGGCTCCAGCTGCACTGCGCGCACGAGGCGTGCCTCGACCTGGTCCTGCTGCAGGTTCACCATCGCCGGCATCTTGTGGTGCGCCTCGGGCAGCAGGTCGAAGGCATAGGCCTCGCGCTCGCCGTGGAACACCCGGCCACGCTGCCAGCGCACGCCTTCGCGCGCGACGGCCTCGCCGACACCGAGGCGGTCGAACACCTCCAGCGTCTTCTTGGCCCAGCAAACCGCACGAGAGCCCTCGCCGATGCGGTCGCTGTCGTCGATGACGACGACGGGCACGTCGCGCCGCGCCAGGTCCAGCGCCAGCGTCAGGCCCACGGGGCCGGCGCCGACGATGACCACCGGGCGGCGCTGCGGCTGGCCGGCGCGCTGCTCCAGGCTCTGGTGGTAGGGGTAGCGCGGCAGGTCCACGCTCAGGCCCCCTCCAGAGCCTTCCACATGTCAACGTCGCGTTCGGCCGTCCAGATGCGCGGGTGCGCCGTGCCGCCGGCCTCGTCGTAGGCACGGGTCACGTCGAAGGGCATGCAGTGGTCGAAGATGACCCAGTGGCCGTACTTCGGCCGCAGCGCCGCCATCGTGCGCTGGTAGACCGCCTTAAGTTCCTCGCCGGCCGTCACGCCCGCCTGCACCGCCGCGTACAACTCGCTGACGAAGGCGCGCGTGCCGTCCAGGCCTGCCTTGACCTGCTCGACGCCCTTCAGCGCCGGGCCGCGGCCCGGCACCAGCGCTGCCGCATCCAGCTTCGCGATGGCGTCCAGCGTCGCCGGCCAGTCGGCGAAATGCGCGTCACCGCAGTACGGCGTGGCGTCGAACTCGACCAGGTCGCCGCTGAACAGCACGCGCTCCTGCGGCAGCCAAGCCACCGTGTCGCCCGCCGTGTGGCCGCGGCCGGGCGAGAACATCTCGACCTGTACGCCGCCCAGGTCCAGCGTGAGTCGGCCGCTGAACGTCAGCGTGGGCCAGGTCAGCCCCGCCGGCACCGACTCGACATTGCGGAACAACCGCGGGAAGCGGCCGATCTCGCTGGCCTTGTCCTGCTCGCCGCGCTCCTTGATGAGGGCCAGCGTGCCTTCGCTGGCGATGACCTGCTCCAGCCCCTCGGCCTTGAAGGCGCTGGCGCCCAGCACCCGCACCGCGTGGTAGTGGCTCAGCAGCACGTACTTGATGGGCACGGCCGACACCTGGCGGATGCGGCGGATCACGTCGGCCGCCATCACCGGCGTGGCCTGGGTGTCGATGACCATGGCGGCGTCCCGGCCGATGACGATGCCGGTGTTGGGGTCGCCCTCGGCCGTGTAGGCCCAGGCGTGCTCGGACAAGCGCTCAAAGGTGACCTGCTTTTCTTCCAGGTCGGCCTGCGAGGCAAAGGCTTTGGTCGTGGGGGATGTGGTCACGGCATCTCCAGCTGGCAGGCCTGAAATTTAACCTAATCCAAATCAATTCACCAATATAGAATTTTCCACATGAAAGAACCGCGGGGCATCCAGAGCATCGAAGTGGGCGGCCAGTTGCTGCTGGCGCTGGCCCACCACGGCCGGCCCATGGCGCTGAAGGACCTGGCGCGCGAGGCCGGCATGACGCCGGCCAAGGCCCATCCCTATCTGGTCAGCTTCATCAAGCTGGGGCTGGTGGAGCAGGACGGCGGCAGCGGGCCCTATGGCCTGGGGCCACTGGCGCTGCAGCTGGGCCTCATCAGCCTGCAGCAGTACGACCCGGTGCGGCTGGCCACCCCGGTCATCGAGGAGCTGGCGCAGCAGCTGGGCCACACGGTGGCCATCGCCGTCTGGGGCACGCACGGGCCCACCATCGTGCGCGTGGCCGAGGGGCCTACGCCGGTGCACATCAGCATGCGGCACGGCACGGTGATGAGTTTGTCGGGCACGGCATCCGGCCGGCTGTTCGCGGCCTGGCGCCCGGACGACGCGGCCCGGCTGAGCGTGCCGCTGCCGGCGGCGGACCTGTGCGAGCAGGTGCGCCGCGAGGGCCTGGCGACGGCGCGCGACGGCGTGGTGCCCGGCG